>CAYIFC010000001.1:0-10839 GCA_964362645.1 uncultured Candidatus Saccharibacteria bacterium
TGGTAATGTGCCCACCTTTTCTCCCACCCCCGTCCCGATGGTCATCGGGCCGGTTTTTTTTATGCGTCGTGTTCGAGGGCGCTGCGGACGAGTTCTTCAGCGATGGTTTTCGCGGCGTCGGGGCGGGCAAAAGTTTTGGCGCCTTCACTCATTCTTTCTAATATTTTTGGATCACTAATTAGGCGATCAATCTCCCCTGCTAGAACGGAGGGTGTTAAGTTTTCTTGCTCAATGACGATAGCCCCGCCGGAGCGAGCGTAGGTAAAGGCGTTAGTACGCTGATCGTGGCTAATCGACTCGGGAATGGGGACCAAGATTGAGGGTATCCCCCACCCTGCTATTTCAAACACAAAAGAGCCGGCGCGCGACACAATTACGCTCGCTACTCCGGCTACCATCCGGATCGCTGTAGGGTCTAAATAATCAAATATTTGATAGTGCTTGGCGTTCGGATTTTTAGCTAAGACCACCCCGACGCGCGCGCGCGTTTCAGCGAGATTGGCACTGCCGACCTGATGGATGACCGCGTATTTTTCCACTAAGCGAGGCAAGACATCTATCACCACATCATTTAGTGTGGTGGCGCCTTGAGAGCCACCGGTAACGAATACAACTGGTCGTTCGGCGTCGAGCTTAAGAAACTCGCGAGCACCGTTTTTGAGTGGTGTTAATAACTCTTCACGAATGGGATTACCCGTGACAGCCGTTTTGTCGTTAGGGAAGTAATTAACTGCTTCGGGGTAAGAAACGGCAATTCGGCGGGCGAATTTGCTGGCCCACAGATTGGCGCGGCCGGGGCGAGAGTCCGACTCGTGGATGATGAGCGGGATTTTTAAAAACTTAGCGGCAACTACTACCGGAAAACTGGCGTAACCCCCCTTACTAAAAATAACGTCAGGATAGATAAGGTAGACCTGCCAAATCGCTTTGATAATCCCAATCGCAGTTTTAAAGATGTCAAAAAAGTTTTTAAGCGAAAAGTAGCGTCGCCATTTACCAGCCTGCACCTGCCGAAACTCAATATTATGTTCGAAGAGTACATCTTCGTCGTATGGCGCGGTGGAGAGATAATAAAGTTTAACGTTAACAAGTCGTCGTTTTTCGACCAAATGTTTAACTTGTTCGGCGACCGCAATAATTGGGTGGAAATGACCGCCACTGCCGCCGCCAGTAAATATAATTTTCATACTTGGGATTTAACCGCGCTTTGCCGGTAGATGTTGAGCATAATACCACATTCGATTAGAGCTAACAGTAGCGCGCTCCCACCGTGGCTAATAAAGATTAAGGGAATTCCTGTGAGTGGGATTAGTCCTACCATTGAGGCAATATTGGCAAAAGCGCCAGAAACAATGAGGATTGTCAGGCCGGTGGCAACCAGTCGGCCAAAGAGATCGGGTGCCCGTGCAGCCACTGAAAGTCCCCAGAGACCAAAGATTAGAAACGCGCTAATAATCACTAGGCTACCCAAGAAGCCAAATTCCTCACCGGCTACCGCAAAAATTGAGTCACCGATTGGTTCGGGTAAAAAGTAGAACTTCTGGACGCTCTGGCCAAAGCCGCGGCCGAATAATCCACCGGAACCGATGGCAATGAGTGATTGGTTGATCTGGTACGACGAGTCAAGGTGGCCGACCTCCGGATTGAGAAATGTTTCTACTCGCTCGCGGGCATAAGGTTTGAGAGAAATAAAAACTGAAAGACCGATAATCCCGATTAAAATAGTTAGTAAGATTTGTCGCCACCGAATACCAGAAACTAGTAAGATTGCTCCCCCGCTGGCAGCAATCACACTAAAAGTTCCGATGTCGGGTTGCGACAGCACAATCGAGCCTACCAATATGGTACAGATGAGAAAGGGTAATAGGCCGTAGCGCCAATCGGTTAGGCGTTGCTGGTTTTTTGCTAAAAAAGCCGAAAGAAAGAAAATGAAGCCTAATTTAAGAATCTCCGTCGGCTGAAAAGTGTAACTACCCAACGAGAGCCACCGACGCGCACCACCAGCTTGAAAGCCCAAGCCCGGTATTAGGACTAAGAGGGTTAGAACCAGAGCAACACCAAAGAGGATGGCGGCACTCTGGCGCCAAACATGGTAATCGATTTTGGCTACTACCATCATAATAATAACCGCCGCAACTAAGATTAAAAATTGCTTACCTAATACATGGGAAACGCTGGCTCCGTCGCGCGCGAGCAGGCCTAGTGCGGCAGAAGAGAAAATAAAAAAGCCTAAACAAGCAACCCAGAGAATGTAGAAAAAAAATCGTCGACTGAGCTTGCGCGACATAACACTAACGCCCAATGAGGGCGATGATCATGCCGATCACGGCGGTTACGATACCAATAATCCAGTAGCGCATGGTTACTTTATAAGCTGGCCAGCCAAGCGCTTCAAAGTGGTGATGGAGTGGAGCAACCAAGAAAACCTTTTTACCATTACGTAAACGTTTAGACCCGAGCTGGATGATATTACAAATTACCGTGGCAAAAAGCGGAAAAGCAATAATTGGTAAGATAAAAACTGAATCGGTGAGGAAGGCAATAACGGTAAGCGTAGTAGTGAGACCAAGGATTCCGGTCTCCGACATATAGAAGCGGGCCGGCGGAATGTTGAACCATAGGAAGGCTAAGGTGCCACCGGCTAGCACGGCCGAGAAAGCGGCCAGGTCAATTTGATTTTGAAAGAAGGCAACGCCGGCGTAAGCGGCAAAAATAATCGCCATCACTCCCCCGGCTAAGCCGTCGATACCATCTATCACACTGCTAGAAAACAATACAACCATCACGATCACAAAGAGGGGTATAACCAGCCAGCCGATATCAAGTAGGCCAAGGAATGGAACAAAAACTTCTGAGCTCTCAAGTTTAAAAAAGAACCACCACGCGCCAATTAGTCCGAGAATGCTAACCATAAATAAGCGTTTCTTAAATGAGAGCCCGCCACTTGAGCCATCCGATTTTACTCCTACTTCAATTAAGTCATCGACGAGACCAATTAGAGAAGCGACGATGAGTGTAAAGAGCGGTAGCCAGGTCTGGTTACGACTAAGAAAATTAAGTTTAGTTGTGAGTGGGGTGGGGGCAAACTCGGCAATGAGTGCAAAAATAATTATCGTGATTAGAGTCGAAGCCCAGATAATAACTCCACCCAGACGTGGCGTGCCAACCTCCTTTTGCTCGTGGAGTTTGTCAAAAATCGGTGTCGCTCGCCCATCGGGAGCAATTTTACCCGCTTTTTTCTTCCACATTTTGTGCTTATAAAGATAGTTGGTGAGGAAGGGGGTAAGGGCGATGCCAACGAAGAAAGCCACAGTTGTCGGAGCAATAACTTTTAAAACGTTGATTAGTCCGTCCATAATTCTAGAAGGCCGTAAGGCTTGCAGCTACCAAATGTTTCATGTCATTAAAACGTCCGTTCAAGCTTGAACCGAGGACCACAATTATCAATGGCTGGTTAAGCCCTCGATCAAAAGCGATGGCCAAGTTGCCACTGGCCACATCCGTGAAGCCAGTTTTGCCAGCTAAGAGCCCGGGGATTTGGCCAGTAAGCTCGTTGGTGTTAATCGCTACATGGTGAGTAGTATCGAGAGTAGTTCTGTCGAGAGCTGGTTGGCGTGTTGCTCCCAAGAGATCCGAGTGCTCTTTAAGCCCGTAGGTTAGAAGTTTGGCGATGTCTTCAGCGGAACTGTAAGAGCCACCATATGTTTTGTTAATATCAAGACCGGTAACATTGGTAAAGTAAGTTTGTGCCAAGCCCAAGACTTTGGCTTTCTTATTCATCAGCGTGATAAAATTCTTCTCGCTATCAACGGGAGAAGCTAAAGCTTGACTGGCTCCCACTAGCGCTAAAGATCTAGCCCCTTCGTTGGATGAGGAAACAAGCGTGTATTCAATTAAGTCCGCCAAACGCCACTGGCCATCGGGGTTAGAAATAATTGTGTCTGGCCGGCTGTTTTCGGCGGCAACAATCGCAGTCATAACCTTGGTAATCGAAGCGATCGGTAGTTGAGCGTTTTTATGTAGGTCGTAAATTACCTTTCCGGTTACTGGATCATAGACGATGGCCGCCTTCGCTTCCAGGGTAAGATGGGCAAAAGCGGAGTAATTTATTGAGTCGGATTCCGCGGAGGCAGCCTCTTGGTTGGTGGTAAGTTGACGAGGTTGTGGTTGACTACCACTCACCATCACTGCGGTGGCAAAAAAGCCGGCAGCGGCGATACTGGCAGCTAAGAGTACAAAGCGTTCACTGGGTTTGGGCATCTTTAACTTCGTTAAGTTTGGTTGTAATGGCCTGATAATCGGGCAGGTCACCAATCTTACTAATTCCTAAAAGCGACATTACTTCAAACGTAGGGCGATACAAAAGACTGCGACTGTTTTCTGGATTTGGTATTTTTTCCACCAAACCGCGCACGAGCAAGTGGCGAAGAATAAAACTGGAATTAACACCGCGGATCCAATCAATTTCCGCCCGGGTAATTGGTCCGCGATACAGCACTATCGATAGGGTCTCTAGTCCGGCTTTGCCTAAGTCGGCCGAAAGCTCCTCCTTGGCCAATTGGCCCAGTAGTTCGCCGGCCTCGCTCGTGGTGCCGAGCATAACCTCGTTATTTTTCCTGATGAGGGTAGTCCCACGGCCACCGAAGGTTTGTTCTAAGCGCTCCAGGGCTTGGCTCACTTCTTCGCTTGTAGTGCCAGTCGCTTTAGCTAACTTTTCTACTGCAAAAGGCTCGGCTTGCTGGAAGAGAATGGCCTCAATTTTGGCTTCAAGCGACAGGTTCATTGGTGGCATTATAAAGATTTTTTGGCTTTAAGTATAGCGGGGGGTGCTATCGGTTGTTGATCTTTCAATATTAATTTCTTCAAAGTGGTCCTGCTGTTTAACCTCAATGATCCCCCGTTTAACCAGTTCTAGGAGGGCTAGGAAACCAATGATGACATTGATTTTATCTTTTTTGTCTTTGACGAGATTGGTGAAGCTGGTGGCCACGGCGACCTCGATCCGTCTCGTTAAATCACCGATCATTTCTTCCAGACTGATCACCTTTTGGACTGTGGTTTGGGGCAGAACTTCAGTCTTGGGTAGATTGTGGATGACATCGTTGATCGCTGCTTGGAGGCGCTCAAGCGTAAGCTCGGGCGTTGGTGCGAAAACTATTACCTGTTCAGCGTGGGCACGGAAATAAATAGGTTGCTTACCTAATGTGGCACGCAAACCCGCGGCCGCGTCCTTAACAACCTGATAGATTTTTAAGCGGCGCTCGAGATCCTCGATACTCGAAGTTTCCTCGTCACTTATGGTGAGTGTGGGTAGAAGAGCTAGCGATTTAATGAGCATCAAAGTCGAGGCCACCAGCAGGAAATCGGCGAGAACCCCCATTCCGGGTTGCTCGAGCTTTTGGATATAGCCGACAAATTCGTCGGCAATATTGGCCAGCGAAACTTTGTTGATCGCCAGCTTCCTCTTCTCTACTAAATCAAGTAGGAGTTCAAGCGGCCCCTCGAACTCGTCAACTTTTACCGAAAAAGGTTCACTTACTGGGCTTAGCATCTTGGTCAGTTTTGATGTGGAGCTCTTTAAGTTGTTCGCTAGTGACGGGGCTCGGAGCATCCATCATGGGGTCGCGTCCCTCGCCGGTTTTAGGAAAAGCAATTACTTCGCGGATGTTGGGCTCGTTTTGGAGAATCATGATTAGGCGGTCGAGACCAGGAGCGATACCGCCGTGTGGTGGCGCGCCGGAAGCGAGGGCCTTAAGCATATGGCCAAAATTACTTTCAATCCGGTCGGCGGCGAAGCCCATAATCTCGAAAACCTTCCTTAGCGCCGCTGGTTCGTGGTTACGGATACTGCCGCCGCCAACCTCCAGGCCGTTTAAGACAATGTCGTATTGGGCGGTCAGAATCTCACCGATATTTTTCTTCTCCATCAACCACTCGCGGTGTTCGGGTTTAGGCGCCGAGAAAGGGTTGTGGGTAAAGGTCCACGCTCCAGAGTCAGTCTTCTCAAAAAAGGGAAAATCAACAACCCAGCAGAATGCCAATAAGTTGGGATCATCTTTATCCTCGCGCAAGTCTGGGCGATCGCTGTTGTATTTGGCTATCGCCTCCTTGTATGACAAATGAGGGAAGGGTATTTGTTGGATCTTCTTTTCTGGATAGTGTGTCTTGACCAGCTCGATTAGCATCCTTTCAATAAGAGAAATAATGTCTTCCTCTTTAACGAAACTCATCTCTAAATCTAGCTGAGTAAATTCGGGCTGACGATCGCCGCGCGTATCTTCGTCGCGGAAGCACCTAGCAATCTGATAATAGCGCTCCATGCCTCCAACCATCAGGAGTTGTTTGTATTGCTGTGGTGATTGTGGCAGAGCGTAGAAGGTGCCGGGGTAGAGGCGAGCTGGCACAATGTAGTCACGCGCGCCTTCGGGGGTGGATTTGGTGAGGATCGGTGTTTCAATTTCTGTAAAACTGCGGCTGTCGAGGTAGGCGCGGATAAATTTGATCATCTGCGCCCGTGCACGGACATTCTTTTGCAGTCGCTCGCGGCGGAGATCCAAGTAGCGATACTTAAGACGCGTTTCTTCGCCAATTTCGCGACCGTCACTGGCTAGATCAAAAGGTGGCGTTTCGGCTTGGTTGAGGACGGTGAGTTCGAGGATCTCTAGCTCAATTTTGCCAGTCGCAATTTCAAGGTTGATCATTTTCTCCGGGCGAGGATTGACCTTGCCTTTAACAGATACTACCCACTCCGAGCGCAAAGTCGCGGCCACACTACTTGATTCCGCGTGATTAGGGAGCGCTACTGCCTGTACGACACCCGAAGCATCACGAAAGTCGAGGAAGATCAGCTTACCGTGGTCACGGCGACCGGCCACCCAACCGGCAATCTCTACCTCCTCCCCTACCTTATTTACCAATTCACTAATCATTATGCGCGCCATATATTTGTATTAACCGCCAGTTTAACACGATAAAAAACGGCCCACAACTTGGTAGTTGTAGGTCGTTGATTGAAACAGAAAGAGATTAGAAAGAACTAATCATTGGAGTTTGTTGGGGTCAAGAAGAATCCAGTCACTAAGCTCACGAGTAATAGGATCTTGGAAGCGAATAAATCTTTGCAGGGGAAGTTTGCGGTTGGTTGAATGGTAAACCACCGTTCGATTTTCCAAGAAGGTCGAACGGTACTCAAAGTCCTCCATGATCACGTCAAGTCGAGTATACTGCAAACCAATCTTCGCTGTTGAGTTTTCGGCCGACCAGCGGATCATGTCTTGGGAGGCTCGAGCGTCAATGTCTTGGATACTGTGACCTGGCACAACCACCTTGAGTTTGCACGACTCGGTCATTACTTTTTTGACCCGATATTCTAGTCCCGGGCGGAAAGTGAACTCGGTATCATAAAGTGAGATGCTACTCCACTTCGTCGTACCGATCGTGCGATATTGGTAGGTTTTGCTTAACATTCCCCAAATTTCCGCTTCGGCCAGACTATAGACATCACCAACAAATTCCACATATGCTCCCGATACTGGCGCTTGTTTGGCGACCCTAAAGTAAATGTAGCCGTCAGTACTTGTAAAGAAGGTTAAAACTTTCTGTCGGTCGTGAATAAAGAGCGTGGGGTTGATGTAACCAGACAAGAAAGCCGTTGAGGTTAATGCCGATACGTAGGGATTGGGAGGCGGGTTAGTAACACCACTATCGTTATGCATCTCGAAATGGAGATGTGGACTATATTTGCCGTTGGCGTCACCGACCTCACCAATTTTTGCCCCTTTCTTTACGGAAGTATTTAGTGCCACCGTGATTTTGGAGAGATGCGCGTAAACTGAATAAACACTTTCGCCGCTTAGAAGTACGTGCTTAAGCGTCACAACCTTCCCCCAAGAATCCTTATTAGTGATGTTGCGTATGGACCAGACAGTGCCGGCGCCAATCGCATAAACTGGATCACCATAATCTTTTTCATCATTAGCGTTCCAATCTTCACCAAGATGATATTTCTGGTTCTCTTCGTAAAGAGTCAGAAATGGGCTAAGGTCTCTGTAACCGTTAGTGGCATAACCGACTGGCTCAAGAGGAAACCTTGCTGTGGTAACTTGTCCGAAGGTTTGTGCGTTAAGAGTGCATACGATCAAAAAACCGAATCTTTTCATCATCCAAACTCCTTTTAAAAGACCAAAGTAATCTAACCTATGAGTTCGCAACCATTGTGAACTCAATTATCTAGACTACTTAAATTTTAAAGTAGATCCAAGCAGACCAATTATTTTTTCGTCACCTTCAAACGTATAATTATCTCGGTTATTATTTAAAAAAGCTATATGAGCAATCGAGTCATGCGGATCAACAACAAAATCAATTATTGTGCCCTCAATGTCCCCCTCATCATTTCTAATCCATTGCTTCTTCACTCCCCACCCTGGCGGATACTTGATAGTGAAGCCTAATGTGACGTCGGTGTAGGTTGGCCAGGTGGTGGTATCAGTCTTTGCTGACAATGTAGTCCAATCAACTGGATTATTAATCTCTACCACATAGGGGTTTATAAAAATCGGCGTGCCGTCGACGCTGTCATTCATCCAATCAGAATCGTCTGGTGGAAAAGTAACGTCGGTAGTACTAGGCGCGTGAGTACGCCGCCAGCACAGGCCGGCAACCAGTAAAACAACTACCAAGGCTAAAATAAGGATGAGTTTCTTCACAGCTCACTCAATGCCGATTTGCTTCCGCACCGCGGCCATTTTTTGAGTTGCAATATTCTTAGCAGTTTCTCCGCCTTGGCGCAAGATTTCTTTAACTTTATTTGGGTCGGCGGCAATTTCGGCTCGCTTCTCGCGCATGGGTGCTAGATAAGCATTCATATTCTTGAACAAAATTTCTTTGGACTCTTTGTAGCCAATCCCCCCTTCCACATAGCGACGCTTAAGTTCCGGTAAATCTTGCTCACTAAATAATTTATGGAAAGAAAAGACATGGCACTCTTCCGGATTTTTGGGTTCTTCTACTCCCTTCGAGTCAGTTTTAATACTCATGACCAATTGCTTAAGATCACGTTCGGTCGAAAAAAGAGGGATCGTATTGCCGTAACTCTTTGACATCTTTTGCCCGTCTAAGCCGATGACAGTTTTAACATTCTCCATAATTAATGGCTCGGGTAGTTTGAAGGTCTCGCCATAGAGACGATTAAATTTGTCGGCCGTGTCGCGAGCAATTTCTAGATGTTGCTTTTGATCTTGACCGACTGGCACAACATCAGCATCGTAAAGCAGAATATCTGCCGCCATGAGTAGTGGGTAGGTAAAGAGGCCCACATTAACCTCATGGTTCTTGGCCTCCGCATCTTTATAGGCATGCGCGCGCATAAGATACGGCATTGTGGTCAGGCAATTAAAGATCCAGGCCAGTTCGGTATGTTGGGGCACGTCTGACTGTTTGAAAAGGGTGATCTTCGTTGGGTCTAGGCCAATGGCAAGAAAGTCGATGGCCATCTCGATCGTGTTGGCGCGCAAGGTCTCTGCGTCAGTCACCGAAGTCAGGGCGTGGTAGTCCACGATAATGATGTGGGCTCGGTAAGAGTCCTGGAGGTCAACAAACTGCTTCATGGCGCCGAAGTAATTGCCAATGTGTGGTCGGCCGGTGGGCTTAACGCCAGAAAGAAGAATTTTTCGATCACTCATTACCCTTTCATGATACCAGAGCTAGTTTTAGCCACCCATTGACAAGTATATTGGTAAATGTTAGTATAGACCCAGATTACGGTGACAGGTCCTATTAGGCCCGGCCGTATGATCTGAGTGGAAGCGATCTTTGAAAGGAAAGCATAATATGAAGCGATTTATGGGTATCTTGGTATTGCTGGTTTTTGGGGCGGCTGCCCAAGCCGGTGAGGTGGTCAATGTGGGTGGTCACGAGGTAGGGGTGAGCGGCTCGATTTCAAACAATGGGACGAACGCCAACGTCTATTTCGATGGCTCGATTTTAACCGAAAGCGTCCACGCCGGTCTCTGGACCAGCGCCTCTACCGATCCGCAACCCGGCAATATCGGCACTTTCACGATGGTCATTTCTGCCAGCGGAAATTGGGTCGAAGACGGCGATCCCATCACTAACGAGATGTGGAATCTATCGGACAATCCGATCTCGTCCAATGCCTCGATCCGAACGACAAATATCAACACCTACGAAGATGACGAAATGATCTGGATCAACTTCGATGAAGTTCTCGGTCTTAATTCGGGGATTATGTCAGGATTCCAAATTGATTTGGAATCCGAGAAGAACAACATTAATGGCTGGATCTCTGGCAACTTCAACGTCTACGGCGGTCGCATCACCGGCGTTGAGCCAATATTCCAGGATTACACGGGCACCGAGGGTGGACCATTCGAGGGCATGCCGGACTATAATGCCTATGCGACGGTGACGGGGATCATTACGTCGGAGAACTTCAGGGTTGTTGTGCCGGAACCGGCTACGCTTGTCATGCTGGGCCTTGGGGGCGTTGGCACCGTCTGGCGAAAGCGTCGACGTTTGGCATAAACATGTCAGCCCAAGGCTGATAAACTTTCCGGAGGGAAGTCGTCCCGCGCGGTCTTTTACAGACTTGCGCGGGACTTTTTTATATGTTAGGAATGTTGGGTTAGAGATACCAGCCGCGCGGCTGGTAAATTAGTCAAGGATTGGTCTTTGTGGAGGATGGTCGTATGACGCGAAACAACAAGATTTTCGTTGCTGTGTTGGCTCTAGCGGCGGCTTGGATCGGTGGTTGCGGTTCGGGTGCGGAGAAGTCTGTTTTTCAAGAGCAGGGTACCGGTAGTCGCGCAATGTGCAGTA
>CAYIFC010000001.1:10849-39919 GCA_964362645.1 uncultured Candidatus Saccharibacteria bacterium
TGGACTTCATGCAAAACTGGGCGGCGGAACAACGCGATGACGGAACTACGCCAGAAGAAATTTTGGATGAAACTTTGGACATGTACATTACCACCATAGAGCAGTCCTTTCTGGCTGGTAAGAGTTATGACGAAGTTCTACAGGGATGGAAAGATACTTGCACTACCGGCGGCTTCCCTTGCGGTTTCGATCTCGACTGCAGTGAAAAGTGCATCTCCTGCGCCAAGTGGATGATAAACCAGGCAAACTAGCATCCACTCAAAAAAGCACACAACCCTAGAGACTCCTTCGGGGGTCTCTTATTTTGTCTGACTAACTGGGAGCTCAACAATGAAAGTACTCCCCTTCCCTACTCCTTCTGACTCGGCCCAGATCTTGCCATGATGGGCATCAACGATCTGCTTGGCCACATATAAGCCGAGGCCAGTGCCCTTAATATTAATTTTACCAGCGTCGTTGGAACGCGAGAATTTGGCAAAGAGTTTGGGCATGGTCGTTGGGTCAATGCCGACACCAGTGTCTTTAACCGTCAAACGGATGGCATTCCCCTCTTTGCTTAGTGTTATATCGATGCCACCTTGCTTAGTATATTTGTTGGCGTTGTCGATTAAGTTGCTAACAACTTGCGAAATTTTGCCGCTGTCGGCAGTAATGGTGTACGTGCCAACGGGGGCCGGAAAGGCTTTAAAATTGATTTGCAGACCGTTCTGTTCAAGATTATGCCTAACGTCTCCGACGATATCGCTAGTCATCTTTTCAAAATCAACATTACCCCACTCGTATTTCATTGTACCCAACTCGATTCGACTAATATTTAAAAAGTCCTCGATCACCAGCACCAATTTTTGACTGGATTGGAAGACACGATCAATGGCCTCGCGAGCTTTCTCGCCAACGGGACCAAATGACCCCTCAAGCAACATGGAGGAGTAACCCTTAATCGCAGTGAGTGGGCTCCGCAACTGATGCGACGCAATTGATACAAATTCTGTTTTCTGTCGGTCTAACTCCTTCAACTTTTCGTTGGCGATTTTAATCTGCTGATAAAGAATGGAGCGGTCGAGGGCAACAGCAATAACGTTAATGATGTTGATGATCGATTCTCGCTCAAACTGGCTTAGATCGTTATATTCGCGGTTGAGCGAGACATTAAGTAATCCTCGAACGGCGCCGTCAATCATTAAGGGGTAAATGAGAGTGGTTCTAATATGACAAAACCCCTTTATGCGCAATAACTGTTCGTCATTAACTCCAGACCAAATATTAGTTAGGTTTGAGTCGATAATTGTTTCGCCACTCAATAGCTTCTTAACAGCTTCCCTTTGGAGATCAATCTGCTTATCGCTTGGATCACCGCCAATGGTGCTACCCCATGATTCTTTTAACTTGGGTGATTGAGAATAGCCGAGCAAAGCCGGCCCCGTTTCAGGTGTGTATGAATAGATTGAAACAAATTCTAATTCGAGAGTATCAAGGAGAAGATTAGAAATCCGACCGCCCAAAGTCTTAGGATCAATCGTTAAAATACTAATCTGGTAGAGCTCGCGTAAGAGCGAGAGAGTTTTATTCCGTACCGCTAATTCCTGATTCTGCTTATAAAGCTGTTCAGCAACATCGTGCGAAATACTATCGATATTAGTCTCGGCCATGTACCGATATTATAAAGAAAAAATGAGTAGTAGACAATTTCTAACGCAAACTAGTTGGAATTTCTGACGGTTGAAGGTCAACAATAATACCGTTGACGACTTCGCGACAAACTTCTCGGGAAGCGCGGCCGAAGAGGCGCTCGTATTGCGCGACAAGACGATTGATAACTTCTTGCGACTCGGTTGGAGTATCACTGCTAAATTCTACAAAATCTTTTTGCCCTGCCTGTTTGTCAATAACCTTTAAACCGACTACTTTCCGGGCCTCGCTCCATGCTAGTGGACCAATTATCAATTCCTGCTCCTTAATTATTCTTGTCGCAATTTGATGATAAATTGACATTAATTTATTGTCTCTTGGGGTTCGGAAGAAATAACTTTAAAAGCGCTTCCTACATGGATTAAGGCCAATGCCATTAGTACATAAGAACATAAGTACAAGAAATCATTCAAAGTCCCAACCTCCCATGTTCCCCTACTTGATTGGTAAAGAAATGTGTAATCTGCAATGTATTGAACAACTAATGAAACTATTATAGAAATAGTTGGCATTCTCATAATTCCCCCTAAAGATTCTCTAGCTAACATGAATGTAGATATTGCTATTGACACGTAGATGGCTTGACCGAATGGATAACCAAAATCTAAAAATGTTTGCAAAATACCCGAACTATCAATTTGGTAATCTTGTAGAAAGATAAAATATGATAGCCCAAGCATTATGGCCGGTATTAATATGGCTATAAGCTTGTTCCCGTGAGATTTTAAGGAAAAATTTGTACCCGCTGCTTTAAATAAAAGACTGGCGCCATATATATAGGCTAACACGCTTCCAAAGAAACCGATGTCGCCAATCGACGGGTATGGAATGTCTATTTGTAAATAATAAATATAATAACTATAGACGCTTTGTCCAAATGATTGAAGTAAAAGACCTATACCAAAAAACATGATTGCTCGACCAAAAATGCTTTTAAATCCACCCCATCGTTTAGAAATATAAAAACCAACACCAGCACCAAACAGCGCGATAATTTGGTAAGTGGCCGCCCATAATTGTCGTTTGTCACCAGAAAGTTCGAAGTCTAAATTCTGAAGCCATAACCACCAAACTGTTAAAATAACAAATAAGAAAAAAGTAATTTTAGTCAGTTTACTCTTAAATAGCTCTGGAAATGTATTTTTCATTTCGTTTTCATTATACCAAACTCTTATCGTTTTGCACTACTCAACATTGACTACAAGGGATAATTGGTATTTTTTTAGAAATGTTGGGTCAAAAGCCTCTTTAGCCTTACGTAGGTTAAATATACCCAAATCCTGCTCATAATTCATTTCTGTATACCCTCGAGCACAGAGAATTTTTGCTGTCTCGTTCATTAAATAAGCATTGACTCCAGAGTAAGAAATGTCACCCTTTGCGAATAAACAATTTACAGCGTGGCTATTTAACTGCTCGTTGATACTGAAGCCGATAGGTTTATTGTTGCAAAAAATTGTAATCACAAATGTTTCCCCGTATTTTTTTGAATTTAGTAATTTTGTAAAAGCTGATAATTCGTGTGGAACTTCAAATCCGTTATTATATTCCCATGTTTTGTATAGGCCGATCAAATTACTTTCATCACAATCGCTGCCAAGAATTGATTCCTGGCGTGTTACTTCCTTGTATTTTCTCAAAAAACTATTCAATAGGTTTCTTTGTGTCTTTAATTTACTTCCTGAGTAGAATGAAAGATTTGTAAGTGAATAGATATAATCAAAATTATCTCTATCTTCAATAATATTAAATATTGTAGGGTCAATATTTTTTACTGAATCACTTGGTACAAGTTTTAAACTTTCCTCAAGGTCGCTTTTTTTTGCTAATTTAATGAGTTTTTGAGCAGTGTCGTTAACTTCGTTTTCGCCTAAGTATGAAAAAAAGGGTTCACTGGTTATGTAATCGCTAAAGCGAACGACTAAATTACCGTTTAATTCGCAAATTCTCATTTCTCCCTTAATATCCCAACACCACATGCTGGTGAAGTTAAAATCTGAATAGGGTGGATATTTGCTGGTGATAGCCTCGATATCAGCCTTGTCGGATAATTCGAGTTTTTTGAAATGCGGGAATTTTGGAAGCATAAAATAGGTCGGTCGAAATTTTTATTTCAGTGCAAACTGTAATTATATCACACTCAAGGTTATAAGTTAATAAGGATCGTGCCGGTAATAATGACGATAATACCTAATATTTTCTGCATCAACGATGCCTTAGATAGCGACTCTTTCCCGATAGTGGGCAGAAATAGGGTTAAAACTACCCCGAAAACAAAGACGAATAATGGCTGGAAACCAGAAACCACTTGTACTAGAGCTATTGGAGCCAGTAAGGCCGCAAACATTAAAGCCATCTCCCCAACCAAACTTAGGATCTCATTGGTAGAGTTTAATAATAGCCCCATGCTTCTATTATTCTTGATTGATAATAAGAGGGATTGCCGATAACTTTTTATAAAGATAAAAATTATTATTCCTAAAATAATCTTGCCGACAAAGTCCCAAAAGAGTGAGGGCCAAAAGTTCTGACTGAATTCTGCTACAAACTTAAACAGCACGCCGGCTAGTGCGTAGCAAAGCGAGGATCCAGCCATAAAGAGCACAACCGATTTCTTAAACTTAATCCGTTTACCGATTAGGTTTAAAGCCAAAATTACCGAGCCAGCGATGATTACGACTGAACCAATGATCTGCATTTTCGTTAGCGTCTCCCCTAGCAAAAGGTAGCCAAGGATAAAACCGAAAATTGGAATCATTTGGAACAGTGGCGCCACAATGGTGGCTTCGTCACGGTCTAGGGCGTAGAAGTAGAAAATATAAGCCAAAACCAACAACATCCCGCTTAGGGATAGGATAATCCTATCGCGCCAGATAACATCGAAAACGCCGCTAGTGAAAAGGAGTATAAACGGCAATAAAATCACCGCAAAAATCGCCGAGTAGAGAATCAGTGCTCCCACCGGACTCTTATTGTCGTCAGTCTTAAAATATTTCGAAACTAAAAACTTATCAAAATGATTAACCGCCGCATGCAGCAACGGGTTAACTAGCGCTATCCAAAACCAAGTCATTAAATGTGTTTACACCCCCTCCTCGCGGAGTTTTTCGACGAGGTCGTGGGCGCGGCGGGAGAGTTTGGCGGGGTTCTTGATGATGACGCGGATGAGGAGATCACCGCGACGAGCCGCTTTGTCGGGCACGCCCTTACCGCGCACGCGGAGTACTTCGCCTGAAGAGACTCCTTGCGGTACTTTTAAGGCAATCTCGCCATCAAGCGAGGCAACCTTATACTCAGCGCCAAGGAGAGCGTCAGTGAGCTTAATATCGAGATCCATGAGTAAGTTCTCGCCATCGCGGCGGAAGGTGGTGTGTTTGTCGACATGCATCTTAACGTAGAGGTCACCGGCCAAGCCACCTGGCACGGCCTCGCCTTTACCGGTTAGACGGATCATCTCGCCATTTTGGATTCCGGAAGGGACAGAGATTTTAATCTCTTCGCTCTTGCGCACCACACCCATGCCACTGCAAGTGCTGCACTTTTGTGCTGGTACTTCGCCGCGACCAAGGCACTCTTGGCACTCACGCGCGGCGGTAAAGGGGCCAAGCAAGGAGTTGCGCGTTTCGTGCACCTGACCTTTGCCGTTGCATTTAGCGCACTTTGCCATCGTTGAACCTGGCGCCGCGCCTTTGCCTTGGCAAGTTTCGCAACTGCCAATTTTGGTAATCAAAACGCTCCGCTCACTGCCAAAAATTGATTCGACAAATGGGATCTGGATATCGATTGAAATATCTCGTCCGCGTCGCGTGCGCCGTCCGCCGCTCCCCTGCCCGCCGAAAAATTGACTAAAGATGTCGCTAAGATCAAATTGGAATGGCTCGCCGTTAGCACCACCGAAGTCGAAGCCAAAGCCGGAGAAGTCGGGTCCAGCCCCACCACCCTGCTGACCAAATGATTGGCCGTAGGCGTCATACTCCGCCCGGCGCTTGCGGTCGGAGAGAATCTGGTAGGCCTCGTTGACCTCCTTAAACTTGGCTTCGTCACCATCCTTTTTGTCGGGATGATATTTGTGCGCGAGTTTGTGGAAAGCCTTTTTAATATCGGCCTCCGTAGCTTCTTTATTGACCCCTAAAATTGAGTAGTAATCTTTGCTGGCCATAATTATTTTGTTTCGGAATTACCTGCTTCCGGCTCTGGCGGTTTAGTTTCTGATGTTTTATTCGCAGCCATCGCTTCGCCAATCTTTTGCATTGAAGTTGAGAGAGCCTCGGTGGCCGACTTAATATCGGCGAGAGAGCCACCGCCGGCTACTTCGCGAACTTTTTTAACCGCCGAGATCTTGTCTTCAACTTCTTTTTTAATCTCATCACTAATTTTGCCAGCCGCATCGCGGAGCGCTTTGTCGGCGGTATAAACTAATTGATCGGCGGTATTGCGAGCCTCGGCCTCTTCGCGCTTTTGCTTGTCTTCCGCGGCGTGAGCTTCGGCCTCCGTCTTCATCCGTTCAATCTCTTCCTTCGAGAGACTGGTCTTGGCTTCGATCCTAATTGATTGCTCCTTGCCGCTCGTTTTGTCTTTAGCGCGGACGTTCAAGATACCGTTAGCGTCAATGTCGAACGCGACTTCAATCTGCGGCATACCGCGTGGCGCCGGTGGGATACCTTCTAAGTGGAAGCGACCCAAGCTCTTGTTGTCGCCAGCCATCGCTCGCTCGCCTTGGAGCACATGGATCTCAACGGAGGTTTGGTTATCGGCCGCGGTGGAGAAGGTTTGGGAACGGGAAACCGGAATGGTCGTGTTCTTCTCGATAATCTTGGTCATCACACTACCCATTGTTTCAATACCGAAAGCCAGCGGCGTTACATCGAGCAAGAGCACATCTTTAACGTCACCTTGGAAAATACCGGCTTGAATGGCGGCGCCCATCGCCACCACTTCGTCTGGGTTAATCGACTTGTTCGGTTCTTTACCGAAGAGGTCTTTAACAGCCTGCACAATCGCCGGCATGCGGGTCTGCCCGCCAACGAGAATGACTTCGTCGATCTCACTCATTTTGTAGGTTGAAGCTTCGATCGCGCGCTTAGTAATCTCGATCGAGCGATCGATATATTCGCGTACCAAGTTCTCGAGTTGGATGCGAGAGAATTTGAGCAAAAGGTGCTTAGGGCCGGAAGCATCGGAGGTAATGAAAGGAATATTAATTTCTGTCTCGAGCGTAGTTGAGAGTTCGTGTTTGGCCTTCTCGGCGGCTTCCTTCAAGCGTTGGTGGGCCAAGGCATCTTTGGTAATGTCGATGCCGCTTTCCTTTTTAAACTCGTCGGCGATCCAGCGGATAATCTTTTGATCGAAGTCTTCGCCGCCCATATGCGAGTCGCCGTCAGTGGACTTAACTTGGATACTTTGTTCGCCTTCGTCGCCACCACTAATGTCGAGGATCGAGACGTCGAAAGTACCGCCACCGAAGTCGTAGACGGCAATCTTTTCGTTCTTGCGTTTATTAAAACCGTAAGCGAGAGCGGCGGCCGTTGGCTCGTTGATGATTCGACGGACCTTAAAGCCGGCAATCTCGCCAGCATCGCGCGTGGCCTTACGTTGGGAGTCGTCAAAGTAAGCCGGGACGGTAATAACGGCTTCCTCAATCTTCTCGCCCAACTTGGCCTCGGCGTCGTGCTTAAGCTTTTGTAGAATCATGGCCGACACTTCCTCTGGACGATGATGTTTGTCGCCCATTTTGACCTTAACGCCGCCGTCATCGGCGCGCTCAATCTTAAAAGGTGCTACTTCAATGTCGCGCTTGATTGCCGGCTCTTCAAAGCGGTGACCCATTAGGCGTTTAATGCCGAAAACGGTATTGGCGGGGTTGGTAATGGCTTGGCGCTTAGCGAGTAAGCCTACTAAACGCTCATTATTTTTTGATAATGCCACAACAGAGGGCGTGGTGCGCACGCCTTCGGTGTTCTCGATTACCTTCGGCGCGCCGCCTTCAATATAGGCCATGGCCGAATTTGTGGTACCCAAATCAATTCCAAGTATTTTTGCCATATATTTAGATAAGAGAGATTAAGTTGGTAATTTACTTATTAAAATTGGCTACGTGCACCTTGGCTGGCCGCAGTATGCGCTCGTGGAGACGGTAACCTTTCTGCACTACGGCGGCCACTGTGCCATCCTTTGCCTCATCATCTGTTGGGACGGCCATCATGGCGTCGTGTTCCACTGGGCTAAACTCCTCGCCAACGCCTGGATTAATTTCGCTAACGCCATTTTGGTCAAAGATGCCTTGGAGTTGGGCGTAGATCGACTCCACACCTTTGCGCCAGTTATCGGCTACTGTTTGTGACTCTGCTCCCAATCCCTGCCTGTCGGCAGACAGGGCCGCTTCAAAGCTCTCTGCTAAACCAATCAACTCCTTCAGTAAATCTGCTTTTGCGAATTTTAGCACATCTTCGCGACCCTTTTCTACAGACTGCTGTAGGTTAATATAGTCGGCGCGCGAGCGTTGGGCAAGGGTGAGGTACTCCTGTTTGTCGGCCTGGCAAGCTTTCAGCTCGCCGCGGAGCTTCTTAAGTTTAGGCAAGACATTCTCCTCCAGGTCCTCCTCAGCTACAAACTCTGGATCCTCCTCCGCTTCGCTATGGCGTGACAAGTCCTCATTTTCAATATCTTCCTCATTCATCAGGTCCACATTCTACGCCTTCAGATGAAAATGTCAACAAAAAAGCGGCTCCTGATCGGGAGCCGCGGGGTGATTATGTACCTGCTGGAAAGCTAGAAGGTGAGTATGTAGTGGATTACTCCCATAGTGTGGCTACCCGGGATCAAGCTTTTTGTAGTGTAAGCATCGCGGATATCAAGGGTGACTTGCAATCCGGGTATTGCCTCCATAAAAGAAGCCGCTAGCCAGCCAAGTTTTTCTTTTTCTGAACGTTTCAATTTTGCGAGGCACGGCACACAGCCGAGACGGGATCTAATGTACACAGCTGAGAAATCTCTGAATGCGGCGCCGGGTTCGTCAACGTGATGAAACCAGAGTTCAAGTACTCCATCAGCATTTTTTGCAAGTGAATCGAAGAAGGGTGGGTGATAATTGCCTCCGATCTCCGTGTTTTCATTTAGAATCTTGCGCAAGTGTTGCCGGATTTTGCCAGTAGCAAGTCTTGTCTTGCTCTTTGCCGGCGGACGCATTACTTCTTTTACCATTTCTTAATTCCTTTCAATTTAGTTCAAAAAAAGGACAACCCAATAGATCAATGAGCCACCAAGCAACACAAGGCCAGCGATACAACGTCTCCGGCCAGCCCTTATATCTAAGTCTGTACTAGCAAGATGCTGAATCTTGTGCGAAAGATCCTGCCAGTTTGCCTCTTCGCTCGCACTTAACTTTCCAGTGTTTTGGCTAATAAAGTACTCAATGCTGTGTGGGACATCCTTACTGCCCAACTCACTGAAAACGAACGTCAAAAAAAATGAAACAACGAGGCCTATTCCCGTAGCTGAAAGTAGAATCCCGAACATAACGGCTAGCATTATTCAACTCCTTCTATCTAGACAGTGGTAATTCAATGTACGTTCCGTTTCCACTATACATGATTATTTATTAGTTTGTCAAGCGTTGGGCCACTGCTGTCACCTTGACAGTGGAGTGACGCTGCAAAAAGCGGTCCGATGTGGGTCGGGCCGCTACGTGAGTTCGGAGGTTAAAAGTCTCTAGTCCTCTAACTCACCCAACTCACCCTTTGGTATCAACAGGCAGAGTGGCGGGCAAACGAGCTTCATTGTTCCATGTGATTCGTTCGCCTCTGTGGCGAGGGGTCAGTCTCGTTCTAGACAAAATAGAGGGATTTGCTCTTCAGGCACCTTAAGTTCAATCCTTTCAAGCATTTGGTACCTCCTTTAAAAAGATTAGAAAGAACAGGTATGGTTGCGTCTACTCGGTAACTCTAACACATTTCTACCACCGGCCACTAGCGCCGCCGCCGCCGGATGAGCCGCAACCAAGGCAAATTTAATATACCAGAATATTAGCGCTTGCTCCATTGTGGAGCTTTGCGGGCTTTCTTGAGGCCGAACTTGCGACGTTCCTTCATGCGGGAGTCGCGCGTGAGCATTGAAGCCTTCTTAAGTGGTGCGCGCCACTCACGATTGTGGATCTCGAGAGCTCGAGCTAAGCCATGGGCCACTGCGCTCGCTTGGGAGCTAATGCCACCGCCCTTAGCTAAAACGGAGATCGCAAACTTTTCTTTGCTTTCAACCAAATTTAAAGGCGCTAAAGCCGTTTGGGTAAACTGTTCGTTATGAAAATAATCCTCAAGCGTTTTGGTGTTAACGAAAAAGGAGCTCTTGGCGGCCGGTGTAATGCGCACGCGGGCAATTGAGGTTTTGCGGCGGCCAATGCCTTCAACGTAAACTTTCGCGGTGGTTTTAGTAGTCATTTATTCGGTAACGGTCAATTGCTTTAATAATTTGTCGCGCAGTTTGTTGGTTGGCAGCATGCCTTTTACTGCCTGACGAAAAAGCTCGGCATGCCCACGCTTGGCCACTACCTGCTCTAAGCGAGGTTGGCGTAAGCCACCCGGGTAGCCAGTGTAGCGAGTATACACCTTCATTGTTGCCTTCTTAGGCGAAATGCGGGCGCGCGAAGCGTTAGTGATCGTTACCTTCACGTTAGGTAATTCGTGGCGCGCAAAGGTCGCTGAATTTTTGCCGCGGAGGTAAGCGGCAGCCTGACTGGCTACGCGGCCAATCGCCTTGTCGGCAGCGTCGATGGTGTAAGTTCGGGATTCTAGAGTAGTCATATTATTGGACAAATTCGATGATTGCCATTGGGCTACCATCGCTAGTGCGGCGACCAAGCTTGGTGATACGCGTGTAACCACCGGCTCGGGTAGCGTAACGAGGGGCAATCGTATCCACCAACTCCTTCAGAGCAATAGGCTCGTTACCTAGACGCGAAGCAACTAAGCGGCGCGCGGTGAGCGTCTTTGGTTTAGCGGTGGTGATCAACTTCTCAATAAACGGCCGGAGTTCCTTAGCGCGAGGCTCGGTCGTTTTGATCTTACCCTCGATAATAAGATTGTGAGCCAAACCACGGAGAAAGGCCCGGCGTTGATTCGCCGGTCGGCCAAACTTTCGGTTGTGGTTAGCGTGACGCATTTTATATTTTAGTCTTTGAGTTCAATATCGTGCTTGGCGAGGAAGTCCTTGATCTCATCAAAGCCTTTGGCTCCTAAGCCTTCAACCTCCAGTAAATCAGATTGCTTCTTGCGTGCCAAGCCGCCAACAGTCCGGATACCGGCGGTTGTCAGCGCTTTGCCCACGCGGCTGGAGAAACCAAGGTCCTCAACGCGCGTCTTTAAGAAGTCGGCGTCTTTGCCTTCTTCACCCTTAGCATCGTCGTCATCAGCCTTAGATTCATCACTAGGTGCAGCCGGCATCTCCTCCTTGAAGCCAACAATTGCTTTAAGTTGATTGATCATGATCTCAATTGACTTCTCCAGCGCCTCGTGCGGCGTAACCATACCGTCGGTCTCGATGTTGATGCGGAGACGATTGTAGTCGGTTCGGTCACCAACGCGCATGTTCTCTACTTCATAGCTTACGCGGCGCACCGGTGTAAACGAAGCATCAAGAAAGATCCGGCCAATCTCGGAACGATCACGCTTGAGGACTTCTTTGGGCACGTAGCCGATCCCTTTCTCTAATACCAACTCAATCTCGAGCGCAGAATTCTTGTCGGTTAAGGTGGCAATTTCGACTTCGGGATTAACCACTTCAATACCGCCTGTAGTTTTGATACTTGCGGCGGTAACCTTGCCGGCGCCCTTAGCTTGGAGTTCAACAGTTTGCGGACCATCGCCAACCATCTTGAAGTGAACTTGTTTGAGATTAAGAATGATCATGATCGCGTCCTCCTTAACGCCAAACATAGTAGAGAACTCGTGGTCGGCCCCTTTTATCTTGACTGAAGTAACGGCGGTGCCAACCATCGATGAGAGAATAACCCGGCGGAGTGAGTTGCCGAGCGTCTGGCCGTAACCAGGGTAGAGCCCCTCGATTTCGTAGGTGCCACGCATGCCCACTTCGCTAATAACTTTCGGCTTGGAGGGGAGGATGATATTTAGGTCAATCATATAAAAATATAAAAATTATTAATAAAAAATTATACTCGGCTATAAAACTCGATGATCGGTCCGAAGTCTAAGCCCATTTCGGGAGTTTGAATTGGTAAACGGCTAACCTTAACCGCGGCCTCTTTTTCAGCCGAAAGCCATTCGGGTAATCTGTATTCCTTCAAACGCTCAGCT
This sequence comes from uncultured Candidatus Saccharibacteria bacterium, assembly GCA_964362645.1. GTDB lineage: Bacteria > Patescibacteriota > Minisyncoccia > Phycocordibacterales > JACOZG01 > CAYIFC01. The sequence continues at coordinate 22,843 of CAYIFC010000001.1, forward strand.
AAGGTAGTGTACATTCCCTTACCGCGACTCGCTTCTTTAATTGCCACAATCTGGCCTGGGCGGACTTGGTAGGAAGGAATGTTGAGGCGGCGACCATCAACAGTAATGTGCCCATGCGAAACCATCTGACGAGCAAAAGCGCGCGAGATAGCAAAACCGGCACGATAAACAACGTTGTCTAGACGACTCTCCATGGCTTGGTAAAGGCGCTCGGTCGGGCTGGATTGACCACTACTGGCTCGGCTAGCTTTAACGTAGTTAGAAAATTGGCGTTCGCCTACACCGTAGGCGTAGCGAGCCTTTTGCTTCTCGAGCAATTGCCGGCCGTAATCCGTAAGACTCTTCGGCCGACCGCCACTACCGCCACGTCCCCCGCCCTTACCGCCTTTGGCACCTACCGCGGAGCCGGAAGTGGCAAATTTGGTAGTTTGGCACTTAGCAAAAACCTTTTCTCCAAGGCGTCGGCAAATTTTATATTTTGGTCCTGTTATCATTTTTAATATTAAAATTAATCTTAAACTCTCCGTGGTTTCCGGGGCTTCGGTCCGTTAAAGGGCAAAGGGGTTGCGTCCTGGATAGAGTTAATGTTGATACCGCGGCTAATGAAAGCGCGGAGTGCTGACTCACGGCCGGAGCCGATACCTTTGATCACCACGTCAACATCCTTCAGGCCCATGGTTTGGGCTTTGTCCGCCAAAAGCTCGCCCACCTTGCCAGCGGCAAAAGTCGTTCCCTTTTTGGCGCCCTTAAAGCCCAAGGAGCCGCTTGATGACCAAGCCACCACGTTACCGGACGAATCGGCCAAAGACAGCTTGGTATTGTTGTACGTAGCCTGGATGTTTAAAACACCACCAGTCAGCTTTTTCTTGGCGCCTCGCGCGGCTACTACTGGCTTAGCGCCTTCTCCTTCTCCCCCTGTTGCTACAACTCGTTTTTTGCCCATATTAAATATTATTTCTTCTCAACCTTCTTACGGCCAGAACCCATGGTCTTCCGAACGTTGCCACGACGAGTGCGCGAATTAGTTTTGGTGCGCTGACCGCGAGCCGGCAACTTTTTGGAGTGGCGCGAGCCGCGGTAAGACTTGATGTCGATTAGGCGCTTAACATTGCCACTAACTTCGCGCTTGAGCGCGCCTTCGATTGGATACTTCTCGACCGCTTGGCGGATCTTATTCTCTTCTTCGGGGGTTAATTCAGGTGACTTTTTACCCGTGGCGACACCGGCTTCGCTAAGAATGTTGAGCGCACGACTGCGACCCACGCCATAAATGGCGGTGAGAGCAATCTCAATCCTTTTTTGTTCGGGAATAGTTATGCCGGCGATACGCATGTTATTAGGCTTGTTTTTGTTTATGTTTAGGTTTATTGCTACAAATTATATACAAGTGGCCACGCCGCCTAATGTATTGGCAGCTAGCGCAACGCTTTTTGATTGCTGATCGGACTTGCATGATAAAAAAATAAAAAAGCGGGAGGGGGTTATAACCTCCTGGTAATGCGAGCTTTGCCACCGTAGGTATCGAGAAGCATTTCAACCCGATCACCCACTAAAACCTTAATTCGATGGAGTCTCATTTTCCCAGCCAAATAGGCTAAGACTTCAGTGCCATCATCGACGGCCACCCGAAAAAGGATGTTGGGCAAAGCTTCCGTGATGGTGCCCACTGCATTATTTTCCGGAGATCCGTCTTCGTTGCTTGATTTTTTGTGCATTACCCGCGGGGCTATATTAGCAGACAACTTATAGGGCGTCAACTATGGCAATGCGGTCAGTCGTGTCTGGAAACTGATTGGCCCAAGGAGGCGTAAACTCGGCCGTAGCGCGGGTAATACTGGGGTATTGGGTAAAGATCTTTTGATAGTCATTACGTTTCTTGCCAAGCAGGTCAGACAGGAGCTGCTTTTCATCATATATCCACACTACTTTGGCGGGACCAGTAAGCTTGAAGCGGATTGTCTGCGTTAATTTGGTGTCAAAAGTTTCGGCCGATAAGAGATCGAAGGTTAGCTTTTCCGGTTCTAAAATGCTTACTGGGCTGGTGCCTAAATCTTGGATCTTGCTGCCGGCTAAATAGCGGCTTAGTTCTAGGCGGTCAAACATGATTCCGTTAAAAGCGCCCTTAACCGTTAGGTTGGTTGTGCCACCAGACGCGGCGTTGGCTGCCAGCGTTTCAAAATCAAAGAATGCTCCTTCGCCAAAGAGAATAAAGCCGGGCGGCACTGAAGTAGCCGCCTCTTTAAGTAGGCGGTCCTTCAAAACACTTTCCAATTCGCGCGAGACGCGCTCGCGGTCGGCGACGGCCACACTAGCGCGCTCGCCAACAAAACCTCCAGCCAAGGGTGTTTTAGAACGAGCGTAAAACTTATCGTAGCGCGGACTACCCTTAAAGCCCGGGATTTTGAAATCAGTTGGCGCGCTATTGTAACTTTCGCCAGCGGCATCAGCTACGACGGTGGCGGACACCGAACCAGGAGTGAGCTTGCCGTCAACCATTTTCTGCCCCGGGACGCTTACTGGCGTGGTGAGGTGGTAAATTTTGCCAGCGGGCGACTCGAAGCGCGTGTTAATTACCAATTGCTGAGGTTCGGCGTTGAAATCGTTGTAAATAATGATCTCACCGCGCGCCTTTTCTGCCACTTTCTCGGTCCCACTCGCGTCTACAGCTTGAGTCTCTGTGGACTCGAGGGTCATCATTTGGAAACCAATCTCACCCGTACTGCTGGCGGTAAGCGGAATGCGCTTAGCAATGACTGTTTCGTCTAAAACAATGTCGACATTGCGCTGCTCAACCGTTACCTTAACGCGGGTGAAGGCCCGACTAGTATAAAAAACTAATGGTCCGCCAATAATAATTATAATGACCAGCCAAAAAAATAATTTCTTACCAAACGATGAACCAGAACGGCGTGAGGGCGCGGGTCTGTCTTCAACTACTTCCACTCGCGCGGCCGGCTTAGGCGTTCGTGATTGCGGAGAACTCGCTTTGGGTAAAACGTCGGAGAGGCTTGGTTTGGGGCGTCTAATTTCTTCCATGATTCAACATTGTATCATAAAAATCTTTTTCTATGCTAATGGCTGCCTGCTTGATAACTTGTGGGGTAAACTTACCGCCGCCTAAAACCAGATCATTAAAGGTGCCAGTGCTGATCCAGTCGGTGAAAATTTGGAGTAAGCTATTGTCGCTTACTAACCAGACACCGTTAGGTATTAAATGGTGATCGAGAAAGGTGGTGACCGCTTCGGAAAATTGCTTGAGCCAATCAATCTTAATGCCCTCAAGTGTTGAGCGTAGCTTTTCGTTTGCTGCTGGGTGCTGACTCTCGTTGGTGTAGAGCTTGAGAGCGGAAGTGGCTTCAACGGTTGAAGTTTCGAGTAATTCACCTAAACGCCGGATTAAAAAGTTACGACCGGCCGGAAAGGAAACGGTGTCGGCTAAAACACCATTATGGATCAAAAGTACTTCAGTTACTTCAGCTCCAAGATGTACCACTAGGGCCAGTGGCTCATGGAAACGCTGGAACAAAGCAAAGGGCAAGGAATTAAATTGAATGCGGAGTTGGTTGTGGAAAGATGAAGTGATTATTTCCTCCAGCCGACTCAAAATTTTTTCTGAGCCGATGCTAACGTAGTTGTGGATCTCCAATTCGCGAGCTTCCTTTCCATAGGGCTTGTGGGTTGGGTAGCGATTGAGTTTAAACTGCATAATTTTGCTCTCAATGACTCGCTGGTGGTCGTTGACGATCGAAGAGTGGAGGTTGGGATAATTCTTAGCAAAGGTTTCGAGATCATTTTTAATTAACCCATCAACCATTTCAGCGCTGACTAAAAATTGGTCGGGACTTATGTGCTTAACAACTCGCGATTGTGAAGCGTAAAATGGCGCCGAAAGAAAGCAGAGTACTTCGCGTGGGCGCGCTAGACCCTGGCTAGTACTAGCCTTTAATAAATCACTAATGACTTGCTTTAGCGCCGAGGCCGTATCGTTGAGAAAGCGTTTGAGGTTAACTTCGTCCTGCCACGGCAGTTCCTGATGAGTCGAGAATTTAATAACTGAAGTCGAGGTCACAGACTTTTTATCTACTTTAGGGACCAGCAAGGCACCGCCAACACCACTATCACCAATATCCAAGATCACCACCGACCGACTTTTAAACATCCGCTAAATTATAGCAAACGTTTTATTATTCTAGTACTGCTATTATCCGACGAACACCTTGGGCGACAGATTCTTCTTTGAGGATTTTGAAGTGTCCCAGTTCGGAAGTGTGCTCAACGTGAGGGCCGCCGCAGAATTCTTTACTAAAAGCGTCATTAGATTCTCCGCCAATAAAATAGACGCTCACCTTATCGCCGTATTTAGCACCAAACTCGTGTTCGGCGCCCAACTTTTCGGCTTCGACTTTGTCCATCTCTCGCTTTATGACTTGCAAATCTTCTTTAATCATCTCGTTCACTATCTCCTCAACTTTTTTCTTCTGCTCATTAGTCATTTTGTCGGGGTGCGAGAAGTCGAGACGCAGGCGCTCTTGATTGATGTTACTCCCCCGCTGTTTAACCTGTGGACCCAGTACTTGCTGAAGCACCGCCAAGAGTAAGTGGTGCGCCGTATGTAGTTTAATCGTCGCTGGCTCATGGTCAGCCAAGCCGCCCGAGAACTTGCCAGCGATTCCCGCTCGTGAGACGTCTTGGTGTTTCCTAAACTCATTTTCGAAAGCTTTCTGATCTAAACCGGGAACGTGATCTTTTATTACATCTAATGGCAACCCGTAGCTTTGAAATAAATTGAAAGCTGTGACGGTGTCGATTGTTTTAAATTTCTTCAATTCTTTCAAACCCTGCTCTAAAACGGCGCCAAATTGCTCGGCCTCCTTTATTACCACCTCTTTAATTGGTGATTTGAGTTCCGGGTAATGATCGCCGTACTCTCTCACAACAACATCGATCAACATTTTAAATTCCTCAACATTAATTATTGAAAGCACTCGTCGCATTAAACGCCGCAAGATATAACCGGCGCCCTTATTATCGGGCCTGACGCCGTCGGCAATTAGAAAACAAGACGCTCGCACATGATCGGCCACTATTCTTCCGTGCGCCATGAGTGGCGCGAATAAATCGGTTTCAAAAATATTAGTTTTGGTTTGCGCGATCATTGCTAGACGCTCCAAACCCATGCCGGTATCAACGCCAAAGGTTGGCAGTGGTTCAAGTTTTTTGTCGCTCGTGCCGGAAAGCAGCTCCTCGCGCGTGCCAAGATAGAAAAACTGGTTGAAGACGACATTCCAGATTTCTACATCCTTACCTTGCGCGTTGCGACAGTAAATCTCGGTCGTTGGACCACAGGGGCCGGCGCTGCCGGTGGGACCCCAAAACACGTCCCCCATCCCTTCTTCTCTAATATCTTCGACGCCTAAAGATTCCCAAATTTGTTTTGATTCCAAATCCTTTGGTACGCCAGCACTGCCTTCAAAAATGGTAACGTAAGAAATCAATAAATTCATTTCTTTAGTAATAAACTCGTAGGCCAGTTTGATCGCCTCTTCTTTTTGGTAGCCGCCGAAACTAAAGTTGCCGAGCATTTCAAAAAAAGTGAGGTGGGTCTCGTCACCCACTTCATCAATATCTGTAGTTCTAAATGATTTTTGGATTGATACTGTATTCTTACTGCCAAAATCAGCTTGGGTATCAGACACGCCAGTATAGTAAGGCTTAAACTGTTGCATGCCAGCCGTTGTGAGCAGTACTGACGGATCATTGGGTATTAGCGACGACGAAGCCACCACCGCGTGCCCCCGGCTTTCAAAGAATGTTAGAAACTTACGCCTGATAGTTTGCGAGTCCATACACTAGATATCATATATATAAAAAGCGGCGCGGTAAAATGTACCACGCCGCGTTAAACCATTACTCAAGTTCAGAGAGAGCACTGGCCATTACCGATGGAATAGCATTCCAACAAATCGTGGCATTAGGGTAAGATGTTAGCACTAAGCCAAAATCGGCACATGGTTTCTCAAGCAAAACCAGCGATACTGACTCCGCGTGCTTAAGTACTGGCTTTTTATTGTAGCGAGCACCAGTTGGATCATACAGAGCAATCCTTTTGCCTTGAGACGCGGCTACCTCTATGTCGTGCGAATCATTTCTGATTAAATGAGGTGGTGAGAGAAAGAAAACGATCGCCGAGCAGGAAAGCACAAGATTAGGATTGATATGGGTACCAACAAAGTAGTTGCCTTGATAGCCCCGACCCCTAAACTCTTCGAAGATTTGGCGGAAATTGCCATTTGCACCACGAGCATCTTGATCTTTAAATAGTAGTCGCATAAAAGACCTCCTTTCAATTTTCACCCTACCACAGATTTAGTTATTGGCCTAGACTGCGGCTTTCAATCATCTCTTTCGCTTGTTTGGCGGCATCAATGGGGGCAGAGTATCCAGTTCCGTCATCACCCACCTGCTTCTCAAGCATTTTTAGACTCTGCCACAAAATAAGCCCGATAATCGCCAGCGTTATAACCAAACCAAACAACCCAAAACCTTTTTTCATTATTTAATAATACCACCTCCTAGACAAATATCATCATTATATAAGACGAAAGATTGGCCGGGGGCGAGGTCGGAGCGCGGGGTGGTGAGAGAGATTGTGGCGCGACCGTCTTCGATATTTTTGATCAGGCTATCGGCTAAAGCCTCGCGGTAACGAGCACGGTACTGATATTTCTTGCCTACTATTGGCTCGTCCCCTAACCAATTTGTATCTATCAATTCTACTTCTGATTTTGAGTGGCTATTGGTTTTAGGATCAGTTGAAACAATCAACTCATTCTTCTCTAAATTTTTGCCGACAATATAATACGGCTTTTTCTCGGCTGACGATTGATTAATACTAAAGCCATGGCGCTCGCCGATCGTAAAGTAGTGCGCGCCATCATGCTCACCCACTACTTCACCTTTCTCGTTCACCACCACTCCGGCTCGCGCCGGCAAATTCTGTCGCAGAAAATCTTTGACATCCAGTTCGCCGATAAAGCACACGCCCTGACTGTCTTTCTTATCTGCCACTGGCAAAGCAAACTTTTTTGCTAACTTTCTTACATCTTCCTTCTCATAATCCCCCACCGGGAACAAGCAAGATTTTAAAACTTCTTTCGGTACAGCCCAGAGAAAGTAACTCTGATCTTTATTCGTATCATTCGCTTCCATTCGTAAACCATTCGTTTTGACGTAGTGGCCAGTCGCGATTAGATCGGCACCTAATTCTCGCGCTTTGTTGTAAAACAAACCAAACTTAATTTCTTTGTTACATATAATATCGGGATTGGGTGTGCGACCGGCTCTATACTCACTAAGCATCTTATCTACTACAATCTTCTTATAATCAGCCGAAAAGTCGAAGGTTAAAAAAGGGATCTCGAGCTTGGCGGCCACACGCATCGCGTCACGACGCTCGTCGCGCCAGTCACAGTACTCCCGCCCCCCTGGGGTTCGGGCAGGCACCCAACCGCGCATAAAAACGCCGGTGACTTCGTACTCTTTTTTCAAGAGTGCCGCCGCTACCGACGAGTCAACCCCGCCCGACATGGCTACATAAATTTTTTTCATAAAATTTAGATATTGTATTTAATGCGAAAGGCTTTGTGTTCGTCAAATGTAGCGCTGTAATGGAGATTACCGCTCCAGTCTGAAAGATAGTACCAATAAGGTGATTCTGTGGGTTCTAGAGCCGCTTGGATAGACTCTAAACCGGGATTGGTGATTGGCCCGGGTGGTAGACCTCCGTACTTGTAGGTGTTGTAGGGCGAGTCGTAAGTTAAATCTTTCTTAGTAACTTCAAAAGTATTTTTGCCAATAAGATACGGGAAAACAGCATCAACCTGGAGCATCATTCCGTCTTCCAAACGCTTCCAGAGAATACCAGCAATTACTTTCTTACTCTCAAGCGTTCGCGCTTCTTCTTCTAAAAGTGAGGCCATAACGATCACTTGCTCTTCGGTGTAAGGCGAGGCGGCAAACTCGGCCCAAAGCGGTTTTGTTTTCATCTCATAATTCTCCAGCATGCGCTCAATAATTTCTGCTTCCGTGGTTCCCGGCAAAATAAAGTAGGTGTCGGGGAAAAGATACCCCTCTTCTTTATCCGCTAATTTTAGAAATACTTCGGAGTTAAAGTTTGGCAATTTCTGCTCTAGCACCTTGCTCATTTCCGTAGCCATCAAACCTTCTTGGAGAGTAAAGCGAATCGGCGTTAGTCCAAAGTCGCCTCTCACGACCCGACCGGCTACACCCAACACTCCCGTCCGTTGGGGGAAAAAATAATTACCAGCGATAATTGTTGCTTCACCTGGTTTCAGGCGCACCAACCATTCAAACAGTTTTGACGAGCGGATGATGCCTTGATTATCTAAACTTGTGGCAATTTCAGCGACCGACATGCCTTCTTTAACAACGATCAGTTGATGGGGCCAAAAATTGGATGGTGGACTAAAGGCAATGCCAACACTTACCACTAAAGCAGTGCCAATTAGCAAATATAGTTTTTTAAGCATAACTACAGAGGAAGGTTGGATGGTGGTTCGCCGCGCTTTGACTCGACTCGTTCGAGCGTTGGCGTACGTGCGACCTCGCCTGGGAAGTGATAGATGGTTGCCAACTCTTCGACATTAAGCACAAATGGCTTACGAACGTGTGGCGGATAAAACCAAGATCGACGCACGTAGGCGTCAAAAACTTTGCGCTTCATCTTCTCAACTCGCTTACCCCAAGGATCTTGCCATTTGTATTCAAAACCGGTACGCAGTGCCGTCTTAAAGCCGTTAAGGTTAAGTGAGCTGTATTGTTTGAAGCTATTCATGATACCAACTTGATTAAGAGCATTATAACGATCCTTTTTTGCTAGATAGATGGTGCGAATGCCGGTATCCAAACCGAGCTTAGAAAGACTACGCTCGACAGCTTCAACCGTTTCTTCCTCACCCGGGCTAAGACGCTCCGGGAATTTGCCCACCTCGCGCGGTTCATCGCGCTTCATTAATTTTTTAACCAAATCGGCCGAATTTTTGCGCCAATCCTGTTTTTTAAACCAGGTGCCTGGTTTATGGAAGCGGTCGCGAGACATCATTACGAGAATCTGGATCCAGATCTGCTCGCCGACGCTGATGGAGCTCAAATACTCGAGCATTGGAGTCATAGGGTCAATCTTGTGTTCCTCCTTTGGGTTATCGTGTAGGCCGTAATCAACATAAGTTTTGATGGGATAGGCATCCTCTTTTGCTAACTTCCACTCTGCCCCCCACATTCCCCAATCAGAACCAGGTGTACCATAAGGCGGGATTTGGTTAACATAGTCCTCGACTTCCCTCATTTCGATATCCGGATATTGAGAATAGAATTGGGCCTCAATAAGATTTTTGAAAAACTTTTGAGTCCGAACGTAAAAATGAATTTCGCCGCCAAGCGAAACAATTTCGAGCGAAAACCAGGCCCGGACAACTCCCTTCCAGTATTGATCCCATAGATTGCCTTCGTAATTCTGGGAGAAAATGGGGGCGATCACCTCCATGGCCTGGGGAGACTTAAGCAATTCGCGGGGTAATTTAACTTCTAACAGAACCCACTTAATACTATTAATATTAAGTACCCGTGTATAATATCGCCACAAATTCCAAGCTGTTAGAAAGAGGGCAAATGGCAACCACACAAAGGCTGTGCTGCCGATAGTGAACAATAAATAATTTAGTGTTGAGTTAACAAACTCCACTACAAACTGCATGCGCTTATTATAGCGCGGGGAGAATTATTCAACCAGATAGCGACCGTCCTTTTCGCGTTTAAAATAGTTAGGGTTGCGGAGATTCACCAAAACAGTGTTTGGTTTAACGTAACGTTCTTTGAGTACGCGTCCGAGCACATCTTCTTCTGTTAGTGGACCATGTTCTTTAAGAATAGTTTCAATTACTTCGCGCACAACTCCACGGGTGTAACCCCAATCAGAGAGAGCGTACATTCCGCGACCAACGAGAACAAAGCGCTTATCTTTAATTAGTTCGTTGTGGCAAGTGGCTGGATTGGCGCGACGACTGAAAGAGTTATGGATTGATTTGGCAACTTCAGTAAAGTGCATTGGCGAACCCTGCTCGCGTAGGACTAAGAAAGCATAGTCGCGGATACCGCGCACGCGGACGTTGGGCGAAGTGGTTAGACCCCACTCACCAACAGGGTTAGTACCCAAAAGTTTTGAAATAGCGAGCCAGCGCCGGGCCTTCTCTTCCACACCGTTACCAGCAACTCCGGAATCGAGATGTTTAACAAGCATTTTTACCATCTCCTCTTCTGGGAGAAGATCTTCTTCCGAGAGTTTGCTGGCAACCTTACGAATTGTTTGCTCGATCTTTTCGGCATGATCGTCGTCGGTAGTCCAGCGATGATGGAACTCATCATCTTCTTTGCGCTTAGTAAACTCAGTGCCAAGAACTAGTAAAAAGTGGATATGGTTTTGCACTACTTCATTTTTATCCAAATGCGCTAAAAAGTCGCGTTCGTGGGCCACACCACCATACTCATGTAAGGCATGTTTAAGTTCCGCAAAAATGTCTTGCGTTTCGGCAAAAGCTGGAGATTTGCGGATGACTTTTAGGGAAAAGTCTTCGATCTGGCGTACGCGTTCGCGAGTAATGCCATAAATTTGGCCAATGGCCTCAAGGGTCATACCCTCATTTTGGTCTAGGCCGTAACGCTTGCGCATAATGTCGCGCGCTCGTTCAGCTAAGGCTGAAAGTAGCCCCTTTGTTACGTTTTTGGGTTTAAATGTGATTGTTACTTGATTCATATTATTAATATTTAACTATATATATCATCCTACTAAACTCTCGTCAAGCCGTCAAGGATTGTGGTCAAATACATAAAAAAGAGCGTGATACCGAAGTGGTACCACGCCCCTGGCGCGCCCCCTGCCATCCGTTCGTTTTTGAAAACTTCTGCGGATGGGTTGGGGGTTATAGCGTAAATTTACGAAGCAACCGATCGACTGTTGCGTCGATCTTTTTTTGAGTTTCGAAGGTACCGTCGGCGATTTCAGCCCTGGCTTTGTCTATCTTGGCTTGCCTCAAATTGCGCCGGACAGCCACCTCGATTGGGTGCGGCCGGCTACTGATTATTGCTGGTGCTACAAAGACCTTTTTCGGCTTGGGAACTCCGTTTCCTGTCGTCACTTGCAATCCTTTCATAAAAACACTCCCGCGGCGATCCAAACCTATTTATACACTATATAACAAAATTAAGCAAGCGGTTGGGGACGAAGATTATTTTCTGGATAGTTTTGTCTTTGAGCCAGAGAGCGATTTTGGGATCTTGTTCGGCAACAGCTTTAACCTCACTTTCAGAAGCATTGGTAGGTACTTCAATTGTCGCGCGCATTTTGCCGTTAACTTGGACCACGATATTGGCCACGGTTTTGGCTGTAGATTTTAGAGCCTGCGGCCAAGGTTCAATATGAATAGACTTTTTATCACCCAACTGCGACCAAAGCTCGTCAGTAATATGCGGCGCAAAGGGCGATAAAAGTTTAAGGAAAATCTGCCAATCTTTTTTATTAACCGATTCGAGCTTCTCGAACTCATTTAGTTGGATCATTAACGCCGAGATCGCTGTATTAAACTTCATCGCCTCAATATCCTCCCCCACCTTCTTAATCGTGTTTTGGATATTTGAATTTTGGATTTTAGATTTGTTTCGGATTTCGTGCTTTGTGCTTAGAATTTTTTCTTGGAGTCTCCAAACTCTCTCCAAGAAACGTTGCGCTCCCACCAAACCCGCTTCGCCCCAAGCGATCGCCTGATCAAACGGGCCCATAAACATCTCGTACACGCGCAAAGTGTCAGCGCCGTAGCGCTTAACAATCTCATCGGGGTTAACAACATTACCTTTCGACTTTGACATCTTCTCGCCACCTTCGGCCAAGATTAATCCGTGGGAAGTTCGCTTTTGATAGGGCTCTTTACTCGGGACTAGACCGAGATCATAAAAAAATTTGTGCCAAAAGCGTGAGTAGAGTAAGTGGAGGGTAGTGTGCTCCATGCCACCGTTATACCAATCTACTGGCAACCATTTCTTAAAATTCGAAGCACGAAATATGAAGCTCGAAACTTTATTCGAATTTCGAAATTCGGATTTCGGATTTCCTCGCATGATGTATGCGAGGTAGTACCACGACGAGCCAGCCCAATTGGGCATAGTATCTGTTTCGCGCCGAGCCGGGCCTTTGCACACCGGGCACTTAGTTTTGACCCACTTCTCTATCGAAGCCAGTGGCGACTCCCCTGTTTCCGTCGGCTGATAGCGCTTAACCTTCGGCAACTTAACTGGCAATTCTTTGTCCGGCACGGGCTGCCATTTACCACACTTCTCGCACCAAACTAACGGAATCGGTTCCCCCCAATACCTCTGCCGCGAAAAAATCCAATCCCGCATATTTACAATCCAGTTCCGTTGTTGAGTTTTAACGGAGTCAGTAAAATCGACTAAGTCCAAATCTTTATCTAGGCGATCAGCGTATTTAGTGATGGCGAGCATCCATTGCTCCTTCTCGCGTTGTTCGGTTGCCGCACCACAGCGTTCACACTTACCGTTAACCGCTTCTTCGTTGGCCAAACCGATCTTACATGATGGGCACCAATTAATCGTGGCCGCTTTTTTGTAAGCTAATCCGTTTTTGAAAAATTGGAGGAAGAACCACTGCGTCCATTTATAGTAGTTAGGATCGGTGGTATTGATCTCACGCGACCAATCAAAAGAATAACCGAGCGATTTTAGTTGCTTGCGATAGCGATCCGTATTCCTTTTTGTTATCACGGCCGGAGCAATGCCAGTTTTGATAGCATAGTTCTCGGTTGGCAAACCGAAAGCGTCCCAACCGATTGGGTAGAGTACTTCGTAACCTTCGGCTCGCCTCTTACGAGCCACCACGTCCATCGCGGTGTAGCCACGGACATGCCCAACGTGTAGGCCCTCGCCAGAGGGGTATGGGAACTCCACTAAAGGATAGAACTTTTTCTTCTTCGACTTATCCTTGGCCTGATGCAACCTCTGCTTCTCCCACGCCTTCTGCCACTTCGGCTCAATTTTTTTCGGCTCGTACGCTTTCATAATTAGACTTGAGTATAGCAAGGACGAAATAGATTAGGGACTTGACATAATTTGCACCTCATGTAGACTCTGGCTCGATCTGATAGTGTGGAAGCTGTCAGACAAATGGTCAGGTCTTTTAAGGAGAGAGGATGATTAATAGCAGGGACGGTCCCTAGAAACATGGTGGGGAAAGAAGTATGTCGTTTAACAATCTCTGAATTACCAAAATGGTCATGGTCAGTGTACGCCCATACACGAAACCACTTATCCTACAACAAGCCCCGCTGGACGTTCCAGCGGGGTCTTTTTTAGTTTTTTCTATATTTCCCTTACTGCACCACGACTTCTCGCAAAACCACATCGCTTAGCGGGTGGTCGTTTTCGTTTTTCGGCACATCTTGGATCGCCATCACCACCTCCATTCCACTTAAGACTTTACCAAACACAGTGTGTTTACCATCAAGCCACGGTGTGGCGAGAGCCGTAACGATAAAGAATTGCGAGCCATTAGAGTTCGGTCCGCTATTAGCCATTGCCAATGCCCCCTGCACAACTTTCTCATCATTAAACTCGTCCGGGAAGGTATAACCCGGACCACCTGTGCCATGTACTTGCCAATCCTTCGGCGCTTCTTTGGTAAGCGGGTCGCCGCCCTGGATCATAAAGTCTTTGATCACACGATGGAAAAGAGTGCCATTATAGAAACCCGCGTTCGCCAATTTAATAAAGTTTTCTACCGTCTTCGGCGCCTTAGTGACAAATAATTCTAAGGTGATATCACCCTGACTGGTTTTAAATATTACCGTTGGATTGTTGTTAGCAACTGGCTCGGGCACAACAGCACCGTTCTCGTGTTTTTCTTTATTCATCACAAAAATAATTATTAATAACACAATTAATACTAAGACAAAAATTGATTTTTTCATGTTTCTTACTTAAAAGGGTACATCCCTCGAATAATGTTTTTAACCATCCTCCCGCCGCGACGCAGTAAAGTGGTATCTTTGCGGCGCGCACGTTTAATCTCATTAGCGATATCATCTTTAACAGCATCGATCGCCGCGTACAAATCGTCCTTCACCGCCTCCGCTCGGAAGCGTTTACCTTGCCAGTCAATATTAATTTCCGCCCGGAAAACCTCACCTTGCTTGTGGTGGTCGGTCTCTTTACCAATTTCTACTTGGACGGAGGCGGGGCTCTCACTTTCGTCTAGAAACTTGCCAAGTTTCTTCAACCTCTTATCAACATAATTCTGCAAGGCGGGGCTTAATTCAATCTGCGTTGCTTTAATATTGATATTCATAAGCTAATTATAGCATTGCCGCGTCCGTAGCACACAATTTGCAGGTGCCGCCCAAAATGTGTTGCGGATGGAAGGCTGTCCAAGCCTTACCAAGGGGTAAGATAGAGAGGAAAAAACGTAGATCAGCGGCTCGACGGAGAAACCAGCCAAAGCGACCAACAATAACCGAGGGTCCCAATTTGACGACGGCCCAACCTGGACCTATCGGCAGAGCATAGATTGCAGATTTCGGGCAATAACTAGTCAATCCTTGGCCGTTAATCTGTCGCGCTACATAACTCGCGTTATGGATAGCGGTTTGGGCCATGCCGGTGTAGCGTGTCGCCGCGCCATCACCAATTACAAATACGTTACTCCAACCTGGTGGGTGCAAGTGTTCGTCAACATTAACTCTCCCTTTTTTATCCAAGGTTAGACCAGCGATTTCGTTGTATAAGTGATTGGGCTTAACACCGGCCGTCCAGATTACCGTTTTGGTTTTTAATTCAAGATCTTTTAAAAAGATACCGTCTACCTCTTCCTTTTCCAAGGGTCGATTAACAAATATATTTACTCCCAGTTCGTGTAAACGTTTGGTTGCCTCACTTGAGATTTCCAGCGAGAGTGAAGGCAAGAGTCGTGGAGCGCCCTCAAACAAGTTAATTGATATGAATGTTGGTAAGTATGTGGCTAGTTCACCAGCCAACTCTACACCGCTCGGCCCGCCTCCTACAATCGCAATGCTTGCTGGCTGACCGGCCATCATCAATGACTTAAGATGCCGATTGAGATCAATGGCTTCGGCAATCGATTTGAAGCCAAAAGAATAATCCAACAGGCCAGGAATGTTGAAATAGGCGGTCTCACTTCCAAGGGCTAAGACAAGATAATCATACTTATAAACAGTACCACTTTCGCCACTGGCTGTTTGCCCTCGTAAATCAATTTTTTTTATGGTATCTGTTTCGACATTGACTTTAGTGTCTGCAAAAATTTCGGTAATTGGTACACACACCTCAAGCGGCGATCCACCCGCTACGATGCGGTAGAGCGCCGCTTGGTACTCAAAGTGAGGTTTGTCACTGACTAAGGTAATGGCTAGATCTTTGTTGCCACCAAGCTCAAGATCAAGAGCCGTCCGAATGCCGCCAAAACCACCACCAACAATTAGAACTTTCTTCACTCGTCTATTCTAACAACTACTGACAGAAATTTATAGTCTGATAAACAACCGAGATCGCAAACAAAGCATCGCCTTGCGGTGCTTTGTTTCAGGGCGGGTGTCTACAAGCTCGCTGACTCACTGTCCGCCCTTGTGCCCACCCATGCGGCCGATCTCAGAGTAAAATTCTGAACCATGGATCGCGGCGGTTCGTTCGCCACCCTTTCGACCGGCCTGTTCCACGGTCATTTTGCCACTACTAGTATTACTTCGGACCATGTAAGTTTTCTTATTGATTAATAATTTCGACTCAAGTCATATCATATACAACCGATGTGAAAGACTTGTGAACCAAGCGCCTCAAGGTGGTTAAATTTGAAAAATTATTGTAGAATCCGATGACGATGATGAAATCGAAAAAATGGCTAATAATCGGTCTAATAGTTCTGGTGGTTGTAGTGGTTGGCGGAATTATTGTTAGCCAACACAACGACAAAGATTATTCTGTTGTCACGGCCGAGCGTCGTGACTTATTAGAGCAAGTACGGATCGCCGGGCGCGTGGAGGCCGAGACTGTGGCTGAATTAGGGTTTGAAACTGGTGGGATCGTCCGGAGCGTTTCAGCTAAAGTTAATCAGAGTGTCTCGGCTGGTCAGCAACTAGCGGCTCTAAATCTCGGCACCTTGCCGGCCGAGCTCAAGTCAGCCCAAGCTGATCTGACTATCGCCAAAGCCGAGAGCGGTAATACTATCCTCAATCTTGAAGCAATCAGAGATAAACACGACACTCTTGTTGCCAGCGCTTATGCCAGCCTCTTATCTGAAGGCTTGGAGGCCGAACCACAAAGCGATGACCAAGCACAAACTCCACCAATCATTACTGGTCGCTACATAGGTGCTGAAGGCAGGTACAAAGTACGAATTAAGCGTAAAGACACGGGTATGGAAGATTACGAACTTTTGACCTTCGAACTCGAGCGCACCGGTCCGATTAAAGTTAGCGAAACTGGTGCAACAAAACTTGGAACTCGCGGACTCTTCATCAACTTTACCGACGATCTCGTTGACTACCAGGACACGATTTGGTACGTTACGATCCCCAATACCAAATCAACTTCTTATCTCGCCAATTACAATGCTTACCAAGAAGCCGTGCGTGAACGTGACCGAGCACTAGATGAAGCCGAGGCCGAGATTAGAACTCAATCAGCCGGCGCATCGATAAACAGCGCCAAATTAGCGCAAGCCGAGTCTGATGTGGAACGCATCCAAGCCCAAATAGCCGAAAGGATTTTGCGGGCGCCTTTTGCTGGTACGGTTACGGCCGTCAATGTCGACCTCGGCGAAAGCGTGAGTGCTAACGAGACAGCCATTAGTCTTATTTCGCGCGGCGATCTAGGGATCGAAATCGATTTGCCCGAAATCGACAGTATCAAAGTTAAGGTTGGCGATAAGGCAAAAGTAACACTCGATGCCTTCGGAGTAGGTTTCCCTCTTTCGGCTCAAGTC
>CAYIFC010000002.1:0-35330 GCA_964362645.1 uncultured Candidatus Saccharibacteria bacterium
TCGCGCCCGGGGTGATTTCCCAAATTTCCGCCAACCCTTGTTCTTCGGAAGCGCAAATAATGTGGGCGTCCGAGAGGCACATGGCCCGCACGCGCTGGAGACCCATCAATTCGCCGGATTGCTCGTAGCGATAAAGTTTAGCAAACTCAGCAATTCGCATCGGCAGATCACGGTAACTGTGGGGTTGCGAGAGATAGAGTTGAAAGTGGTGAGGGCAGGTCATTGGCCGGAGCATAAACTCCTCGTCGTCGATGACAATCGGCGCGTACATTTTGTCTTTATAGTGGGGGTAGTGGCCGGACTTTTTATAGAGCTCGAGACGGGCGATATCGGGTGTTTCGACATGAAGGTAGCCGCGCTTGATCTCTTCGTTAATTATGAACTGCTCAAGCAAGCGCTTAACCGTAGCGCCCTTAGGTAGAAACATCGGCAAACCCTTGCCGACCGTTGGGTCAATATAAAACAACCCCAACTCCGGCCCTAGCTTCTTATGATCCCTTTCTTCCATGATGGGTTTAATAATAGCAGAAAACCCTGAACCGCTCGGTATTGACGATTTTTAATAGGTGTGATAAGTTGAAAGTTGGAAGTATGATAACTTTGGTCCTTGCGAAAGGGGATAATCGTGGATTCGGAAACGAAAGAAATGCTTAGACTCTGGTGGGTTGAATGTTGGAAGCCGGTTTTAAGGGAGCATCGATTGTCCATCAGCTTTTTTGGGGTCCTACATTTTTGCGGCAGCCTCTGTCTTCTATTATTTGGGCCTTGGCAAATTGGTAACGGTTTGATTATGTGGGCGTCTTGCTACCTAGTTTGCACGATTATTATGCTGCCGATTTTTAGACTCGTCTTTAGAGATTACTGCAAACAAAAGACAGGGCATTCAATTTTTTGCCCAAATTGCGAGTATGATCTCTACGGTCTCACCGAACCTCGTTGCCCTGAATGTGGCACTGCATTCGAACTCCGCTCTACGTCATCAGCGTAGAGCGGTTTTTTATTTATTTATATTCCAACATTCTTGAGAATGTGAGAATATTCTTTTCTCTAATTCGCTCGAATAGGCGAATAGAATTTAGTGAGGGTTGGGCGAAATAAAAAAGCGTCTCGATGTCACATCGGGACGCAGTTGGGTGTGCCAGGTTGTTATCCCCAAGTTGGCTTTCGGCTCCAGGGTTTCTTTTCGCCGGTGCCGATTTGCAGATAATCTTCCATTGGTACATCATTGCAGCGATCATCGCACCAGGGGATCATGCCAACCTGCTGGATCCTTGATCGGATCTCGATGACTCTTAGAAAGACGGAGTCAAGAGTGCTAACCATCCACGGTGAGTTTAAGATTATTTGAGTCTGAAAGGGTACAAACCTCTTGCCACTACTCTCTAGGAAAGTTTTTAATTTGCCGGTTTGGTTCCAGTGGGCAACAACGAACCCGGCATAACCCTTCCTTCGATTCTGAATCACCTTAAAACGGTGTTCGCGTCCGGCGATAGCGCGCCAAACTGCAAGCCAAAACTCCCAGGGCGCGTTTGGTTCCGTGGTAACCAAACTTTTTACGTTAGCAATTACACCCTCAATATTAAGATTAAATTGGAGATGTGCGCTATGGTACAAAATTCCCTGATTGGGTGTCGTTGACGCCTTTGCCTTAGTCATGGCGGGTCTCCATTTGCTCAGTGGGACGGATTTCCGGATGGATGACCAGTGGCAAAAAAGTTTGCCCGTCTGGTTTGGGTAGTGACATGATCAGGTCGATCAGGGCTTGAGGCACAGAGATCCAAAATTCTGCTGTGCCCGGGAAAGGAGCCATTGTCCTATTGCAGGATGCCTTAGCCGGCGAAACACGAACGGGTACCATCTTTTCCATTTCTAAACTCCTAAAAGAACAAAATTTATCAAGTATCCTTAATCACCATAGCAGTTTCTGGTCTAAAATCAAGAAGTTGACGCCGCTTGAGCTGGGCGTGTAAACTAGCAGTAATGGTAAAGAAAACTATTGAAGAAAGAATGAAGAGAATCAGTGATCTCGAAGACAAAGTTAGTCAACTCGCTGTTAAAGTCGGCCTTCGGTTTAACTAGTAATTTGTCATTTCTTCTTATTCAATTATTCAATTGAATAAGGGAATAAGGTGGAGGGGTGGGGGAGTTGCTATTTTCATAAAAAGTGGTAGGGTGAAATTAGGAAGTTTTGTAACCTTGTCCTTCGCGAAAGGGGATAATTATGAGTGACCAGTTTATTCGATTAGTGATGGCTCTCGGTCTTATTACTGTGGCTGTGGCGTGGTTCCATATGCTGTGGGAAGGTTTTAGGTCGGATTATATTATCGCAGAACGACGGTATAGGGGACTTTGTTTAAAGTGCGGTTATAGTCTCCACGGTCTCATTGAACCACGTTGCCCCGAATGCGGCACCGCATTTGAACCCCGCCCTGCTTCACCGTAGGGCGGTTTTTCATTACAAACATTCCAACATTCTTGAGAATGTGAGAATAACAATTTGATGTTTGTGTTAGGTGAAATAAAAAAGCGACCCGGGGTGAGTGGGTCGCAGGTGGGTGGTTGAATCTATGTCGTTACCAGTTTGTTTTCGAGCTCCATGATCGCTTTTCGCCTTTGCCGATTGCCAAATAACTTTCCATCGGCACATCGGTGCAACGATCGTCACACCATGGGGCAAGGCCGATATTAGGGATTCCTTGTCTAAGTTCAGAAACAATAAACAAGGCGGAACTAAGAGTATTAGTCATCTTTGGACTTTGGGGGATTACTGCTTGCTTGGCAAGTGCGACAAATTGCTCATCACTGCCCCCAAGAAAACCGTCGAGTTTTTTGTCCTGATTCCAGCAACCGATAATAAATCCGGCATAACTCCTTCCTTCTTTCTGAATGATTTTATATCGGTGTTCTGATCCCGCGATTGTATCAAAAATTGTAAGCCAAAATTCCCAAGGCTGAATACTTTTTGGAACGAGATTTATCACATTTATTATTACTCCCTCAATTGCCTTGTTAAACCATGTTTGGTTACTATGATACAAAATTCCCCAATTCGGCGTATCTTTTTTAGCCATAAGACTCCTCCTCTCAAAATTAAAAAGAACTTCATTACTACTCCCACCTTAGCAGTTTTGCTCCCAAAAGCAACCACCCTTGAGATTTTATAAGTTTACGGTTATTCTTTACTAAATTTTATGGATGAAAAGAAAAACTACGCCTTTATTGACGCGCAAAATCTTCATCTGGGGTCAAAAGATGCGGGTTTAGATATTAATTATCGGAAATTAAGAGTGTATTTAAAGGATAAATATAATGTTGATCGAGCCTACCTTTTTATGGGTTATATGCCCCAATATGCTGACATTTATTCTGAACGTTAGGAGCAGGGTTATATCGTTAAATTCAAACCAGTCTTGATCGCTCATGGTGAGCAAAAGCAGAAAGGTGATATCGATGCCCACTTAGCCTTCTGCGTAATGCTTTACTATCGCGAATACGAAAAAGCAGTTTTAGTTACTAGTGATGGAGATTTCGATATAGTCGTAAAGTATTTAAATAAGAAAAATAAACTGGCGGCAGTGTTTAGTCCTAATAGAGATAAATGTTCGTCTTTATTAAAAATTGCCGCCGGAGGCAAGATGCAATATTTGCAGGATGTAGGAGGAAAAATATTGAAAATATAGATAACTAGATAAAATAAAAAGGCACCGCCAGAGGACGAAACCTCAAGCAGTGCCTTTTCCTAGTGAACAACCATATATTATCAAACCTATTATGTATGTCAAATCAACGGGCAAAAATTTGCAGTTTTCATGAAAAGTGGTAGGGTGGGGGAAGGCATTACGGTTTTTCGAAAGGAGGATTAGGTGGATATTTTAAAGATAACGACGATAATGTTGGTAGTGTCATTGCTTGCTCTTTTTGTTGCTTGTTGGGTTTGGTTTTTCGTGAGACGCATTTGTGCAAAGGAAGATTTTCGTTGGAGAAATGGATATTGTATTAATTGTGGTTATGATGTCCACTTTCTCACTGAGCCACGTTGTCCAGAATGTGGAACAGTTTTTAATCACCGCCCTATTTCACAGTAGGGCGGTTTTTTTATTGTCTCAACCCTCTCAAGAACGCTTGGTACTTCATTTCCTTGCGGCCTTCGGGTTTGACGCGGTCAATTGTAAAAACATTGTTATTAAGGTGAGCAGAGGTAATTAGAACGCGCAATGGTTTGCCTAAATGCTCGGCGAAATAATAAATGCCGGGGTTAGGAGTGAAAGCTAAGAATTTACGATAATTCAAATTAGCGTCATCTTCTAATTTAATTTCCCCATCTTCTTTTTTAACTTTCTTGGTAAAAGTGGCGACGGTGTGATCTTGCTCCAGAGCTTTTATTTCGCCTTTGACCCACTTGGGCAAAATTTCAGCCAACATATCAGACCCTATTGTTGCGAGCTGATCTCGCAATTGGACGAAATTGGTATTAGGGTCGAGTGCGATTTTCTGTTGAGCTAAGATTGGCCCGTGGTCGACTTGTTCATCAATTAACATAATCGAGACCCCGGTTTCTTTGTCGCTATTTAAGATTGTGGTTTGGAGAGGTGAAGCGCCGCGGTGTTTGGGCAGGAGCGAAGGGTGGACATTGATCGTGCCGAACTTGGGCTTATCTAAAACTTCTTTTTTTAAAATCTTGCCGTAACTCGCCACAACATACATGTCAGCATTTTTTGGGATGTCGCTTGTCGTTGTATTTATAACCTGTTTGGGCACCAACCCGTGTTTAGCGAGCCCTTTAAGCACGCCATCAGCAAACTCATCCAAGCCGAAGAAAACAAAATCAAGCATTGTGTTTGTGGTCGTGATCATCAACGACCTCATGTAAACCTTTGGCCGTATCAATAAACAAAATCCCTTTGAGGTGATCAATCTCGTGCTGGAAGATCTGGGCCATTAAGCCCGAAGCGTGGCGGACAAACTTTCTGCCAGTTTCGTCATAGGCTTCCACGCTCACGCGCTCGTGCCGTTTCGTTGTGCCGTAGATCCCGCGCACGCTCAAGCAACCTTCGACCATTTCTCTTTTAGATCGAGAATTGCGGGTGATCACTGGATTAATAAAAACTAGTTCATTCTTTGGCGCTTTTATATCCAAATTCTCTTCCTCAAAAGCTTTCGGCGACACCACAAAAATTTGCCACGACCCGCCGATTTGCGGCGCGGCTAAAGCCACTCCATCGTGCGCACTGGCTAAAACCTTCTTCATTTTCGCCACCAACTTTACAAAAGTGGGCGCAGTAATGTCGGCCAAGGGCACTGCCTTAGCCAATTGCCGCAAAACCTCGCTTCCTTCTTGGATAATTACCTCTTTCATTGCTTAATCAGAGCACATCAGCGGGGTCGACATCAACAGTCACCTCATCCGCGCGGCCTAGGTGTTTTAGGAGAGTGACGAGCGACTCCTCCGGCCACTCTTCGGGTTTACGCCGGATCAGAATGTTGCCGCGATAATTTTCGTTACCAGAGAGGTGGCGACTGGGGTAGGCATCGGGCTCATAATCTTTAAACTTGTCGGCTAGATGTTTAACTTTAGGCAAGACGTCTTGTTTGCGACCAGTAACCGAAATTTTTATTAAAATGGTAAACGGCGGGTAGCCAAAAGTTTTACGCTCGGCGATTTCTTGCCGGTAAAAGTCGAGGACTTGCCCTTTGAGACCAAGGTCGAAGAGGCCGTGCTCGGGATGCCGCGTTTGGAGCACGAGCCGCTTACTCGCCATGCCTCGGAGTCGCGAAAGGAGGCCGAAGACTCGCTCGTTAGTGCGGAAGTCGGGGAGAGCGAGCATTGAGTCAATTGCGGCGATGGCCACATTTTCTACTCGCTCCTTCAAATAATAGAGAGCCATTTCGGTGCCAATGATGACGCCGCCGGATGAGGCCATAAACTTTCGAACAATCCCTTCGGCTTGTTTGCTGGTCTTAACGCTGTCGCTGTCGAGCTGGGCGAGAGGGAGATCGGGGAAGGCGGTGCTGATTGCTTTGGCCACTTGATCGATACCCGTACCTAACTCCGTTAAACGCCAACTCTCGCAGTTACGGCACATTTCGTCGGATTGCCGCTCGTCGCCACAGTGATGGCACAGAAAGATCTGTTGTTGATGGAGCACTACAGGTGCGGCACAACGCCGACAGCGCACGAGTTGGCCGCAATCCTGGCAGACGATAATCGGTGAGAGGCCACGGCGGTGGCTGAAGATAAAAACTTTCTCGCTTTGCTTGCGGGCATAGTCGATGAGAGCCAGTAGGTCATGACTCACACCGCCACTTAACTCCTTGTTTTTGGCCAGATCAATTAAGTGGTAGTCAGCACCCGAGGCAATGTGGTGCTTGAGTGGCGAGAGTTGGAGGAGGTCGCCGCGCTGGGTTCGGTACACCGTTTCGGCTCGGAGCACAGTGTCGCCAAAAATTAATTTGGCACCTAAAGTCTCCGCCAAAAATTCGGTAAACTTGCGGGCGTCCACAAATGGTCGCGTTAAACTTTTGTAAGCAGGAGAACTCTCTTGGTCGACGATTAAGGCCCGCCAGTCGTGGCGGGGGAGCGAGAGGAAGAGGGGTGTGGCAATAACAAGAATTGGATGCTCCATTTCCACCGCGTGTTGCCACTCACTCTTTAACTTGCTGGCCGATAGGCGATGATGGAGGACGACGGTATAATTAGCAATCCCTTTGGAAATAATTTCGGCCGTGCGTTCCACGTCGGTTACCGTTGGCACACAGAAGAAGACGGAGTGACCGCGGGCAAACTCTTCGCGAATCAAACTTTTGTAATGAATGTGGCGCTCGGCGTCTGATTCCTGGAGAACTAGTTTATCGATCTTGACTTTCTTTTCGTCTCGGCCAGCAACCGGGCTTGGGGGTGGTGGCGACACAATTTTCGATTTTGGATCAGGCTCATTAATGATCGGTTGGGGCACAAAGTGTTTGATGGTTGGTCCCAATTCGGCGGCAAAATAGTCGGCCGCTCGGTGAGCAGCGGCCAGAAAGGGGGGTAAGAAGAATTGTTTGGCTTTAACTTGACTGACTTTCCGCAGGGGGTAGTTGGCAGTTTTTACCGCCATCTTAACGTTATCAACAACCGTCACTTTCGTAACCAACGCATCGATCTGACGGTTTTTAACCGGCACAACAACCAGAGCGCCCGGGACCACCTCGGCGGCGGTAAAGTAGGTTAACTCCGCTCCGAGTGGTGCTCGGGTGAGAGGCACCACGCTAACCACTTTCATTGCCTATACCCTAGCATGCTTTTGTTTTATAATGAAAGAGTGAGCGCGAGTTCGTCAGAAAAAAAGTATCTCTCGCTCGAGCGCGCCGGCAAGTTAGTCGGTGCCGACTCGGTGTCGCTTAAAATGTGGTGCGACCATGGCGAGGTAGGCGGGGCAAAAAAAATTGGCCCCGACTGGTTCGTGCCCGAGGACTCCTTGTTATCGCTTGGCGAATTAGCTTCCGAGCGCCGTCACGTGCCGATCCCTCTGCCTGTCAAACACGCCTTGCTCTCGGTTTTGCTATTAGTAGGTGCGGTCGCTGGATTCCAGTTCTTTAATCAGCCGGCGGTGCGCGAAGATTTAGGCCGAGGGGTTGAAGTTGTAAGTCAGTCGGCCCAGACCGCTCAAGCTTTCGATGAAGTTGGTAACGGCTTGGGATTGGCTTGGCGCCGTTTGAGCGACTTTTTAGTCACTATTGGCAACAACATTTCTTACTACCTTGGACAGATTGGTGAGGCTTGGGGTAATTGGTGGCAGGATGATGAGCAAGCAAACAAAGATGCGCTAAAAGAAGAAATTCGCGCCGAGCTTAAACTTGAGTTTGAGCAAGAATTGCAAGCTATTGTTAATCAAATTAATAATCTGGGTACTACTGGAGGATCGAAGGCCACATTTAACCCTGATACGGGGGTGGTGCTCGTGCCGAGCACCGGCGAGCCTGGCAGTGATCAAGCAATTAAGAATCAGTTAAAAAATATGTTTTCTGACGAAGTGCAGGTTGAGTTTGATGCGAGTGGTCAAGCCGGAGTGATCACGCCAATATACCCCAGCGGTCCCTCAAGCGATCGCTATGTTTTTATCCTAACGCCAATTAAGCAATGAAGAAGCTATTATTTCTAATCACCTTAGTTAGCCTGACCCTCCCCGTTAGTAGTTTAGCGGCGACCGAACAAATAGTTTTAACACCGGCTAAGCGTGAGATCTCTCTAAGTCCTGGCCAAAGTCGAACCGAGCACTTTAAGATCGTCAACAATACTCCAGCTCCAGTTTGGGTAAATGTGGGTGCGGAGGAATTGGCGAACGAGGTTTATTCAATCCTGCCGTATTTGGAATTTAATCAGCGAGAGTTTCTTTTAGCTTCTGGTCAAACACAAGAAGTGCCAGTGACAATCAGCTTACCAGAGACAGCTGTGCCTGGCGGTTTTTATGGTACGGTAACTTTTTCGGTGGCCTCGGTCCAGCCCGAGGCTGGCGAGGACGCCAAAGTAGTAACGCGGCTGGGTAGCCTACTTTTTGTGCGGGTGCCGGGCGCGGTGGCCGCGGCGGGCGAACTCGAATCAGTGGCTGTAAGTGGTAAAAAAAATCAGCGTCAACTTCTGCTTGGCTTTAACAACTCTGGTTCCATCTACCTAAATCCTTATGGTTTGGCGGCCATTAAGTCAGTCGGAATTGGTGAAGATCGAGAATTAGTGATTGACCCGTGGTATGTGTTGCCTCAGTCGAGCCGGGTGCGGGAAGTTACTTTACCAACTGATCTTGTTCCTGGTATTTACCGTGCCACTGTCTCGCTCAATCGCGGTTATGGCGATATTGTTGACCAATCTAGTACTGTCTTTGTAGCGTGGCCGTCACCGAAGATAATGATCATTCTGGGCGCGGGGTTGCTACTTATTTTATTTTTGCTAATTCTTAAACGCCTCCTTTTTGCCCTAATATTTATTATTATCGTCGGAGCTTTGGTGTTTGCCAGTAATGCCTTCGGTGAAGTGGCGAGTAGTACTAATTATCAAATTCAAACCGATAGCCTTAACTTTGCTGGTGGTTTTTCGACCTCTACAAATTACGAAATTGGCGATACTTTAGGCGAGCTTGGCACGAGTACTTCCACGAGTGCCACTTACAACTTGCGCGCAGGTTATCGGCCAATGCTCGAGTCATACTTGGCCGTTAGCGCGCCGGGCAACGTTTCGATGAGCCCGGCGGTTGACGGTAGCGGCGATAGCTCTCTCGGTTCGGCCGCTTGGACCGTTACCACCGACAATCCCGCTGGTTACACTTTAGCCATTAAAGCCTCAACTAACCCCGCCTTAACGGCTGGGGCTAATAACTTTACTGATTACTCTCCTGCTGGCGCCGTGCCGGATTACACTTGGACGATTGCCGCTAGCTCCGCCTTATTCGGCTTTAGTCCTGAAGGCACTCACATTACAACTCGGTACAAAGATAACGGCGCCGTCTGTGGAACTGGCGCTCTTGATACCAGCAGTAGTTGTTGGGACGGTCTCTCAACTACTAATCGCACAATTGCCAGCTCGACTTCTAGTAATCAGCCGACTGGTACGGCCACGACGGTTAAACTCCAAGCGGCCACCGGCGCGAGTAAAACTCAAACGGCTGGTAGTTACACTGCCACTCTCACTGTGACGGCTCTTGTCCAATAATTTTATGCGCAAATTTTGGTTACTTATGATTATCGGCCTAACTATTTTCTTGCCGCTGGCTCAAGCGGCTACTGACGGTGTGGACGTTAATTTGACGGTTGATGCTCCGGCATCGACAGACGGAGGCGGCGGTACTCCTGATCCTGACCCAGTACTTGGTTGTACTGACTCGGCAGCGAGCAATTATAATTCGTCAGCGACGCAAGATAACGGCAGCTGCACTTATCCGGTGGTTGTAACTAACGCCAGCAATTTTACTGTCACCTACAATACTGGCACTCAAGTAATTAATTTAACTTGGCAGAACCCATCATTTTCCGGTTTTGCGGGAGTTAGGATAATGCGGAGTACTAGCTTCTTTCCTACATCACCCACTAGCGGTTCACTCATTTACGACGGTACGGGGCAGAGTGCAGTTGATAGTAGTGTTGTCGCGGGGACAACATACTATTACACTATTTTTGCTTACAGTGATTCCGGAACTTATGCTTCTGGTGCGGTAGCTTCGGAAAATGTACCTATTCCAGAAGCGGAGGAGGAAGAGCCTGTCCCAGAACCAGAGCCTGATCCAGTCGATGATCCAAGCGTTGATGGTGGAGATGGGGGGCCAACTATTCCTGATCCATTCGAATCATTTCCGGCAGCAATTTCGCTCGATCCACTGATCCAAGCCCTCAATCTGGGCGATTTCGTTTTCTTCCAACCGGGTGAGCGACGACAGTTCTTTGCCGGTGGCGAAGCGATTGGCGTTAATGCCAGCAAACCCCTGACGATTACCATCGACGCCACGCGGTTGCCAGAGGCCTTAAAAGCAATTGGTTTGACGATCGGCGATCCGGTGAGTAAGAAGCCACTCACCTCATTCCTTCTCCGTTCTACCGATGATAAGTCACAATATTTAGCCAGTCTCGCGCCATTTCTAAAACCCGGCCGTTACCCAATCAGTATCCATATTCTTAACTTCCGTGATCAGTCGATAAAGCGTTTAGTCGGGAGTTTGGTGGTGGGGGGAGTTGGGTCAGTTTTTTCTCGTGGCATTAAAATTGCCGGTCGAGTTGTTACCCCTTTGGCCATTGGTGTTGGTTTGGCGAGTGGAGTAATTGAAGGATTGGCTCTTTCGGCCAAGGTTGCTTCATTCACCGATCTATATTTATTAATCTTAAATTTTATTAACATTATTTTAAAAGCTTTTGGTCTAAAAAAACGCGAACGACCGTGGGGCGTGGTTTATGATTCGGTTACTAAACGACCAATTGATCCAGCCTATGTGGTGGTACGAAAAGGGCAGGCTGATGTAAATACGGCCATTACCGACCTTGATGGTCGTTACAGCTTCTTTTTACCAGCGGCCGGTGTCTATAATTTGGTGGCTAATAAAACTCACTATGCTTTCCCGTCGGCAAAACTGACTGGCAAGAATTCTGACGAGCTGTATGACAGTCTTTATTTTGGCGGCGACTTCAATATTAACGAAGGAGAGGTTGTTAATAAAAACATCCCGCTCGATCCCGTTGGTTTCGACTGGAACGAGTTTGCCAAGAATCAGCGTGGCTTCTTCTACCTCCAGCAAAAGCGCGAGCGTCTGCGGAAAACGGTGGTCACTCTTTTGTATGTGGGTGGGTTTGCGTTAACGCTGTATCAAGTTTTGTTCCACCCTCGGCTTTTAAACATTGTCGTATTAGTGCTTTACTTTGCTGCGTTTGGCCTCAAGTATCTTTGGCGCTACCATCGGCCGGTGGTGGGAGTTAAACACGCTGGTACCAACTTACCCGTACCGTTCGCTCTCATCCACGCTTACATTCCCAATATCGATCAGCAGATTAAATCTGTCGCCGCCGACGCGCTCGGCCGCTTCTTCCTCCTCACGCCGCCCGGCGATTACTACCTAACCGTGGAAGAAAAGCTCCCTGACGGCACCTACCAAAAAATCCACCAAACCCCGACCATGCACCTAACCAGGGGATTGGTAACCCAAGATTTGGTTGTCTAAAAATAAAAAAACGCCCCGATGCTCTGGGGCGCTGATAACACGGGTTTTGTTTTAACGGTGCTAATCGATATGGAGGATTCCAAGAATGTGATAGAGATCCTCCTCCATTTCGTAATTTTGGACCCTATCAGTAGGCACCTTCAGTTTAATGGTCCACATTCTTTTACCCTGTTTGACTGAAGGGTAGAGACAGTCAATGGGTAGGCCGGCAAATTCCGGGTTGCTTATTTGAAGCATTGGTAAGCCATCGCCGTATCGTAAACCAATAATTGTCCCCGCCATAAATTGGTTGTGGGTGTAAAAACTGAATTTTAGGCCGATCAATCCATCAATATGCAATATCCCAGGAAATCCGAACCTAGTTGCATCTTCTACCCATTTCTTCTCCCATTTTTCGATAATTTCTGATTTTTCTGAATAAGTAAGACCTGTGTCGTTTTTCACCTTCGTCTCCCATAAAAAGACCACTAATCTTGTTAACCTAACTAGCCCATTCATACTATATAATAGCTAAAAAAGCAAGCGGTTTGGCAAAAAGGGTGGGGGAGCATACAATGGCAAGGTGGGACGCGAAGTATTTGTAATCGACGGCTTTGGTGGCCGGCGGGTTATTGATGGATCCATTAAAGTTAATGGGTCTAAAAATGACGCCGTTCAGGCCTTCGCGGCCAGTCTCTTATTTAAGTCGGGCTACGGTGTTACTGATGTGCCTGATATTGATGATATTTCTAAAATGGGTGCCTTGCTCGAGAAGTTGGGTGTGGGAGTATTAAAGAATAACAAGAAGTGGAGTTTTAATACTAAGAATATTACCAGTCATGTTATCGACCCTGAGATCGCCTGCAAGATCCGCGCCTCGATTCTATTAACCGGACCTTTACTCGCCCGATCAGTTAAGGTTAACTTTCCGCACCCTGGCGGCTGCGTTATTGGCGAGCGACCAATTGATCTCTTCCTCGACGGTTTTAAACAAATGGGCGCAAAGGTAGAAGAGAACGAAGTCGGGTATAAAATTACAGCCCCTAAGGGAGGATTAAATGGCGTGACAATATTTTTCCGGAATCAAACTGTGACCGGCACCGAAACCTTTATGATGGCGGCGGTGTTAGCGCGCGGTACGACCGTGCTCAAAAATTGCGCGCTCGAACCGGAGATCGAAAATCTTGGTCGCTATCTAGTATCTCAAGGCGCTAGGATTACCGGCTTAGGCACGCCCACAATCACAATTAAGGGTCGCGCTGGCAAACCACTTGAAGCAAAAAAGCCATACAAAGTTTTGCCCGATCGGATCGAGGCTGGCAGTTTTCTTATTCTTGGCGCGCTCGCGGCCAAGAAGCTAAAAGTCGAAGGCGTTAGAGTTCAGGATCTCGAATCTTTACTCGCTCATTTTGAGAGGATCGGCGTGCCGTTTAAACTTGGCCAAAGTTCGGTAACGATTACGGCACCCACCAAACCACTTCAAGCTCTAGAAGTTAAAACGCATGAGTACCCCGGCTTCCCCACTGATCTCCAAGCCCTGATGGCGGTACTTCTGACGCAAGCGGAAGGCGAGAGCAAAGTTTTTGAAGCGATCTTCGAAGGTCGATTGGTTTATCTGGAAACCTTGGTGAGGATGGGGGCGAAAACGCAGGTCATGAGCCAGAATCGGGCAAGGATTACCGGCCCCACGCCACTTACCGGAGCCTCCGTTGAGAGTCCCGACTTACGCGCCGGTCTGGCTTACATCTTGGCGGCCATCGTTGCCAAGGGTCAGTCGGAGGTCCACAATATTCATTATATTGATCGCGGTTACGAATGCATTGATGAGCGGCTCGCTTCGCTTGGTGTTAAGATCAAGCGTCTAACTTAATTTATGGGTTTTTTTACACGCAAATTAGGAATTGATTTGGGCACGGCGAACACCCTCGTTTTTGTGCCGGGCAAGGGGATTGTGCTCAACGAGCCGTCGGTGGTGGCCGTTTCGGGTATGACCAACCGCGTGCTGGCCGTAGGGGCCGAAGCTAAGCAAATGGTTGGCCGCACCCCCGACAACATTACCGCCTATCGACCAATGAAGGATGGTGTGATTGCTGACTACCGCGTAACGGAGGCGATGCTCCGCTACTTTATCAGTAAAGCTCTTGGTCGTTTCAATCTCTTTCGTCCGGATGTGATGGTGTCGGTGCCAGCGGGCGTTACCTCCACCGAGCGGCGCGCGGTGGTGGAGGCGGCGATCAAGGCCGGGGCTAAAAATGCCTATGTGGTTAAGGAGCCAATCTTGGCGGCGATCGGCGCCGGTGTGCCGATCCATGAGGCGCGCGGACACATGGTGGTCGACATCGGCGGTGGCACTACCGACGTGGCGGTAATCTCGCTTGGTGGTATCGTTGCTTCCACTTCTGTTAAATACGCCGGCAACAAGATCGATCAGTCGATCGCCGATTATATTAAAAAAACTTTTAACCTGGCGATTGGCGACAAGACGGCGGAAGAAGTTAAGATTGCCATCGGCTCGGCCGTGCCTTTGGAAGAGGAACTGACCCATACCATTAAAGGTCGCGACTTCATGACCGGTCTGCCGCGCTTTGCAGAGATCAAAACCAACGAGATCGTGCGGGCGATCGATAGCGAACTGCGCGAGATTATTAAGGCGATCAAACACGTCTTCCAAGACACACCGCCCGAACTTTCGGCCGATATTATTGATCACGGCATTATTATGACCGGTGGTTCCTCCATGCTCCGCAATCTACCAGAGCTTGTCTATCGCCGGACGGGGGTAAAAGCGATCCTGGCCGATGACGCGCTTTATTGCGTGGCCAAGGGTACCGGTGTGGCCCTGGAGCATTTAGATACTTACAAAAAAACCATCCTTGCCAAGCGCTAAATTAATTACAGAATTAGTCGAATCGGGAGAGGCTGGGGCATTGCACCATGCCTATACTTTGATCGGGGCACCGGGTGAAGTACTTGAGCGATTGTTTACCACGCTAGAGAAGGTGAGCGCCGGAACGCTGGCTGGCAATCCGGATTTTTATTCTGCGCGCCACGATGTGTTTGGGATTAATGAAAGTCGAGAATTGAGTACTCGGGCCGCCAACAAATCTTTCGCTGGCGGTAAGCGCTTCTATATTATTAGTGCCGAATCATTTACGATTGAGGCCCAAAACGCTCTGCTTAAACTTTTTGAAGAGCCAACCGCTGGTACCCACTTTTTTATAATCATCCCACAGGTTGAGCGACTACTCGCTACCCTTCGTTCGCGCGTAGTGATCATTAATGTTGAAGGGGGAGAGAAAGAATCCGATTTAGCACAAAAATTTATTACCGCTTCTCCAGCCACACGCCTCAAGCTCATTGCGCCGCTAACTGAAGACGAAGTTGATCCGCAACTGGCGCGCAACTTTTTTACCGGTCTAGAAAAAGCTTTACATCAACGAATTCAAAATAATTTTACGGATAAGAGTTTAATAGCTGCCTCTAAAGAGTTGTCGCGCGTCCAGAAGTATTGGAACGATCCTGCAGCCGCCCGCCGTCTTCTCCTTGAACACTTAGCTCTCGCTTTGCCCAAGTTTTAATCTCTACTGTACACTGCAGGGAGCTAATGGCGCAGAGGTTTGGAATCCACGCCGCGAACTACCGTCAATATTAGTAATGGAGCAGGGTTCAGCGCCGCCGGGCCCGCCGTAAGGGACAAAGACGGCTGAGACAGTGTGGTTGGCCTGGATGTTACTAAAAGTATGAGTGGTGGTAGCTGGTTGAGTCGTGTTATCAATCAATAGATGGCTGATACCATAATTAGTGTTGGGAGTGAAGATGTAAGTTTGAGTAGCACCTTCGTTGACCGTGGTTACTCCAATCGGCGTGATTGTGCCGCCAGTGCTGGCTGGGGCAGTGAGAGTGAAGGTGAGGATGGGGGTTGGGGCCGCGTAGTTATAAATGTAAGCATCGCCCGTGGCGTTTCCTAACCAATCGGCCATTTTAGCTCCGCCAATTATTTGATCGGCATTAATTACTACTGCGTTACCAAAGTTGTCATCATAAGAACCCCAAGGAGCGGGGGGTAATAGTTTTGGTTGTGCCTGCCAAACATTACCAACAAACAAAAATGGGTAAAGAGCGCCACGCTTTGTCACACCATCTGTGTCACCCCAATTAGGACTACCGACCACTAACACATTTCCTTTAATTGTAATAGAGGTACCGAACCAATTTCCAGCCACAGAATCAGAACCAGTAAGTTTACTGTGGAAATTCCAGGTATTACCACTACGGTTAAAAACATAAGCGGCCCCAGCGTTACTTCCACGATCATCATCTCGTGAGGCTCCAATTACTAAATTACCGTCATCAATATCAACTGATTCACCAAAGTTGTCACCACTACCGGCATCTGGTGCTTGAAGCCTTTGTTGGTACAGCCACAAAGTGCCATCAAAATTATATAAGTAGGCGGAGCCAAAATTTGTTCCACCCGGTTCATCATTACCATAAGCTCCAACGACTAAATTATTACCCGAAACGGCGAGTGCGGAACCAAAGAAGTCATAATTTGCGCCATCGGGAGCACTAAGAATTTGGGTTTGGACCCAAGACGAACCATTGTAATTAAAAACAAAAACTTTTCCAATGTAGCTAGTGTCACCATAGGCACCAATGAACAATTGGGTACCAGAGATTGCCATCGCCGCGCCGAAAAAATTGCCGGGGATATTGGGTGAGGCAACTAATTTCTGACGATAGGTCCAAGTTGAGTTAATAAGCTCATACACATAAGCCGCGCCAGCCCCTTCGGCTCCGACAACGGCCCAAGAACCATCAACGGCGACGGCTTGTCCAAATCGATGACCATTAGCGCCATCGGGAGCAATAAGTTTTTGGGTTGTTGTTGCCCAAGCTGTTGCTCGATTAGCGATATAGGCCGCGCCTTTTCCTGTCCCGCTAGGTCCACCCGGAGCTCCGAAGAAGGCGGTGTTATGGTCGAGGGCGATACTTGTGGCAAATTGGTCTTGTGATCCGAGTCCCGTGGGACGAATTAGATTACTGCTGTTTATCACAAAATTTCCTTCGGTTAAAACTTGACTACCGACCGCGGCCTGTTGATTTTTGAGAGCAATCAAAGCTGCGACTTGGGCTCGTAATCGATAAACTTGAGCCAAAAGATCATTCAGTGTTATCGCCGAAACAGTTTGGGCAAAAGTGAGGAAAGGGATAATTAAAGCAATTAATAATAAAAAGGTGAAAAGTGTTTGTTTGGGTTTAGTGAACATGATTAAATTTTACTCCGCTAATGTTTCAGGCGCAATTACTGATTTAGGTTTTTTAATTGTCGGTGGGGGAGTGGTCGATTGCGCGGCGCAATTCGGGTCTAAGGGGTTTAAATCGGCACTAGTTTGAGGTAGTCCGCCATTAGAGCGA
This sequence comes from uncultured Candidatus Saccharibacteria bacterium, assembly GCA_964362645.1. Taxonomy (GTDB): domain Bacteria; phylum Patescibacteriota; class Minisyncoccia; order Phycocordibacterales; family JACOZG01; genus CAYIFC01. The sequence continues at coordinate 17,070 of CAYIFC010000002.1, forward strand.
TTACCAGAACGATTGACGGTGCAGGGTTCGGAACCACCATTGCCCGGTCCGCCGGGAATGATTGGTTTAAATTTTACATCAATTATGTGGTTAGCTTGAATATGATTGAAAGTATAACTATTACCAGTCAGAGGAACATCACTCCCGTCTAAGTAAAAGTTTGTATAGAAACCAGTATTCGGTGTAAAAGTATAAGTTTTACTGCTGTCTTGCGGGACGATAACGAAACCAGTTGGCGATATTGTTCCACCAGAGTCGGCGGTGGCGGTGATGTTAAAGGTGGTGTAAATTGGCTGTCCCCCGTTAATTGGATATTGGTAGGGCACAAAGGTGCCGTTCAAATAAGTTTGCTTAATGGCGTCGTAAGTGGGTTTGAAGCCTTGGTTCCAAGCGTCGTAGTCATTTCCGACAGTGCCTCGTCGCTGAACACCATTTAGATAAGCCATCATTGTTTGTACTTGGTCAATAGAAACATCCGACTCAGAGCTCAATTTATGTGATCCCCAATTTTGAGCGATACCGTAACCGGTAGACCAATAGTGCAAATAGGGGCTGGTGATTAAGTGGATTTCGACAATATCGCCGGGAATGTTGGAGCCAGTCTCACCAGCTAACTGGTAATTAGTGTAAGCATTAATATGGACGGCTTGAACACCGTCGGTCCGGACGGCGCGACTTTGGAATGGACCCAAGGCTTCCCACGAACTATGGTGGAAGATAATTCCATCGTCACCAATATCCCGCCTAACCTGCTTGGTAAATTCATAAGTTTGCATAAAATCACCGGCAATCATCCCGTCAAAAAACCAACCATCGAGATCATAATTTTGTTGGAAACCTCTCATCCATTCGAGAGTTGTATTTACTGTTTGGGTACCCCACCAATTAGTATCTCCAGGTTCGTAGAGATAAGTAATAATTTTAAAACCTTTGGAATGGGCAAGAGTAATAAAGTCGTGAATTAGTTGAGGTGAACGATACTCGTAGCCCAAAATACCATTTGGGGGTTGGGGGCAAACATCGGACCAATCAATAGCGTTACACCCCCCCAGCTCGCTACCTAAGGGGGAGTTATACAATTCACTAAATAAAGCAATCACCCCAAATCCATCAGCGGCATCTTGGTCAAGTTCAGATCCTGAATTGGCCATCCATTCTTGAATATGTTCATCATCATAAAAAAACTGGACAAACGGCCGAGCGTTAGCCCCATACAAACCCTCAAGATCAAACAGTTTCGGCGGAAAGGCCATGTGGGCCATAGTTTCGCCGGTATCAAGCTCAATATCGGTTGTGTCATCAGCATAATTATCTACAAGGGGACTGCCGGTGACTTCGGTGTGCATCGAGCCACCGTAACCATCAGTCCACATTCGATCTTGGCGCGAGACATCGTGTCTATTCCACGGGGCATTGGTGACTAAGTTGTGATGTGTGTATTGTAAACCATCTTGCTTGGCCTTTAGTAGTACCAATGAATCTGACATGAAAGTGAAGTCTGCTTTAGCGCTCCCCATCACCACTTTTTCTGAATCGGAGAAAGAGACGGTAAAAGGTCCCCAACTATTGACGGCCGTGAGTCTCGCCACCAAGCGGGGATTTTGGGTGTTATTAGTGGCTGGATCAATCATACGCCACATTTCTAATGAATCATCGGTTAACACATAACGGACGCCAGTAGTAATGATGGTGGTTCGGTCAAGAACTTGATTTTGATTCGCGCTGACAATTTTCATCCCATAGAAGCCCTGGCCATCAACAGGGATGATGTTATTCCCATTTACATTAGGCGCTTGAACCGGAATCGGGTTAACTAAAGAAAAATTAGATAAAAAGGGGACTCGATTCACCAACTCACCCGGAATATCAGGATTAAAATTTATGTAGCCGAAAGCAATTAGAAAAACAAAGGCAATAACAATTACTGGCAGATGGGTTTTTTTCATATAGAAAATTATATCACAGCATGTTAAGCTAATGGTGTGGATTACAATTTTTCAAAAACTAAGGAAGAAATTAAACGAACTGAATTGTGGTTAAGCGCCGAGTTTAGTAAGTTGCGCACGGGTCGGGCAACCCCGTCAATTCTTGATGGGGTTCTCGTTACGGCTTATGATGGCAAAATGCCAATTCGCGAATTGGCCGCGGTTTCGATTGAAGAGGCGCGTGTTTTACGAGTGGCACCTTGGGATAAAGGCGTGACTAAGGAGATCGAAAGTGCCATCGTCGCTTCTAATTTGGGCGTTTCCGTTTCGGTTGATGGTTCCGGTTTGCGGGTCATCTTTCCCGAACTCACGACCGAGAACCGCGAGAAGATCGTTAAGTTGGCTAAGAGCAAGCTTGAGGAGGCGCGCGTGGCTTTGCGCCGCACACGCGACGAAGTTTGGAGTAAGATCCAGGCTGATGAGCGTGAGGGCAAAATGTCGGAAGACGAAAAGTTTCGTTTTAAGGAAGAATTACAAAAGTTTATAGACGGTGGCAACACCAAACTTGAAGAGTTGACCACTAAAAAAGAGAAAGAAATTTTAGGCTAACAAATGTCAGTAATTATTTTCATAATTGTTTTAAGTATTTTGATCTTTTCCCACGAGTTGGGGCACTTTTTAGCGGCGCGATCGGTGCGGATTAGGGTTGATGAGTTTGCGATCGGGTTTCCACCCCGCCTCTTCTCCTGGAAACGTGGCGAGACAACTTATGCGCTCAACCTAATTCCTTTTGGTGGTTATGTTAAAATTTTCGGCGAGAATCCTGATGAAGAGTCGCTCACTGGACCAGACGCTTCGCGCAGTATTTCTAATAAGTCTAAATGGGCGCAGGCTTGGGTTTTGGTAGCTGGTATATTATTTAACCTTTTATTAGCCTGGCTTTTGATTGTTTTGGCTTATAGCACCGTTGGTTTACCCACGGCGCGCGAGTCCGTGCCAGAGGGTTATATTTTAACAAATGACCAACTTTTGATCGCTGGAGTTGCCCCCGATTCACCAGCCGCTCTCGCCGAGCTTAAGCCTGGCGATGTCGTCGAATCAGTTGCGTTACCTGGTCAGCCCGTAGTAGAAAATCCAACTAGTATTGAGGTCCAAAAACTTGTTGCTGAAGCCAATAATCAGATTGTAACTGTTGCAATTAGTAGAGCAGGGGATCAGTTGGTTAAAGAAATTACGCCAACAGTGGTTGGCGCTGAACCACCGCGACTTGGCATCCAGATGGCCGAGGTGGGTACGCTCGGTTTGCCAATCCATAAGGCCATTACTTTCGGCACTTCGGTCACGCTTAATTTAATTAAGGAAACAGGTAAGGCGCTCGCGCTCTTCCTCGCCTCTCTCTTTCAGGGCGATGGTGACGCGTTGTCTCAAGTTACCGGTCCGGTTGGACTAGTAGGTATAGTCGGTGGCGCGGCTCGAATTGGTTTGGGTTATCTTATGTCGCTGACGGCCTTAATTTCAATCAATCTCGCACTACTGAATCTCATACCCTTCCCAGCGCTCGACGGCGGCCGAGTTCTCTTTCTTGCCATTGAAGCAGTTAAAGGTTCGCCTATTAAACCTAAGGTTGCGAACACCGTTAATGTTGTTGGCTTCTCGCTCCTTATCCTCCTTATGGTTTTCGTGACGGTGAGCGACATTTTCAGGTTGTTTTAGAATACCTCACCCCCAGCCCCTAGGAGAGGGGAGAAGTAAAGGTTAGCGATCGAAATTAATGGTCCTCATCATGATCATCACAACGAGCATTTGTACGATCAGGAAAGAACAAAATATCTAGAGAGTGTAAATATTAAAATAATTAGATTCAAAAACGAAGACGTGGTAAATAATCTTACAGGCCGGGTGCGATAGAATCTATTGCAACAAAAAACCCGTGCAAGATGAAATCTTGCACGGGGGCGCTGACAGTGTCAGCCAAAGATCAATTTTCTATTTGCTCGATCGGCTTTTGGTCCTTTTTTAACTCAGGATGAGGACCTTCTGGTTTTAACATTTGCGCTAGGTTGGCGTTTGCCAACATGGCGCGCATTTGACCGGGGTCAGTTGCGAAAGGATAAAGGATGAAGCAATTGTTGGGTCCCATCGCAGCTTGTCCCATAACTCGAATTTGATGCCACATGAGATACTCGGGTGATCCTGCTAACTTGGCCTTAATGATGTCGATCGATTCGGCCACTGCCTCGGCCTTTTTTACTTCGACCAACTTATTGGCTTCCTCCACTTGCAGTCGGCCTTCGGCGCGCTTGAGCTCGGCTCGAACTTGGGCAGTTTCGGCAGCCTCGCTGAGTTGAATCTTTACCAAGTCTTCCTGAGCTCTTGTTATCGAGTCGGGCCAGTCATAGTTGGTGATCTGAGCATCCTCGACTATAAGCGGTGTTGCTAAGGCCATCTCTGTGATTTGTTTTCTCACTTCATTGGCCAAGGCCGGGCTATTAGCGACGGCTGTTTGAATGTCTGGCTGGATTTCGAAGACCTGACGGGGGACTGACTGAGCTTTCATCTTCAGGAAAGTGTCGTAAAGTTGATCCACCGTAATTTGTTTATTAGCAGCCGTTACACTTTCGAACACTTTTTTTATTTGTTCTTTATTGTCTGTGTTTGCTCTTACCCGGATGGAAAAGTCAACCCTCAAATTGACCTTACCTCCCACCAGGATGTTCATTTTCTCATTGAAGGTTTTGTTGGTTACGTCAACCAGATATATTTGGTCACGTCCCCAACAGGAATGAAGGCCTGGGTAGAGCAATTCCTCGCTCCAGCCGCTGCCCGTGTTCACTCTCCCGACTGTCCCAGGCAGTACTCTCTCGTTACAGGCGGTGAGGAAGGGCATAACTCCGACAAAAAGAATAACTAGCGACATCTTCTTCATCTGACTCTCCTTTGTAGGTTGTTTGTTCCAAGGAGCCACAACGTGTGGTTCCAAGTTGTCGTAATCCTGGCTTCCTTCAGGGTTGTTGGCCTGAGCGTTGGCGGATTTTTTCCGCTTCCCGTTTCATTGACTGGTCAAACGCCGACTGGGCTTCTTCGTGAGGTTTAGTTTCACTCTCCTTTTTTTGTTCGCTACGTTTTTCCGCCATTTCTTTTTCGGTTGGTGGAATGGTAGACAGGACTTTTTCTTGTTGGGCCAGCTCGGCCGGGTTTTGGTAGGTGGAAATACTTGTTGTTTTTTTCTGGAGGATAGACCAGCTGGTTGTGACCCCAACGATATAGGTGATCACCAGCACCAAGGTCCCTATTGTCGGAAGCACTGGAGATAGAGGTCTCGCCGTATTGGTGAAGTTGTGTACGGCTTTGTCGATGCGTTCCAAATATCGTCTCCACCCTGACCAAACAAGCGAAAAGAGGAGAATGCCTGTTACCGATGCTGCAAGCACAAAAAGCGGACCAGAAATAGCAGTTTTTTCAACGATCATCATTTTTCTCCGTGTTTGTCAAATACCTAATGAAAGAGCCAAACACGTTGTCGGGCTCTTTCTAGTACTAACAAATAATCAGTAAAAAGTCAACCTCCGGATTTAACCCTCTCCTAGGATAGGAGAGGGTGGCCAGCAGGCCGGGTGAGGTAAAATGTTATTTTGACCTCGTGTGCCAAATTAGCGTAAGATACGAGGATGCGACAATCTAAACTCTTTGCCAAAACGCGGAAGGAGGCGCCTAAAGATGAAGCTTCTAAAAATGCCATTTTATTAACCCGCGCCGGGTTTATAAGTAAGGAGATGGCGGGGGTTTACTCTTACTTACCCCTCGGTTTGCGGGTTATTAAGAAGATTGAAAACATTATTCGCCAAGAAATTAATTCTCTGGGGGCGCTTGAAGTTCTCTTACCCGCCCTCCAACCGAAAGAATCCTGGCTTACTACTGGTCGCTGGGAGTCAATGACCGATCTGTATAAATTAAAAGATGCGAGCGAGCGAGAGTTTGCGCTGGGACCGACTCACGAGGAAGTTGCCGTGCCTCTGCTTGCCCAATTCGTTTCTTCCTATCAAGACTTACCGGTGGCGCTTTATCAATTTCAAACCAAATTCCGAATGGAATTGCGAGCCAAGTCCGGCCTCCTGCGCGGTCGCGAATTTATAATGAAGGATCTATACTCGTTTCATCGTAACGAGGAAGACCTGTCTGTTTACCACGACCGTGTTGCCGAAGCTTATAAACGAATTTTTGCCACTGTGGGACTTGGGGATTCTACTTACCAGACTCTCGCCGGTGGTGGTACTTTTGCCCAATATTCTTATGAATTCCAAACATTAACTGATGCTGGCGAAGACACTGTCCGTCTTTGCTCCAATTGTCGCCTGGCGGTAAATACCGAAATCAATAATACTCAAGCCTCTTGCCCTAAGTGCGAAGGTCCATTAGGGGAGGAAAAGAAGGCGATTGAAGTGGGCAATATTTTTAAACTCGGGACTCGCTTTACCGAGCCACTTGGTCTAACTTATAAAGACGAAGCCGGCGTGCCAACTGTGCCGGTAATGGGTTGCTACGGCATTGGTCTCGGCCGTTTAATGGGAACGGTGGCGGAAGTTTTGTCTGATAACAAAGGATTGGTGTGGCCTAAGACAATTGCGCCGTTTCAAGTACATCTCGTGGAAATCCAAAAAAACGCGGAAGAAATTTATAAAAAGTTAACTGAAGCGGGGGTAGAAGTGTTGTGGGATGACCGAGAGGTGGGTCCGGGTGAGAAGTTTGCCGATGCCGATCTCTTGGGTTTGCCAATCCGCGTGGTGGTGAGCGAACGCGCCGAAAAAGCCGGCGGGGTGGAGGTTAAAAATCGAGCCACGGGTGAATTGACAATTGTCTCTGAGGCGAAGATACTCGAAATAATCACCCCTAATGTTTGAGCGTTTATACAAACTTTTTTCGCACGATATTGGTATTGACCTAGGCACAGCCAATACGCTCGTTTATGTGAAAGGCCATGGGATTGTCGTCACCGACCCTTCGATTGTGGCGATCAACCAAAAGACCGACCGGATCGTGGCGATTGGCAATGACGCCAAGCAGATGCTTGGTCGGACGCCCGCCCACCTCTCTATTGTCCGTCCTCTCGTTGATGGTGTTATCTCCAATTTCGAAATTACTGAGGAGATGCTGTCTTACTTTATTAAACGCGTCGGTGCACTCCAGCCACGGAAGTATTTACGACCGCAAGTTTTGATTGGTGTCCCGTCTGGGATCACAAACGTGGAGATCCGGGCCGTACGTGATGCGGCGAGTAACGCGGGAGCGCGGATCGTGCACATTGTTGAAGAACCGATGGCCGCGGCGATTGGTATTCGTATGCCGGTGGGCGATCCGGTCGGCAACATGATCGTCGACATCGGCGGTGGTACCACTGATGTGGCGGTAATCTCACTTGGCGGTATCGTTCAGTCGCGAAACTTACGCATCGCCGGTGATCGTCTCAATCGCGATATTATTACCTATGTCCGTGATGAGTTTAAAATTTTGTTGGGCGAGAAGACCGCGGAAGAGGTTAAAATCGCGATCGGTTCAGTTTGGAAACAGCGCGAGCCGCTGGAGGCGACTATTCGTGGTCGTGATTTGGTGACCGGTTTGCCGAAAGAAGTAATCATCACCGACGCCGATATCAAAGAAGCGATCGGTCACTCGATTGCCACCTTGGTTGATGGAATTAAAGAAGTTTTGGAGACGACGCCGCCGGAAGTGGTGTCCGACATTATGCACAAAGGTTTAGTGCTCGTGGGCGGCGGGGCGATGCTCCAAGGGATGAAGGAGCTTTTGGAATATGAGCTTAAGATCCCGGTGACAATTGCCGACGACCCACTCACGGCGGTCGTGCGGGGGACTGGTCTTATTTTGGAGGATCTAGAGAAGTATCAAGATATATTGCTTCGTGATGATAACGAATTACCGCCCAAATAAGCGCCGCTTTCCTCGCTTAACGAAAGTCTTGACGCCGATCGTGGTAGTTGGGCTCCTTTACTTAGCCTCACTAACTGGTTTGCTCCAGTCACTGGAGCGGCTAGCTCTGGCTTTAGCACGCCCGCTCTGGAGTATAAGTGCTAACGAAGAAGCTACGTTAGAGCAGCAGGTGGCCACTCTTGAGCGCCAACTTCTGGCGGCAGGCTTGGAGCACTCAGAGCTTGAGTCGTTACGAGCCATCTTTAATCGCGAGCAATCTCTCAAACCTAAGACCGTTGGTTCTATTTTGGCGCGGCCGCCGACTTCGCCTTACGACACTTTAGTTATTGATGTTGGCCAGTCGGCGCATGTAATCTTGGGCGATCTGGTAGTTGTCGACGGGTCGATTATTCTGGGCGAAATCGTGGAAGTCTATCCGCGTACCGCTAAGGCCCGGCTCTACTCTTGGCCTGAACACAAACTAGCTGTAACGGTGGCCGGGCAATCTGCTGGTGTGGAAGCAGTGGGGCGTGGTGGTGGCAACTTTAAACTTGATTTACCGCGTGAGTTGGAAATTGGGACCAGTACGCTCGTTACCGTCCCGGCCTTGGGTCGAGAGCTGGTATTGGCGGTGGTTGGTGACGTGGAGCGCACCGCGAGTGATCCTTTCCAATACGTTTACGCCCGATCACCAGTTAACCTCTATCAGCTCAAGCAAGTCGAAATTTATGACGCGACAACGATTGGTAGCTAATACTGCTCTCTTAATAAGCGTATTATATTTGCCCTGGTGGATCACTGTGGCGTTGGCAGTTGTTGGTTTGTTTAGTTTTAACCGATTTTTTGAACTGATTATTTTTATGTTGGTGATCGATCTTTTGTATGGCGCTCCTGGTGCCGGCTTTTGGTCTTATCCCTTTTTGTTTTCCTCTGCGGCGGTGTTGGCTTTGCCCATAGTTGAGTCAGCGAAAAAGCGGTTTAGAATTTAAATTATGAGACGCAAACACTATCGCTCTCTTGATCCGGACGAAGTCTTTCTTGATTCACGTAATCTGCCGTCGTTCGATAATCAGCAGTTTGAGGGCCGGATCGAACAGCCAATTAGCAAGTCCGTTTTAGTCGTTGTTAGTTTGTTAATTGCCACCATACTTTTGATCTTGTTTGGTCAGGTAGTCAATCTCCAAGCCTTTCAGGGCGACAATTTCCGTTTGCGCAGCGAATCCAATACTCTGCGTCATACGCCGCTTTTTCCCGAGCGCGGCGTTATTTATGATCGCAATGGGGAGGAGTTGGCTTGGAATAATCCTGATCGGCATTACGCTTCCAGTACCGGCTTGGCCCACGTTTTGGGTTATATCAGTTATCCTAACGAAGAAGAGTTGTCTACCGGCGATTATTTTCCCACTGAATATTTAGGTCGAGCAGGAGTGGAACGCTCCTTTAATGACTTGCTCCGCGGCCAAGTCGGTGTCCAAATTGAGGAAGTAGATGTCCGCGGGGAACTTACTTCGGATTATTTGCTCGCGACTCCAGAAGATGGAAAGGATCTGACGCTCTCTATTGATCGGAGTGTTCAAAGCCAACTTTACAAATTGATTAAGCAAACAGCCGAGGAGCGTGGGTTCACGGGAGGGGCAGGCGTAATCATTAATGCCCAAACCGGCGAACTGTTGGCTCTCACTAGTTACCCGGAATACGATTCAAATTTTATCTCGGGCGGCGCGGAGCCGGAAACACTCCAGAGATATTTTAATGACCAACGAAAGCCATTTTTGGACCGAGCACTCGTTGGTCTCTATACTCCGGGCTCAATCGTTAAACCAATTATGGCCCTCGGCGCGCTGACTGAAAAAATTATTACACCTGAAAAGGAGATTGTGAGTACTGGCGCGCTTAAGTTGCCTAACCCGTTTGTTCCCGGCGAATTCTCTGTTTTTAAAGATTGGAAGGCGCATGGGGCAACGGATATGCGCCGAGCTATCGCTGTATCTTCCGATGTTTACTTTTACCAGATTGGTGGAGGTTTTGAAGACCAACCCGGCTTAGGAATTGATCGGATTGATAAGTATGCCCAACTTTTCGGGTTAGGTAGCGCTACTGGTCTAGAGGTTTTGAAAGAGGAAAGTGGAAATATTCCGACTCGCGAGTGGAAGGCGGCGACTTTCCCCGATGATCCAACTTGGCGCATTGGTAACACCTATCACACTGTCATTGGTCAGTACGGTTTCCAAGTAACGCCGATCCAGATGGCCCGAGCAGTGGCTGGTATTGCGACTGGCAAATTATTAACACCCCAAATTTTAGCCAGCAGTACGCCCAAGGTGGCAGTCGATATTACCAAGACTATTTCCCCCCAAGACTTTAAGGTGGTGAGGGAGGGGATGCGCCTTTCGGTCATCGAAGGGACGGCGGCCGCACTGTCGATACCGGCGGTCGCTGTGGCTGGTAAAACTGGCACGGCCGAGCTTGGTACAACCAAGAAAGAAGTCAATTCTTGGGTGGTTGGTTACTTCCCCTACGAAGCGCCGCGCTATGCCTTTGCGGTGGTGATGGAGAAGGGGTCAAGCTTGAATTTGATAGGTAGTTCCTCGGTCATGCGGCAATTGCTCGACTGGCTAACGATCTATGCGCCAGAATATTTGACCACCACGCCTTAGGCCTGTTAGAATAGACCCCAACATGGATAAATCTAAAGAAAAGCATTATTTGAGCCAGGAAAAGTGTGATGAGTTGGTGGCCGAGCTTTCTAATCTAAAAACTATTAAGCGCAAAGAGATTGCTGAGCGGCTCGAGTTTGCTAAATCTCTAGGTGATTTGTCCGAGAATGCCGAGTACCATTCGGCGCGCGAGGAGCAAGCCGACACGGAAGATCGGATCGGACAAATCGAAAATATTTTAAAAACTTGTGAGATCATAACCCAACATCATGGCGGGACAGTACAAGTTGGTTCTAAGGTGGTGGTTAAAAAGTCGAGCGACAAAAGCGAATCCGAACTCTTGATCGTTGGCCCAGAAGAGGTGGATCCAACCCAGGGCAAAATTTCTTACCTCTCACCCTTAGGTTCTAAGTTGATGGGCAATAAGCCTGGTAGTAAAATTAGTGTTACGACTCCCAAGGGTCAATTGGCTTACGAGATTGTTAAAATAAAATAACATGGCATCACTTGATGAGGTAAGGTCCGCGCGGTCGGGGAAGCTCGCTCGTCTTAAAGAGCTCGGGCGCGAGTCCTACCCGATTACTACCACGGCTAACATTGACGCCGCCGGAGCGGTCAAACGTTTTGCTACTTTGGTCAAAAGTCAGAAGGCGGTAAAGATCGCTGGCCGAGTAATGGCGATGCGCGGTCAGGGGGCGATTACCTTTATCGACTTAGTTGATGATTCGGGTAAGCTCCAGGTGCTGGCCAAAGAGGACGATCTGGGTGCGGACGCTTTTGCTCATTTGGTAGAAACGGTTGATATTGGAGACTGGATAGAATTTTCGGGTTCACTTTTTCTTACTAAACGGGAGGAGAAGACTCTGCTCGCAAAAAGTTGGACGATGCTCGCCAAGAGTCTGCGGCCATTACCCGACAAGTGGCATGGTCTGCAGGATGTGGAAGAGCGTTTCCGTCGCCGTTACTTGGATAGCTTAATGGATCCAGAGGTTAAAAAGCGTTTTGAAACCAGGGCAAAAATAATAAAAGGCATTCGTGAATATTTAGATAATGAAGATTATTTAGAAGTAGAGACGCCGATGCTTCAAGCGCAAGCTGGGGGGGCAAGTGCCGAGCCGTTCAAGACTCATCACAACGCACTCGAGCTCGATCTTTTTTTACGTATTTCGCCGGAGCTTTATTTAAAAAGAATGTTGGTTGGCGGCTTCCCGCGTGTTTATGAACTCGGCCGCAACTTCCGCAACGAGGGGATTGATGCGACCCATAACCCCGAGTTTACGATGCTTGAGTTTTACGAAGCGTTTGCTGATGCGGCCGCGATGCGTGATCGGGTAGAAACTTTATTTAAAAAATTAGTTAAAGAGATTTTTGGCCGGAGCAAGTTTAGTTACCAGGGCACGATGATCGATCTCACCGACTCCTTCCGTGTTATCACCTTTTACGATCTGCTCAAGCGCCATGCGTTGATTGCTGATCCGGCCATCGCTACGCGCGAAGAGCTCGCTTTGAAAGCCAGTCAGTTTGCCATTAAAATTGAGCCAAGTGATGGGCGAGAAAAGATTCTGGATGCGATTTATAAAAAAGTGTGCCGGCCGAAATTAATCCAACCAACTTTCGTTATTGATTACCCGCGCGATTATCTGCCACTCGCTAAGGCCAAACTCGAAAATCCTGCTCTGGTTGATGCCTTCCAGTTAATAATTGGCGGTCTAGAAGTAGTCAAAGCTTTTTCGGAACTAAATGATCCAGTAGATCAAGCCGAACGCTTTACAGCGCAGGAAGCCAAGCGCAAAGAAGGCGATAAAGAGGCTCAAACTTTTGATAAAGATTATGTCGAAGCGCTCGAGTACGGTATGCCGCCAGCCGGCGGCGTCGGCATCGGTATTGATCGCCTCACCATGCTCCTCACCGACACCACCAACATCCGCGAAGTCATCTTCTTCCCCCTCCTCCGCCCAAAATCCGACTAAAAAACTGCGGTAAGGATTTGAACAACAAGGATTATCGACATAATAAAAACAAGAGCTTGCCTGGGAAAGTGGAATTTGATGTCGTCGGCTATTGTTCTAGAGTGCTCGTCAGATAGCCGCCCAAAAAGGGACCAAATTAGTGTAAAAAGCAGGGCGCATCGGAAAATAAACGGAATCATATTGTACATATCATCAAGTAAGCCTGGCACTGATCGATATAACCAATAGATTTCTGAAAAGAAACAGTAAACTGACAATAAAATGGTCAGTATTTTCTTGCTGGTTATTACCATCCTTTAATTATACAACATCTCTCGATCTGGGTATTGCAATCGAGTATTTCTGCATAAACATTCTCACATTCTCAAGAATGTTGGAATGTTTTTGTGTCTGAATTTAACCCTCTCTTAGGGTAAGAGAGGGTCGAGCCGTAGGCCGGGGTGAGTTAGGTAATCTACCTTCACTATAAACACATAGGTAATGTGGATAAGTAGGGTAGGCAAGTGGGAGAAAGTGGTTTAAAATTAGGGGGTAGTGGGTTAAAGTGGTAAACTAGAAAAATGTTGATCGGAGAGCATCGCCATAGTCTCGACGCGAAGAAGCGGGTGGCGATCCCCGCTAGTTTTCGCTCGCTCCTTGGCAAAAAAGTAGTCCTCACTCGTGGTTTGGACAACTGCTTGTTTATCTATCCGCTCAAACAGTGGCAGCAAGTGCTGGAGAAGCTCGCCAAACTCCCGCTTGGCCGCGCCGACACTCGGAGTTTCCACCGCTTTATGCTCGCTGGGGCCGTGGAGCAGGAAGTCGATGGTTTGGGTCGCATCTTGATTCCCGATTTCTTAAAGGAATTTGCCGGACTCAAGAGTAAGGTGGTAATTGCCGGTATCCACGAGCGGTTGGAGGTGTGGGACGAGAAGCGTTGGAAGGAGCAGACAACGCGGATTGAAAAGCAGGCCGATGTGCTAGCCGAAAAGTTGGGTGAGATTGGCATTCTCTAGAACATGAGTGTTCATGTTCCGATCCTTGTAAAAGAAAGTATTGAGGGGCTAAAGATTGGTCCTGGTTCGGTAGTAATTGACGCCACGTTGGGCGGCGGCGGCCACGCTACGGCCATCTGTCAGGTTATTGGTCTGGAAGGTAAGTTGATTGGTCTCGATGCCGACAGTCAGGCACTCGAGCGGACCAAAAGTCGGATGGAGATGGGCTACTGTCAGAATGTTCTGATTCAAACCAACTTTCGACACTTGAGTTCAGCTTTGGCTCAAGCCGCGGTGGAGCAAGTAGATGCTGTGTTTATGGATCTCGGTCTCTCTAGCGATGAGTTGGCCGATGCGGCGCGCGGGTTTTCTTTCCAAGGTTCTGGCCCACTCCAAATGACCTTTAGTGATCAGCCGGCTGAAGGAGCACTAACGGCCAAGGAGATTGTCAATGAGTGGGGCGAAGAAACGCTGGCCGACATCATCTACGCTTTCGGTGAGGAGCAGTTCTCGCGGCGGATTGCTAAAGCGATAGTTGAGGCCCGGGCCGTAAAGCCGTTGGCGACAACTGCCGATCTGGTTAGTGTCATCGAGCAAGCCGTGCCGGCCTGGTATTGCCAGGGGAGACTTCATCCGGCCACCAAAACTTTCCAAGCCCTGCGGATTGTGGTTAATGACGAGTTGGGCGCGCTTAAAGAAGCTCTGGCGGCAAGTTGGCAAGTGCTCAAACCCGGTGGGCGGATCGCGATTATTACTTTCCACAGTTTGGAGGCCAGGATTGTTAAAGATTTTTTTAAACAACAAAAGCAATCAGGAGACGGGAGAATCATAAATAAGAAAGCAATTACTCCCACGCGCGAAGAAGTTAAGCAAAACCCCCGCGCGCGAAGTGCCAAACTCCGAATTATCGAAAAATCAATTTTAAAACAAGATGACCAATAGAAATATTAATTTAGAATCACGCCAGCGTTACTTTTGGCTTTTGCTCTGTGTCTTGGTGGTGATGATCGGTAGTTACTTTTATTTTGTTCATCAAAGTATCGCCGTTGTCGTTGACCAAGAGGCGATCAAGCGACGTTTAAATGAAACCGGTGCAGTCAATGCCCGTTTGGAATCAACCTATATTCGTGCCAGCAGTAAGATTACGATGGAGTTAGCGAGCGAGCGCGGCTTTACCGATCCAACCTTTGATTCCTCGTTTGCTTATCTTGACCGGGCTGAGCGCCTGGCATTAGGAGGCGTAAGTAATGAGCGTTAAAACTACTGGCCGAATACGCTTACTTAAAGCTGTTGCCGTGGTGGTGGCCGCAATCTTGCTGGGCCGCCTTTTTCTTGTGCAGGTTATTGCTGGTGGCGACTATCGGGCACGAGCCAATCGCCAGTATACTCGGCCGGCAGGGGCGGTTTTTGATCGCGGAAGTATTTTTTTTCAAGATCGGAATGGTCAACTGGTCTCGGCGGCTGGCGTTGAGAGCGGTTTTTTATTAGCGATCAATCCCGTTTTAGTTATCGATAATCAGGTCACTTACGCCAAACTGGCGACTGTTTTGCCAGCACTTGATGGAGAATCTTTTATGACTAAGGCTGGCAAGGACGACGACCCTTACGAAGAAATAGCTACTCGATTAAGCGAAGCGGAAGCTAAAGCCATTAACGATCTTGAATTAGCTGGTGTTTCCGTTCATCCTGAACGCTGGCGTTTTTATCCAGCTGGAAGTTTAGCTGCACACACCATCGGCTTTTTAGGCTATCGTGACGACGAATTCGCTGGTCGTTATGGTTTAGAAAAGCAATATGATGAGCTTTTAACGCCGTCGGGCGAATCCAGTTCTCTGGCGCGAATTTGGAGTGAAGTTTTGGGCAGTAGTTTAGCTGGTAAGAAGGAGGAAACCAAAGCAAGCATCGTTACTACGATTGAGCCAAATGTTGAGCGTTTTTTGGAGGATGAGTTGGCTGCCTTTCAGGAGCGCTGGTCACCGGATCAGTTAGGCGGTATTGTAATGGATCCGCAGACGGGTCGGATCTTAGCCTTTGGCTCTAGTCCCAACTTTGATCCGGGCGAAAAGATTGAAGATATTTCGCTCCTGCCCAACCCGCTCGTGGAAAAGGTGTTTGAAATGGGTTCAATCGTTAAGCCTATTACGATGGCCGCGGCACTTGACGCAGGCGCCGTAACGGCGGAAACCACCTACGTTGATCGGGGCAAGCTCACGATCGCTAATCGCACGATCGGTAATTACGACGGCAGCGCTCATGGCACAGTTTCGATGCAGACCGTTCTAAGTAAGTCACTAAACACTGGCGCTGTGTTTGCTCAACAAAAGTTAGGTGAGCAAAAATTTATTAATTATTTTTCGGCCTTTGGCTTTGGCGAGAAGACGGGGATCGATTTGCCGAACGAGACGGCCGGATTAATTGCTAATTTAGAGAAGGGGGGAGAGATTGCTGCGGCCACTGCTTCGTATGGGCAAGGAGTTTCGCTCTCGCCAATCGCCATGACTCGAGCCCTCTCGGTGTTGGCGGCTGGAGGTGTATTACCCGCTCCTCACGTGGTGGAGCAGTTGGTGTATCAAGATGGTAGTAAGGGCGAGTTAGCGCGCGAGGCGCCGAAGTCACGGCAGGTAATTAAGAAAGAAACAGCCGCTGAGATTACCTCCATGCTCGTTAAGGTGGTTGACGAAGCGTTGGTTGGTGGCCGGGCTAAGCTACCGCATTATCAAGTCGCCGCCAAGACCGGGACGGCCCAGATTCCTAAAGCTGGTGGGGGTTACGAAGAGGGTAAGTTCCTCCATTCCTTCTTTGGTTACTTTCCAGCTTACGAAGCCAAATTCATTGTTTTTCTTTATGCTGTCAATCCGCGCGGTGCTCAGTATTCGTCCGAAACTCTGACTGACCCCTTTATCCATTTAACTAAGTTTCTCTTAAACTATTACCAAGTTCCACCCGACCGCTAATATATATTATGATAAAAAAACTTTTTCGTTCGATTATTGTGGCACTGTTGGCGGTAGAGTCGCGGGCGATTCTGCGCAAGTATAAGCCTAAAATAATTGCTATCACTGGTAATCTCGGCAAAACTAGTACTAAGGATGCGATCTATCAGGCGCTGGCTCCGCATTTAAATCTTCGACGAAGCGAGAAGAGTTTTAATAGTGAAATTGGCGTGCCGTTGAGTATTTTGGGCCGACCTAATGTTTGGGGGAGCGCCAAGGGTTGGGTTAGTAATTTACTTCATGGTTTAGGCTTGATTCTTTTCCGTGAGCCGTACCCCGAGTGGCTTGTGCTGGAGGTGGGCGCCGATCGTGTGGGCGATATCAAGCAGTTGGCCAAATGGCTTAAACCCGACATTGCCGTTTTTACCGGCGTGCCAGCCGTGCCCGTGCATATCGAGTTTTTTCCTACGCGCGATAGTTTAGTTAAAGAAAAGCGTTTTTTGTTAGCGTCTGTGCGTTCGGGTGGGACAATAATAGTTAATCATGATGATGCCGACACGGCCGAACTGATCACTTGGCTTAAACAGCATCAAGGCGAGTGTACCATTATTAGTTACGGTTTTAATGAGGGTGCTTCTTTTAGGGCCAGTAACGATAATTATATTTACGATACTGTTGGTGAGGGGATGGATGTGCCGAAAGGAATAACTTTCAAATTTGATCACGCTGGTAATAGTATGCCGCTTTCGGTGGCCGGTATTTTTGGCCGTCAGCAAATTTATCCGATTTTAGCGGCCCTCGCCGTGGGCACGGTGCTTAAATTGAATTTAGTCACTCTATCGCAAGGTTTAACGGAGTACGAAGCACCGTCCGGACGCGGTCGCCTGCTAAAGGGGGAGAAAGGGAGTTTGATCCTAGACGATAGCTACAACTCCTCACCGCTCGCGCTGGAAGCGGCGCTTGAGGCACTAGGCGCGATTAAAGCCGGCAGACGGATCGCCGTTTTGGGCGATATGATGGAGTTGGGGAGTCAGACTATCGAAGCGCATCGCGCGGTCGGTAAGCAAGTTACTAAGTCCGTAGATTTTCTAATCACTGTTGGCTTGCGGGCCAAATTTATTGCTGAAGCGGCGAAGGAGCAGCCTGCCCGCCCTCCCACAGAGTCGGGAGCAGGCGGGGGGATGAGTCCGGATAAAATAATGTCGTTTGATGAAGTATCCGCCGCGGCCACAGCGCTTGAACCGCTTATTACGGCCGGAGACTTAATTTTAGTCAAAGGTTCGCAATCAACTCGCCTCGAAAAACTTGTGCTAGAAATCATGGCCGACCCCACTCTTGCTCCCAACCTCCTCTGCCGCCAAGAAAAAGAGTGGGAAGAGAGGTAGTTTTCGGGGGCTTGCAATTTTCTGCACATCTGGTATAATAGGGGCTGGAGACCTGGTCCTTGAATTGTAATTTGTAACTTTTTTCGGAAAGGAGGCCGAAGTGAGTGTTTGGAGAGAGTATGACGTTTGGGAGAAACTCCCGGATCGTTTGATCTACATTCGATCGACTTGGGCCGTTAGTGAAGAACACGCGCTCAATAATGTCCGTTGGACCACTTACGGTCGTGTAGCGGTAGAAGACTTGTATTGGCCACTGGTGGCGACTAGAACTATAGAGTCACCACCACGACAATTACTGATAGTTCAACCGCCAAAGCCAGTGAAAACACAGAACAAACAACTAGTATTCAGAGATTTTCTCAAGCCGAAACCAGCGTACTAAATTTGGGCATCCCTTGGATGCCCTTTTTTATATGTAAATATTGTGCTATTTTATTTTTTAAGGCCCTATCGTCTAACGGTTAGGACGGAAGCTTCTCAAGCTTTAAATCCGGG
>CAYIFC010000003.1:0-30275 GCA_964362645.1 uncultured Candidatus Saccharibacteria bacterium
GTGCAGATTCGAACATTATTCCGATAACTAGCACCGGCGGCGTTAGTGTATGGCCTCTCCCCGAAAAACGGTCCGGTATTCCAATTGGTACCAGTTGGGCAGGATAATTGTGTGTCGTTCTTGTCTTTGTCGCGTAAGTACATTACTAAACAGATATCTGTATTATTACGAGAGCAAATACGGGTGTTATTAAATCTTGTAGTGTTAAGGCCGACATATTCTGGCATAAGAGAAACAATTTCAGACCAACCAGTCGGACAAGTTGGAATAAAAGCTAAGGGAATATCGTCAGGACTTTTTATATACATAATATTATCACCGGGTTTATTAGTCCCCGCCGCGTAAGCTTGATCGCAAAGCCAATTTGTACCACTCCATCGCCAATAGGGCCTAGCGGTTGTGCAACCGTAATCACTAAATTTAAGCTGTCCAGTTGTTGAGGTTGAGAGACCCGAATTACTATTCGGCGATTGCAAAAAAAGCCAATCATTATCTGGATCAACATCTAAACCACTGCCGGCAGAAAAAGTAACATTGGGCGTGGAACTACCCATCGATGTTAAACCACTACTATTGGGCGCGCTAACGCTTTTAACAACCGGGATGCAGTCGCCAGAGGGAACATTGGTGGGAGCACGAAACATGACATTATTTTCAGGACATATACCCCCCATGCGCTCCTGCACTTCGGTAAAATCGATAGCGATATTTTTTGAGCCCGGCTCAAGACCATCAGTAATATCAATGCCATAACCTTCGGTTAAGGTGGTAATAGGTGTAGTAAGAACATTCCCCCATGTGGCACGACCACCAGCATCAGTAGTGAGCATTGAATTAACATTCCAACTCCCAGCTCCATACCCCAAGCGAATAGTGCCATCAATATCCAAAGCCGCGGTTGGCTGAGTTTCGGGTCCAGAACTAAAAGCCGGCCCAACACCAATTTTGTTTTTCACGGTCAAATTTCCGGGGTTTAAAATAGTGGTAGTTGATGTAAGAGTTAATGGTCCAGTCTTCTCTTGATCCACGAGCGATTCGCCGCTTAAAGGCATAGCGCAAGAAGAGTTTATGCCGGCTGGGTTCAAGATGGGCCACCTAAGATCGCCTATTGTTGACGAACAAAAATTAGGGCTACTTTTGGGTTCACACCAACCATCAAAAGCCGGGTCACAAGCATGCCCAGCAATATGTTCGGCTAAAGACACATTAGTCAGTGCTAGAAAAAATAACACTGCAATCAAGCAACTCCTTGCTACTCTAAACATCATAAATAGCAAGTACGGACATAATTGGTAAGTGTCCCACCGGGAGCCCATTCAGCATTGCAAGAGAGATTAACCAGAGGATTGCCGCAATTAGTATCACCAAAATTAGAGCCAGTAAGTGTGGACCAGCCACTCGGGCAAGGTAATACCGCCGCCGTGGAAGTTGCCTTGAGTTGTATAACCTGAACCGAGTTAGTCGTGTTGTAGCAAATAGTAGTGTAATTAAAGTTAGTCGCATGACCAACACTTTCAATGTTCGTACCGCTGGTTGGCCAACGCGATGGTAGTGCCGCCGGACAATTTTGAGTTGTTGCACTTTTGCGTTTTAAATACATTACCGACCCACCTGGTAAAGCATTGGCTGTCGGAGGATTAGGGAATGAGGCCAAATTCCATTTGTTGTCTGGTGGACCGCTCCATTGCCAAGTTTGACCAGTGCTTGTGCCGGCTTCAAAAGCAACCTTGGAACCGTCAAATCGTAAACCATCGCCAAGCGCGGGATCAACATTGAGTCTAATCTTATTGGCTTGGGCACCGACTGTGTCAATTATCAATCCATTACCAACATTGGCGGTGAGTGTTACATCTCCAGTGTTGATACCACCATTACTAAGCCCACTACCAGCCGTAACGCTAGTGACAAAATCAATGCAATTTGCAATACCTTCCTCTGTGACACTAACCATACCTTTATTAGTGCCGAGACAAGAATTTTGAATGCGTTTTTGAGTTTTGGGAGAGTAGATAGAAATAATCCCGTTACTGGTAGATGTTGCTGTTGGAATTGATGTATCGGAATTGAAAGTGATACCGCTAGTTGGGGGATCGGTAGACAAACTGGTTACACCACCGGGTGGTTGAGTTGACCAGTGCGCCAAACCATTAGCATCCGAAACTAGAACGCCATTAGTGGGACAAACATTTCCGGGGCAATCAGTATTACTACCCCGAATTCTTATTTGCCCATCCATAATATCCAGCACCGCATTGGGGTCCCACTCGTTTCCAACTGATTCTGTCCCAATCCGGATTTTATTATCGACTGTTAAAATTCCGGATTTGACCCATAAGTTATTTAAAATTGTTAAGGGGCCAGTTTTTATTTGCGAAAGATTGCTGGTATTTATTGGGGCGTTGGTGTTGTTATTGTCTGGAGTGGGCCCGGGGCCCGGAAGAACCCATTCAGCGAAAACATAATTAGCCCCCACTAAAACGACGAGTACGAGTAAGAAAAATTTAGCGACAACAAGAGTGTTATTTCTGTTCATTGTTTGTGTTTGTAACTGAATTACGATTCATTATATCCTGGATATACGCCTCTTCTTGTGGAGTAAGTGGTTTCCCGGGCGGTTGAGAAGCCGCAAATTCTCTGGCGCGAGCAATATCTTCCGCTGTTGGAATCGGATCACCGATCGGCCCTACTTCCCCCACCTCCTTCTCCCGCCACAACTTTGGAACGAACATTATTACGGCGACGGTGAGAATGAGGAGTAACAGCGCGAGGGAAGATTTTTTTTGCTCGGTCGACATCACGCCAACATTTTATCATGAATCATCGCCCGAACGAGCCAATTGGGGTGGATAAATATTGTCTGACTCCCCCAAGGACAGTCCTTAGTTATGAAAACGGGTTGGTGTGGTATAATTTTGCTCTTCGGTTATTTAGAAAATACAAGTAACTCGGCATTGACCACCCCTAACTCGCATATGCCACATAGTTGGACTATTGATCTGGGCGCCAATACCAACCAAGCCCTGATCCTCTGTTATTGCAATATCACTTTGCCCCTCTCGTTTCGCTCGGCAGACATACGATTGAAATAAATTGCCATCATCGCCCACCGAAGAAACAAAACAAGCTCGATATGTGCCGAGATCGTACTCATCTATTTCATTACCCTGACCTTCGTAAGCGGCAAATGTGTTAAACTTCAGGGCACTTAAAATTCTTTCGTCCGTTATACTGGCGTCGCCTGGGTTTTGCCAAGTAGCATAACCAGCGGCATCAGAAGTAAGAACCTTTCCTGTCCCTGGACTATTGTAAGGAATACTTATTCCCGTAGGAAAAACGACACGATCACCGGTGGTAAAATAGAGGCCTTTATTGTCACTACCTGTGCCAGACATATAATAACCGCCTAGATTGATATTCTTATCGGCAATATGATTACCCAAATTGTCGGCAATAGTTTGACCTGTCCCCCTCGTATCTTCAGCACAAGTAAGCCTATTTTGAACCTTATTCCAAATAATTTTGTCGCCAACACTATTGTCGCAATTTTGAATCAAATCTATATTCAATGAAACCGTACCACTATTTGTAATTGGTCCACCGGTAAGACCAGCGCCAGTACCAACTGAAGATACACCACCGCCAGGACCACCAGGCGCACCACCAATATTAGTGAATGTTAATCTCTTATTGGGGGCATCAGCATCAATCCTAATTCCCGCACCACCAACAAAGTTCAAAGTATCGTTGGGTTTTGTGGCCGAGACCTCCTGACCATTAGCATTGCCGAGGACCGCGGCAAAAACGCCAAAGCCATTGCCACCACCCCCACCTAACTGATCGATCCTTTTGCAAGTTTCGAGAGTACCTAATTCATCACAATATTCGGTCGCACCAACTCGACCGTTTACTCCCAAAGCAAGCACCGAGGGTTTAGTGTAAGATTGATTATTAGAAATACTAATCCCAAAGAGTGAAGTCAGACCATCGAGAGTTAATGAGGCCGGTTTGGTTTGATTACGACCGGAAACATTAATCGGCGGATTACAACCAATAATGTCGTCCCGACCATTACAATTTTCCGGAGGAATACCATCCGGCGGGTCTTGCCAACCACCCTCACCAGACCCACCATTATCAGTACCAGCAATAACGGTAAAATTACCACTTCTAGCTTCAACACTCGGGGGAAGGGTTGAAAGAACATAGTAGTAATCACCAGGAGCAATACTATCTGCTGCCACCGTATAAGATCCACTATTACTGGGAATAGTAACATTACTGATTACTCCACCACCAGCGCCAGGAAAAAGTCTCAAGGACATAGCGGTATCACTGGGTATTTCGGTACTCGACCAGATAACGGTGTGACTAATGGTGGCATCCCAGACAGTCCCAGCGCCCGGAGAAGTAATTGATAAAGTTGCCGCCGACACAACGGAAACTACGGCAAAAAACACGAGTGAAACGACAACAAGAAGAAAGTGGTTTTTGTTAATCATGGATTATTTAAAAAATTAATAATTACTGTTCCTGGGGTCGAATAGGTGGTGGGGTCTGGAAATATTCTTTCGCGGCCATTTCGCGTTTCGGTGAAGCAATCGGTGGTGGCTCTTTAAAATATTCCTTCGCAGCCGCGCGCCGTTCTTCCGATACTAACCCCCCATACTTCTGCCCCAACCAGACCAGAAAGAGGAGCACCGCGAGCACAAAAATGGTGATCAAGACCGCCGCATGGTGCTTGCCAGATTTTTCTTCAACTATTACCGGATTTATTGTCGGTTCCATAATCCTGGCCAAAATTATACCACGCCCCACACCTTACGCTCCCTTCACTTGTGTTGATAACTCCCAATTTTTAGAATCCGAAAGACTACCTTTGGTTGGTAGAGTTGGAGGTGTGGTGTAATTTTTAAAACTTTTCCGAATTTTCCTCAGGTTCTAGATTTAACCAATTTTCTAGATACTCAATAAATTCTCCAGGCTGGTTAAAATATTCAGGAAAACTTTCTTTTTTTATAATCATTGATTCGGAGCGAGGTCGATTTAAGTAATCTGAATGGGAAGAAAATTTATATTGTGACAGGTAAGATTTGGTTTTTTCTCTACTAATCAGACCCTTCTCTTTCCAAGTCGGGTCGATCATTTTTACTGGGTTTAAATGAATATAGGCAAAAAGGTATTTTAAATACTCGTCAGTGTCAGCATGTTTAGCTTTAAAAGTACTTTCAAAGAGACGCCCTTTCCGATCATTCATTTTATTAAAATATTTTGAGTAAGCGGTAAGAGTTTTTGCCATAAAGCGACTAATTCCGCCTTCTTTCTTCTCTTTAAGTAGTAGATGAAAATGATTGGGCATTAAGCAGTACGCGCCGATATCAACAATCGTTTCCCCACGATCGATAAGATCCCAAGGTAATTTGCCTGTTACACTAAAATCAACCGGTTTTTCACTATTACAAAGGAAAAGTAGGGCTATAAATCGTTTATGATCATAATCGCCAGTAAAAATAAGCCTTTTATCAACCCCACGATTGTAAACATGGTAGTACTCACCCTCCGAAAACTCAAATTTTCTCTCCATTTCCCCATCTTACCAAAGACTACCTTTGGTTGATAGAGTTGGAAGTGTGGTGTAATTTGAACTTGACAGGAGATGGGGCCCGGTTTAATATGGGTGACTTACTAGTAACTGGTGCTCCGCCGAAGGCGGAGCATTTTTCAAGAAAAAATTAAAATTTAAACAATCTAAAAACATGATGGACTTAAAAAGTTTAAAATCAGCCCTGGAACAACTAGAGGAGGAGCGCGGTATCCCCCAAGAGAAAATCCTGGGGGCTATTGAGGATGCCTTGGTGGCCGCTTACAAAAAGGATTACGGCAAAAAAAGCCAGATCGTGAAAGCTAAATTTGATCTGGCGACTGGCACCGTCGAACTTTTCCAAGTCAAAATTGTGGTTGACGAGTCAATGCTCAAGACGGACGAGGAGGAAGAGGCCGAAGAGCCAGTAGTACAGCCCGAGACAGAAAATGTCGGCGTTCCCGACCCTAACGCCAAGATTCGCTTCAACGAAGACCAACACATTATGCTCGAAGATGCCCGCAAGATCCGCCGTGACGCTCAAATTGGCGACGAAATCAACTTTTCGCTCGAATCCAAAGAAGAATACGGCCGAATTGCCGCTCAAACGGCCAAACAGGTCATTATCCAACGTATCCGCGAAGCCGAAAAGTACTCTATATTAGATGAGTATTCTGACCGCCAAGGCGAAATCCTAAATGGCAAGGTCCAAAAAATGGAGCGAGGTAACGTTTTTGTTGACCTCGGTCGTGTTACCGCCATTCTCCCAATGGAAGAGCAAATTCCTGGCGAGCGCTACCGCCAAGGCGAGCGCATCCGGGCCTACCTCTATGAGGTGGCCGAAACACCGCGCGGGATCAACCTCCGCCTCTCGCGTGCCCATCCTAAATTTATCGAAAAGCTCTTCGCTTTCGAGGCCCCCGAAATTGCGAACGGCGTAGTAACTATCCCCGCTATTGCTCGTGAGGCCGGCGCCCGAACTAAAATCGCCGTTGCCTCCCGTGATCCAAACGTTGACCCAGTTGGCTCCTGCGTCGGCCAACGTGGCGTCCGCGTTAATACCGTTATTAATGAGCTCGGTGGCGAAAAGATCGATATTATCGAGTGGTCAGAGAACCCCGCCACCTTCCTCAAGAATGCTTTATCACCCGCCAAGGTAATTGAACTCAAACTTGACGACCAAATGCGCGAGGCTAAAGTCGTCGTTGAGCCCGACCAATTCTCGCTCGCCGTGGGTAAACGCGGTCAGAATGTCCGCTTAGCTGCCAAGCTGACCGGTTGGAAGATTGATATCAGCTCCCCTCAAGCCCCAGAAGTACCCGCGGCTGAAATTAAAAATCCCGAAGCTGTCGAAGCTCCGGAAATTAAGAATGAAGCTAGTGAAGCTCCAGAAGCTTCTGAAGCTATTAAATAATATGAATCTTTGGCACGATTTAAACCCAGGAACAGTCGATAAAATTAACGTCATTGTTGAAATTAATAAAGGCTCTAAAAATAAATACGAAATTGATAAAGAAACAGGCATTATTGCCCTCGATCGTGTGATGCATACCTCGCAAGACTTCCCCTGCGATTACGGCTTTGTGCCGCAAACGCTCTGGGACGACGACGACGCGCTTGATGTAATCCTCCTGACCACTTACCCACTGACACCGGGGCTCTTGGTGCGCGCCCGACCAGTGGCGATTATGCACATGATTGATAGTGGTGACGCCGACGATAAAGTAATCGCCGTACCCATTGATGATCCGCGTTGGGAAGAAGTTAAAGATCTCGCCGACGTTAACCCTCATACACTAAGAGAGATTGAGCACTTCTACAGTACCTACAAGAAACTACAAAATAAAGAAGTAGAGGTGAAGGGGTTTGAAGGTAGGGCCGCGGCCGAAGCCGCTTTTGTCCGCAGTCAGGAACTTTATCAGCAAAAATTTGCACAAAAGAGCGCTTAGTACTAAGATAGAAATATGAAAAAATTAATTTTTGGTTTGCTTTTATTAGCTCTAGTTTTACCGATCAGCGGCTTGGCTCAAGCGCCCAATAGCGCGAGTGTTGATGTCCGCCAAAATATCCGCGACGGCCGCTCCGCGATTAACGAAACCCGTCTTCAGGCCATGGGCGTACAAATGACCATCCGCCTCACGGCTGTCGTTACTCGCACGGAGAATCTCATTAAGCGAGTAGAAGCTGTTGTCGCTCGGACCAGCGCCTCTGCTCGTTACGACGTCAGCCTCGTGAACTCCAAACTTGCCACCGCCAAACAAGCCGCTGAAAAGGCCAAGGCCTCGGTTAACAAAATTAATGACGAAATCAAGAAGGCGCTAGAAAATACCGATAGCACCATAGCGATGGACGAAGTGCGCACGATGCTCCGCAGTGCCGTCAGTGATGTTAAAGTTGCGCACCAAAACACCGTTGAAGCGATCATTATTATCCGCGGGGGCACAACGGGCGCGACCCCGACTACGAACTAATTACAAATTATTAAAGTTAACTTTTATTTTAAAAATGGATAACCAAATGAACAGCTTCCCGACCAACGACGCCAACAAAGAATCCAAGGGAGCGATGATCGGCACAATTATTATTATCATTCTCTTGATTATCGGTGGCTTCTACGTCCTCGCGAATCGTCGAGCCGAAGCACCAATACCGCTCCCAGAAGAAGAGACGGGCGCCGTTGACACCACTAACACCACAATAGTAAGCAATGATGAAACCGCCGTAATGCAAGCAGAGCTTGATGCCGAAATTAAGGCCATGGAAGCCGAAATGCAAGCGATGGAAGCGGAGATCGGACGGTTCTAAACTACCAGCCTTGGAAATAAAAGATCTCGGTCAATCGGAAATAGAAATCATCGGCGAAGTCAGCGCCGATGATTTTGCGTCTTTCAAATCTGCAGCCTTGGAACGATTGGGTAGTCGCTACAACATCGAAGGTTTTCGGCCGGGACATGTGCCCACCAATATTCTAGAGCAAAAAATTGGCCAAGATAAAGTTTTGACGGAAATGGCGGAGCTTGCTTTGAGCAAACACTATCCCAAGATTCTGGACGAGAAAAAAATTGACGCGCTCGGTCAACCAACGATCGTCATTACTAAACTCGCACCTGGTAATCCGCTGGGTTTTAAAATTAAGACCGCCGTCTTTCCAGAGTTTAAATTGCCTGACTATAAAGCCCTCGCGACAAAAGAATCGGGGTTAGAAATTGTGGCTCCGGTTTCCGAAGCAGAAATTGATGAGGCAATAAATAAGTTGGGTCCCAACCAGCCGGAAATTCCAGATTTCCGCTTGAAAGTTAAAGAAGCGCTTGAGCACGATAAGGTGCGGCAAGCGAACGACAAACGTCGGGTCAAAATCTTGGAAGCCATCCGCACGGAAACCAAAATGGTTTTGCCGCCAATTCTTATAAATTCCGAACTCCACAAAATGTTGTCTGAATTTAAGGGCGAGATTAAATCGATGGGTGTGGAGTACACAGATTATTTAAAAAAGATTGAGAAAACTGAAGAGCAACTCCTCACTGACTGGAGAGAGATGGCAATCAAGCGCGTGGAAATTGGTTTGATCCTCGACGCAATAGCGCGCGAAGAAAAAATCGCACCCGACACCATAAAACTTGAAGAGGAAGTAAAAAAACTTACCACCGCTCACCCCGACGCCGACGAACACCGCGTCCGCGCCTACCTCTCCGAACTCTTCACCAACGAAGCTGTTATCACCTTTCTCGAGAAACAGTTAGTCGCTTAGAAAAACATTCCCAAACCGATAAACTATTTATTTTTTTGACGGAAGCCAATTGGTGGTCGGTCTGATTCGTCTTCCTCTGGTGTCGCCATTAGTTGCTTGATCGCTTCGAAGACAACTTTAAAATGACCGTCATACTTTTTTTCTAACTCATTAAGTCTCCGCGCCAAACCAGCGTTGCCGGCCAAAAGTTGCCGCAGTCGTACAAAGGCTCGCATAATACCGATACTTACAAAAACAGCTCGCGGACTTCGCAATACGCTGGAAAGCATAGCGACCCCTTGTTCAGTAAAAGCGTAGGGGCGACGCCGAAGACCCATTTTGGCTGCC
This sequence comes from uncultured Candidatus Saccharibacteria bacterium, assembly GCA_964362645.1. GTDB lineage: Bacteria > Patescibacteriota > Minisyncoccia > Phycocordibacterales > JACOZG01 > CAYIFC01. The sequence continues at coordinate 9,654 of CAYIFC010000003.1, forward strand.
GGATTGGACATCACAAAATGTGATCTCCAATTTTCTAATTCTTGTTCCGAAAGTTGGAACATAAAATCATGAGGGAAACGGTCAATATTTCGATTCACCGCCTGAAGTAAAACTCGTGTTTCTACAGCATAAAGATCCGCCAAATCAGCATCCAGCATTACCTTATGGCCGCGAATCAAGAGAATCGAACGCTCAATCCGCCCGGATGGAATAATTGACTGATTAGGTAGTTTTTTCTCCATGATCAGTAATTACTAACAGAATAACTGGTCGAAGGCAACCAACCAAGTGTCAAGGTCGGACCTTGACATGAACTACCTCTCCGAACTCTTCACCAACGAAGCCGTCATCAACTTTCTGGAGAAACAAAAGGCACTACCCACTAAAGAGTAGTGCCAGCAATCAAATGAGTTGGAGTTGATAAGTATGGCGCTCGCTATAACAAAGCCCTCCGGTCATTGGATCTTCGTGGAGAAATTTCCATCCCTCTGCCTCGTGACTAAAACCAGAACTGTATTACCAACCCTTAAATCATCAACTGAAGTCACGAACATCAATCTACCTCCTGGCCCGTGGCCGATTTGAATATAGTTTCCGAAGAACAACCTACATTAATAACTAACAGAATAACCGGACAATATCAACCTAATATTTAAACAAAAAAATAAGGGTGCGATCGCCGAAACGATTGCACCCTAAGGTTTGACGAGCAAAACTCTAGTCTCTTCGCAAAACAAAACCGAAATTCTTCTAACTAACCGCGGTTTGCCAAGCCAAACATCAAACAGGCAATCTTTGTAAACTCCTAAATTCCGGTAACGAACAAACCGTCCCATCCTCACCTCGACGAACTCTCCCCCATTATCTTCCGGATCGGGAGGCAAGAGTAAATGTGGTTCGAAACGATACCAACTTTCTGAATGCAGAGTTTTTGCAATTTCTGAATGATAAGCCTTATCCTGTTCCGACAAATCACGATAAAATTCGATACAATCACCCCCTTTCTATAAAGCAGTTAAGCGTGGCATGACAACAGCCCCCCAGGGTATTTTTGAATCCGATTCGGGACGGATGGCAAAACATAACTGTTCGCCACACTGCATTACGCCCTTGGGTTCTTCGAGTATTCGATCTCGCTTACCCCAATGAGCAAAACCAGATAGTGGCATGATCTTTTTGGTCGCCCCAATCGTTAACACAGCTTCGGTAATCAAGCCGTTCGATGCCCGCACTTCATCGGCGCTAGTTATTCCTTGCTCTTGCACTTTCCATTGGTGGCCAGCGTAACGGCGTAAACCCGAAAAATCCAAAAGGTAGTAGCCCGATTCGGTAGGAGGCGGTGTTTTAAGTAATTTTTCCGGAGTAAAGTACTTGGGATCGGTGTGTTCTCGAAAATAGGGTTTTATATCTCTACTACTGCGCAAACGAACCTGCTCCGTGAGAGGTAGGCCGAACAAGTAAACTAGCCACCAATTCGTAATCTTAGCTAGATTAGCTTTAGCCAAAACCCTTAAATATTCCGAGCGCCAGGGAACAACAGGGTGCTCGAGAGGCTTATCGCGCCACCAACAATGAATGGCCTCGTCATGCGTAACAACTTGAGACGAACCTAATATCTTGACTGCCTCGGCAATGGGAGTTTGACCACTGCCAGAAGCGCACGACCGCAACAACTCAATCGATTTTTCAACATCATCTTTCCCACACTTTTGAGCTAAAGCGCCCAAGGTGACTAATTGCTCGGCCGTTGGTTTTCCGCTAGCTTGTTTGTAAACCTTACGCCAAAGATGACTTATCCCTCTAGAAAAATCCATACCTATTCCCCTTTTTAAATTCTGACAATGTTCTCACTACCTCTCCCTTGATCCTATTTGACAATGGGCTCGTTCGTCAAGTAAGATGGCGACATGCTGATTCCAACGGTTATAGAAAAATCGCCATTTGGTGAACGAGCTTACGACATTTATTCGCGCCTTCTTAAAGATCGAATTATCTTTTTAGGTGGCCCAATCGACGACAATACGGCCAATATCACTATCGCCCAACTTCTGTTTCTTGAATCGGAGGGCCCTAAGAAAGATATTACCCTTTACATCAATTCCCCTGGTGGTCAGGTGACTTCAACCTTGGCCATCATCGACACCATGAGTTACGTCAAATCTGACGTCTCAACGGTGTGCTTGGGGTTAGCGGCCAGTGGGGCCGCTTGGATACTATCGGCGGGTAAAAAAGGTAAGCGTTTCGCTCTGCCAAATGCCGAAATGATGATCCACCAGCCGCTCGGCGGCGCGGAGGGTCAAGCTTCGGATTTAGCGATTTCGGCCAAACACATTTTAAAAATGAGGGATCAGCTCAACCGGATAATGTCGAAGAACACCGGACGACCACTCGCCCAAATTGAAAAGGATTCCGATCGTGACTATTACATGTCGCCCGAAGAAGCCGTTAAGTACGGACTGATCGACGACATCATCAAGAACAAACCCTAGGAACGCGAGTGGTCGGATTAAGATAACTAACATCCAAATCCGTGCCATTAAAAACTCTATTACTCATAACTATTACCACCGGCCTTGGCGGGGCGGTTTTCGGCTACTTTTTGCGCTGGTTGATTACACTAGGGCAGAAAGGCTCGATCGAAATTGCTGTTAAACGGACGATCCTCGAAGCCAAAGACCAAGCTCAACAGATTATTGACCACGCCGACAAACAAGCCGCAGAAACTCTCAAAGAGATCAAGCAGAAAGAGCAAGAGAAAGATCAGGAGTGGAAAAAGAAAGAAGAGCGCCTACTCAAGAAAGACGAAACCTTAGACAAACGCCAACTCGACCAAGATAAAGAAAAAGAACAAATTAAATCCCGCTTGGATGAAATCCGTCAGGCTAAAGAAAATCTAAATAAAACAGAGCAAGAGCAAAAGAAGATTCTCGAACGTGTCTCGGGCTTAACGAGCGACGAAGCTAAACAAGAACTCCTGGCCCGCACAACCAAAGAGTCGGAAGAGGATCTCGTGGTCCGTTTGCGCAAACTCGAAACCGTTGGCCAAGAAAAACTAGAGAGTAAGGCTAAAGAAATCTTGACCTCCGTGATTCAACGCCTCGCCAATTCGACAGTACCAGACGTTATGTCGACGATGGTAGAACTCCCGTCCGACGACGTAAAAGGAAAAATTATTGGCAAAGAAGGACGAAACATTCGAGCGTTCGAAAAAGCAACGGGCGTTGAAGTAATCATCGACGACACGCCCGGCTCCATTATTCTCTCTTCTTTCGACCCGGTACGGAGGCAAATTGCCAAAGCCGCGCTCGATAACTTAATTCTCGATGGCCGTATTCACCCGGCCAAGATTGAAGAGGTGGTGGAGAAAGCAAAGGAAGATGTGAGCAATATCATTAAAGACAAGGGAGAGCGCGCCGCTTACGAGGCCGGCGTCTTTAACCTCGACCCACGGATCATTTTGATCCTCGGACGTCTTCATTTCCGAACAAGTTACGGCCAAAACGTTTTGCAACACTCGGTAGAAATGACGCACTTGGCCGGGATGCTAGCCGAAGAACTCGGTGCTAATCCACAAATCGCGCGGGCCGGGGCTCTGCTCCACGACATCGGTAAGGCTGTCGACCACGAAGTGCCCGGCACACACGTGGAAATTGGCCGTCGAATCTTGGAAAAGTTTGGCGCTGATCCACTCGTGATTAAGGCGATGCAATCACATCACGACGAATATCCATACGAAACAGTTGAGTCGGTGATCGTGCAAGTGGCGGACGCCATTTCTGGCGGCCGTCCTGGTGCGCGTCGCGATAGTTTAGAAAACTACCTTAAACGCCTCAAAGACCTTGAAGATATCGCCAATTCCTTTCCTGGTATTGATAAATCTTATGCTATCCAGGCTGGGCGCGAGATCCGCGTTTTTGTGCGTCCGGGTGAGGTTTCCGACCTTGAAGCGCGTCAACTGGGCCGTAAAATCGCCGTTAGGATCGAGCAAGAGCTCAAATACCCAGGAGAAATCAAAATTACGATTATCCGCGAATCGCGCGTAACCGAATACGCCCGCTAGACAAGTGATTGCCTCATAAATCCCCTTACGGTACAATAAACGGGGCATTTATTTGGGTCGAACCATTAGCCATAAGTGATGCAAAGAGATTTATTTTATGAACAAATCATCATTGGTTGATGCCGTCTACGAAAAAATCGGCGGCACAAAGGTCCAGGCTGAACAAGCTCTTGATACTGTAATCGAATCAATCACGAATGCGCTCAAAAGGGGCGATGAGGTTTCGATTGCCGGCCTCGGTATTTTCTCTAGCAAACAGCGCGCCGCTCGGACGGCCCGTAATCCTCGCACCGGCGCCGCCATCCAGGTGGCCGCAATGCGCGTACCCAAGTTCCGCGCCGCGAAGGCTCTTAAAGACGCTGTTAAGTAAGTTTAGTTTTAGTCTACTACCAAAAAATTCTCCCGTTTGGGAGAATTTTTTGTTTATTGAAAATTCAAACTGTATATGTTAGCTTTAGTTTATGGGAAAAACTCAATTGAATGTTTCTTTGGCTGTAACCCTATTGCACGAGGGAGATCAATTTGTGGCCTATAGTCCAGCGCTTGATCTATCAACTTCAGGCGACACTCTTGAGCAGGCAAAAACTCGCTTTAGTGAAGCAGTTGATATTTTTCTGGAAGAGACAACAAAAAAGGGAACTTTGCCCGAAGTACTGTCTGATCTTGGTTGGCAAAAATCTAATGATAGTTGGTTGCCCCCTGTGGTAATTGGCCAATCTTCAGAGTTAGTAAATATTCCTCTGCTAGTTTAACATGCCTGGTTTGAAGCCAGTTTCGTGGCAAGAGTTTGAAAAATTTCTAACATTTATCGGTTGCACTTTTGTTCGTGAGAAAGGTGACCATAGAGTTTGGAATCGAGTGGGCTTAAAACGACCACTAGTAATCCCGAAAATTAAAAATATCCCCGTTTTTATCCTCCGCAACAATTTGCGAGTATTAAATATGAAAGTGTCAGAATATTTAGAGATAAGCAGTAATTTGTAAGATGAAAACTGAGGAACTGGCACTAGAGGCTAATAGTAAGATAGAAGTATGGGCGAATAATAAAAATAAATTAGTAATAGCGATTGATGGTTATACGGGCGTCGGAAAAACCACTCTTTCAGATAATTTGGTTAAATTAAATCCAGAAATAGTTGCGGTTCATTTTGACGATTTCCTACTGCCACACAAAGAAGTTAAGAACGAAGATTTTGAATTGGGTTATAACGACTACCCAGTAATTGAAAAATTAATTAATACCTTTCGAATTTCGTCTCAACCACATAACACCCGGATCTTTAACCCTATTTCAGGCGCAGTTGATACCCCAATTACTTACGATTTCTCAAAACAGATTTTAATTATTGATGGTGTGCGAATGTTCCACCCAAAACTATTAGACCACTTGTGGGATCGACGAGTTTATCTTGAAGGAGACACTAACGCGATCGATAAACGAAGAATTGAGAGAGAAACAGCGGTGGGGCAACAAGTACTTCCCCGAAACTCACCCTGAATCACACTTTCGACAATTGACCACTGCACTTAAAAAATATCGTGAGGAGTTTAAACCAGAACAAAAGGCAGACTTAGTTTTAAAAACAGACTGACAAAAAGTTATTTATAAATCCGATGAATGAGAGGATTGAGGCGAGTAATGATTTCGTAATTACTGGTGCCGCAAATTTTAGCCATTTCTTCTACCGGTAAACCGCCGCCAATAATTACTACCTCATCCCCGACTTTTATTTCTGGTGAAGACTCAGCATCAAGAGCAATCATGTCCATGGAAACTCTACCCAAAACCGGCAAGCGCTTACCTCTAACCAGCACACTCCCCTTATTTGACAGCGCGCGTGGAAAACCATGCCAGTAACCAATTGGGCAGATCGCCATTCGACCACCAATCTTGAGTTCACCAGTAAAACCATAACCCACTCCCCCACCATCTTTCGAAACCTTAACTTCACTAATGATTGTCTTCCAAGTTAAAACTGGAGTAAGTTTAACTTTCTCACCTTCGGGCGATTCGTTAACAGGGCTCGGACGCAAACCATACATACCCAAACCTACGCGCACCATGTCGCCATAGCAGTCAGGATAACCAAGCGTACCCTTGGTTGCCCCTAAATGCTTAAGCAATTTTTTGTTTAAAACTTTTTCCAGCTCGCTAGCAACACCGAAGAAATCTTTAATCTGTTTCTGTGTTTGTGCTCGATAACGCTCTTCATCGGCGGCGGCTAAATGACTAAACACGCCTTCAATATTTATGTTTTTGGGAACTTTCGTTAACATTCCAGATAATTCTGCCCACCGTTCGGGCAAAAAGCCTTGGCGATGCATCCCGGTATCTAATTTGAGATGGATTGAAAGCGGTTCGTTAAACTTAAAAACAAGAGCTAAAGAGTCAAAACTAGAAACTGCTAGGGTAATATTATTTTTAGCAGCAAAAGAGAAATTGGCAGGAGGGGTGTAGCCTAAAACTAAGATCGGCAGAGTAAAGCCCTCATTGCGTAGCGAGATTGCCTCCACAATCGAATCAACACCAAGCCAATCCACTCCCAGATCAGCCACCACTCGCGAGAAGTCGATTAAGCCATGACCATAAGCGTTAGACTTAACCACTGACATCAATTTCGTCTCGGGACCAATTAGCTGACGGAAGGCGCGATAATTATCATCAACGGCACCCTTACTTACCTCAATCCATGTCCGCAACTCAATATCGCGATATTTTGGCATTGGGCCAATCTTAGCACTCCCCTCTCACACATGGCAAAAAGAAGTCAAAAATAGTGGAGCACTAAAATCAATAAACCTAGATGAAACGACCTCAACTTCTGCTACCCCTTTCATTAAAGACCGAACACGACCCCAAATATGCCAGATTACAAATGACAATCTGGTGAATGAGCTAGAGACCAAGAAACAACCCCTCGATCCGTGCTCTATTGGCCAAAGCCCACTTAATACGGTTCCAGCGCTTGAAATTATCTCCATACTGAATATACATACACATCCAAAATAGGCCCGCATAGTAAATCCCTTCTTTTTCTTCGCGCGACATTCCTCGCCCCGTGAAATAAGATTGGTAATAAGCCTTTGCGTTTTCTTCCATAACCTCCAAGTCTTCCGTTACAAAGTCATTAAGCAACGGTACTCCGAGATCTAATACTGTCGGACCAATTCCAACTTCGTCCCAATCAATAATAAAAAGTTGGCCGTCTGGACTTTCTATAAAATTGCCGCTAGATAAATCCGTATGGATCAAAGTCTTAGGATATTTTTCAAAATTCGGCAGAGTTCCCAAAATAGCAACGTATTCATTTTTGTAAGATTGTTTTTCGGCATTTTTTATCAGATCAGGAATAACGTCAGCTGGTTTCAGGTCAGTTCCAAAAGGAAAGTTTTTTATTGAATGCAGCTTGGCGGTTATTCCTCCAATCTTAGAGTAAGTTTCGGGAGTTGGCTGTGGGCGATCCCCTTCAATAAATGCCAGAAGATAAATTAATTTATCTTCGACCACGACAAGTTTTTTATTATCTTTAGCTTTCAATAGTGTAGTTATGTGTTCGAAACCTTGGTCGCGGAGAAAATCATACGCACCTAAGTCCCGGTCAAGGTTCTCGGCTGTTTTCCAAGAGCCGGCAATTTTGTAAGTAAATTTTCCTTCTCTGGCCACCACAATACCAACCATTCCACCCATCCCCTGCTCAGGGATTGAATGTATTTCAACCTCCGTAAGTGGCCAGTTGTTCTCAATTAATTCTTTAGTGACTTGCATCGGAGATTATTAATTTGTGCGGACAGCGGGAATCGAACCCGCATCCCCTGCTTGGAAGGCAGAAGTTCTACCATTAAACTATGTCCGCAATGAGAGACCTTAAAAACTCTTTCCCAATTCCAGATTTTAAGTATTTTTCTCTTTTTCTTGCAATCTTATAGTCAGGATACTCTTCTTTATGTAAAACAACAAAGCTTTTGAACTTCCTCGTATAAAAACTCTGCCCCCTCTTATGTTCGCTAAGTCTCCGTTCAAAATCATTGGTCATGCCAACGTAAATCTCATTCAATATCTTGTCATACAGAGAATAAACAGTGATCATCTTTTGTTTGGAAACCTGCCTGTCGGCAGACAGGACTGGAGTTATACCATTTAACTAATCCCGCAAAACAAACCCATCCTAACAAAAAAATAACCCGTGGAACAATGTCGCCAGACAAAGTAGTTCCACGGGCGCATGGGTCGAAAAAGGCCTCCTATTTAACATCGAACAGCCAAACCAAGAAAGCGATAGCGCCCAAAAAGACAAAAAACTTGATGAACAACTCGCGCTCCCTAACCCACATATTTTCTGGCATCACACCTCCTTTCTTACACTCCTAGGATTCTGTGTAAATTAATAGCACAAATAGTGCTTTTTCGCTATGATGCTTTCTTACGGGCTGTAGTATACCGGTAGTACGCATGCATGGGGTGCATGTAGACCGGGTTCAATTCCCGGCAGCCCGAAAACAAAAAGAGGGCCCGCTCGAAAGCAGGCCCAATCGTGGATAACTTTAGCTCTCATCGAGCCTTGAAAGGATTGTCCCGAAAAACAGTTGCTGACGCAACCGGTGATCAGATGCAGTAAGTCGTTGACAGCCGGGGTTGGCCGGCAAATGATGAACCACGGGATCGTGACGACCGAAAGAATAGCGGACGATAAAACAAACAGCCAAATTTGCGATCAGACATTCCATCTTCGACTCCTTCCACATAGAACAAAGACCAAAACCAAACTGACGTGACCCCTAGTCTAACAAGCCTTTATTCCGCTATCAACCTCATGAAGTTGATAACAAAAAAATCTATTTTCGGGGCACTGGGATTCGAACCCAGAGTCGCTCGCTCCCAAAGCGAGAATGTTAGCCGTTACACTATGCCCCGTCGCCCACAGAATAACATCTTCTAACCAGCGGTGATAACTTGTGAGCATTTCCATGCCCGAGTAACCCCAAATAAGACTGCCTGACTTCCTCTCTTTTATCAAGGCGTAACTTCTTAAGCATCCGTCTTTTCGTACTGGTCCGCAACACGCGATAATAGGGAAAATGATCCAGCCCAGAAAATCAACGCCCGAGGCCACAGTTTTTGTGTGATAGGGGTGCACCACACCATTAATCATCATCATTTTCTTCACGCTCGTTTTCGCGTTCAAGATAATTTTCTTGTTTCGTACTACTTTGTGGTTGGACAAAAATATTAGTTTGTGGTTTGGGAGAGGGTGATGGCACTAATACTGGCACGGGCGCTAGTATCGGAGTAGCTCCGTTCCTTACTTCTATCACTTTGGCCGGTTCTAATATTACAAAATCTTGGAAGGGGGTGTCGCTGTAATGATCAATTTCAGTGGCGATCCGGTAAACACCGGGTTTGTTAAAAAGGTTAGGCCAATCTTCAAAGTTGTAACTCCGTTTATCCCCACTCGATATTTCGACATTTCGTTCTTCGGTATAGCATTCAGCGTCTGTTTTTGCCTCGTCATGTAACTGCACCCAAATTTTGTTTTTCCATTCATAAACGTTAAGAGGCTCTTGGGGGCAATTATTGATAACGAAGATTGAAACGGGAAAATCATTAGTAACGGTAAATTCAACCGTTTCGCCAAGTTGATAGTTAGTTTTACTAACGGTGAGCTCAACTTTGCCAGATGGCAAGCGATACTCGTTATTTTTATTGTAAACACTAAAGGCCCAAGCCGTTGCTCCACCGATAATTAGAAGATAGAGAATGATCCACGGCAAAAATATTTTCTTTTTCATATAGTTTTCGCGCGCCGAAGCCTAACCAAACTTGCCCAAAGCAACAATACCGCCAAAGCAATCCACGACCAGCGAAGTACCCCTTGGGCTAAATCGGTTCCTAGATAAAGAGAGTGGATAAAAACTAAAAACATCGCCAGATAACTAAAAATATGGATCACCTTCCAAGTTCTAGGTTTCTTCTCCAGCCAAACGAGCGAGGTAAGAATAATAAGACTGATCAGATAAAGAGCAATAATTCCAAACGCCACATACATTGGTTGGTAACCTGATTTAAATGGGATAAGTAAATCAGATAAATTAAACGGCACGAAAGTGTCGAAATAGAGTGATCCCACATGGAGCACGACCATAACCGCCAAAGCAATCCCCAAGGCGCGATGAGTGGCCCAGGCGGTGATAGGTTCTAAAAACTTATAAGTAGTCCCGGTAACAAATCCAATACCAGAAAGCATTAGGACCACCATTAGGGCCGCGGCAATAAGTCCTGAAGCCCGAGCGAGATACCACGGCCAAGAAGACTCGGCTTTGTGTAATAATTCTTGCGCGATTGTCGGTTGAGTCTCCACAATAATCCCGTTACTTTGTTGGGCCGAGACGTGCGGAACAAAGGAGAGGACCAAAAATATTGCGGTGGCAATAATGATAAATTTTTCTCGTTTTTGTTTATTCATGATTTTGGAAAAAACCAGCGCCGAGCAAAAAGGCACGGCCATTTTCTTCTTGCAGTAAAACTCCGTCAATTATTGCTTTGGTATGAAGTTGTACCGCCAAATCTTCCCCCGCGATAAGAATGCAAGAGGCTAGAACGTCGGCCGCTGTGGCATCCTTAGCTACAACCGTACAGATTGCTGGGGATGTTACAGAGGTTCCTGTGGCTGGATCAATAAGGTGTTGTTGTTTACGACGAGATTTTTCGCGCGTTGCGCCGGAAGTCGCAATTCCCCAAATTTGCTTAGTGTTGGTGTAGAAAAATTGTGGCTCGCTATCTTTTTGAGGTGATTCGATATCAATTTTCCACGAGTCTGCCCCGTCCAGACCGCCGACTCTAATGTCACCACCAAGCGACAAGCAATAATCCGGAAGATTGTTTTCTAGCAAATCAGCTAATTTGTCGGCCAAGAATCCTTTGCCGATTCCTCCCAGATCTAACGCGGTGTCGGGTGGTACTTGAGCCCACCCGTCGCCAATTTCTAAAAGCTTCCAGTCCACAAGTTCCCGGCCAGAATAATCGGGGCCAAACACCAGGCTCGTCATGGAGTGAACGTAGCCTGATTTTTGGAGCGCGGGGAGAACAAAGGGATTAAATAGCCCTTCGGTAGTTTGTGAAAAATCTTTAGCTCTTTTTAAAATAAGTTCAAAAGTTTTTGAAATTGGCACCCGTTCGCCGGCCTTATTGTTAAACCGACTTAACTTGCTGTCGTTCTTAAATCGGCTAAAATCTTTTTCAAACTCACTAATTTCGTCCCATAATTTAACAAACCAGCTGTTGGCCAGATTAGGATCAGAGGTTGAAAGCCTCAACTCAACGTTGCTTCCGAGGGCATCAGCACTTTGCAGGTAGGTTTTTTTAATCATGATACGCGCGTTCGCGGCCGTCTAGTTGGAGTGACGGTCGTAGGGACTGGAGAGGGTGAGGGGGGGATGATAACTATTGTCGGAGCGGGTGGAAGAGGAGCCGCCTTGGGAGTGATGCTGACACTAGCCACGTGCCGAATGATTGGCTTTTGGGTAATATCCGTACTTACTTGCGGTTTTATTGTTGTTAGGTTGCCGACCTTTTCCGTTTTAATCGAAGCTGTTTGATCCGCTTGTTTTAAGGTCGGTAAAGTTTTTAAGAGATCACTGGCGGTAACAAAAAAGATAGCCAAAGAGAGAGAAAGCCCAGCCAAAGCATACATATTGTATGGCCAATATTTTATTGTGTCGCTTTGCTCGTGTTTGCCTTGGCTGAAGGCTTCGCTCAAAATTCGGTTTTGTGGCACTTGGTGCGAAGAGAGGATCAAACGCATTGCTTCGATGTAAGGAGCGGGCCCGCAAATCATACAAGTTTCGGCAGAAAAGTTCAGGCCTAATTTTAAGAACGTCGCTTCGTCTAGCCGCCCAACAACAAAGGTTGCACGAAAATGGGGGTTCTTCTTCTCGATATCTAAAAGTTCTCCTAAAAAAGGAGCATCTGCTTGTCGATGATTGCTATAAATTAGATGGATTTTGTTTGTTACTCCTAAATCTGTTGCATATCTGATCATACTCATAAAGGGGGTGATCCCAATCCCGCCAGCAAAAAGCACCAAGTTCTTGTGTTCGTTTTTATCAAAAACGAAACGTCCAAACGGGCCACGGACAGTTACTCCGTCGCCGTAGACCAAGTTGCTCATTGCGGTGGTGTACTTACCTTTTACTCTGGCGCAAATCTCGATTGAGCGCTGTTGAGTGGGAGAGGAGGTAATAGAAAAACATCTAGTAGTGGTTGGTCGCCCGTTTTTATACATACTAATGGCGACATATTGCCCGGGCTCGAAAACAAAGGGCACATTACTTTCGCTCTTAAGCACCACCGAGCGAACGGTAGGCGTTAGGAGCCTATTTTTAATGACCTTATATTTCACGACCGCATTATACTCCTAATTTAGGAGTTTTTTGTTGACAATGAGTTCACAAAATCACATCTTCCAGGTAATCAATCTTGGTTACTCCCCCATCAGGGTTCAAATAAACCGAAATTACATCAATCTGCCAATCCTGCTCTTCGGGCACCTTTTTGTCCAATAAGTAGGTTTGAATTACGCGCTTCAATCTAGCCCGTTTCTTATGATGGAGGTTGTCTTCGGGCTCGTAATCCTCTGCTTTACCAACCCCAAGTGTTTCACGTGTAACTGTTTTTACTTCAATAAAATGTAAACAACCCCCGCCTGGCTGTCGGGCAGGCTTATTCTTAGCCACGATATCAATTTCACCCCACTTTTTCCAGTAATTACGGTCAATTATGGTAAATAAACGTTTCTTAAGAAACAAAACCGCCTGTTCTTCGCCAATTCGGCCGGTTTCTAAGTGTTGATTATCGGACAATGTCTCGGTCATAGGGTCTTTTATGTCTCTTATGCACACAATGCACAGGGTTATCCACAGTTTTTAGTCTGATAATACCGAAAAAGTTACTTCTGGTGCGGCCAGGGGGAATCGAACCCCCACCTCGACATTGGCAATGTCGCGTCCTACCACTAAACTATGGCCGCATTAATGTACCCTGAAACGAGAGTCTGCGACAGTAACCTAATCCAAACGAGCATCTTTTCTTTGAGATACCTGCTGGAAAAACTTACAGTGCACACACCGTATTTTAGCCTTCTACTTCCATGTTTACCTTTTATATAAGTGCTTTTTGTAAAACTTTCTTTAGATAAACCAGTTTGTTCTTCCCAATAAGACCTGCATATTGAATCATTTATATCGGGGTAAAGCAATAAAGAGGCCCTAATTCTTTGTTTATCCCCGCAAATAGTCTCTAAAAACATCACGAAGACCCGTATCATCAACGGGTCTGAATTCGCAACTCTAAAGCCATTTTTCGAGGCTTTATCGCCTTCACCCCAATAGATAACGACTCCAGAGATAAAAAGTGGGTCGTATTTTAGTGTCACAAATTCCTCTTCTGCTTCTTTCCTGGCCTGCTCGTAAAGCTTGACCAAATTAACACCACGTACCCGATTAAGTCTCACTATTCGAGCCTTATTTTGAGATTGATATCCTTTATTAAGATTCTCCGCCACAGACTTAGACCAAGAATGGTTTTTGAACCAATCAGAAAGAGTTGTCCTTGGGATACCTAACTCTGCCTTTATTTCACGGTAACTCTTACCAAGCTTGCGTAGCTTCTCAGCCTTTTCCTTATCTCTTCTCATACTTATATAGAATAACACGCCCATCCATTTTTGGGTAAATAAAAAACACACAGCTGGTGCCCCCGGAGGGATTCGAACCCCCAATACATGGTTCGAAGCCATGCGTGATATCCATTTCACCACAGGGGCGTCGAACGATTGTACAGCAACCATAGTAAAATATCAAAATAAAGCATAAAATATGGGCATGAAAGGCTTGTCTACCGATAGGCACGAGGGTTTTATAATACCAAAAGATGTTTCACGTGTAACCGAAACGCTTGAGAAGGCGGGTTTTGAGGCGTATCTCGTGGGCGGTTGCGTCCGTGACTTGGTGGTAGGCCGCGAACCCAAGGATTGGGACGTGGCGACTAACGCTAAGCCAGAACAAATTGCCAGCTTGTTCGAAAAAACCTTTTACGAGAACGCCTTCGGCACCGTAACCGTAGTTAATGAAGAGTCTGAAAAGCCGGAGTATCAAAATATTGAGGTTACGCCCTTTCGCCTAGAAGCGAAATATACCGACAAGCGTCATCCTGACCAAGTTACCTTCAGTCAAAAGCTTGAAGACGATCTTAAAAGACGCGACTACACAATTAATGCCTTGGCCTATAGCGTAAACAAAGGACAGTTGATCGATCTCTATCAAGGACAAGAGGACCTCAAGCGGGGAGTGGTAAAGGCCGTGGGGAGCGCGCAGGAGCGTTTAAGCGAGGATCCACTGCGGATCATGCGCGGCGTGCGGCTCGCTACGGAGCTCGGCTTTGCGATTGATAACGAAACACTAGAGGGAATGCAGAAAACGGCTCATTTGCTTGATTTTATCGCCCAAGAGCGAATCGGTGAGGAATTTAAACGCATTATTATGTCGCCGAACCCTATGACCGGTCTCGTTATTCTTAACCAAGTTGGTGCGCTTAAGCATTTTCTACCCGAATTAACCGAGGGAATCGGCATGGAACAAAACGGTGACCATTCTTACGATGTGTGGGAGCACACCTTGCGCGTCCTCCAGCACTCAGCCGACAAGAACTTTGTGTTACACGTGAGACTTGCCGCCCTGTTTCACGATATTGGTAAGCCGCGCACCCGCCAATGGAGCGAAGAAAAGAAAGATTGGACCTTCTACGGTCACGATGTGGTGGGAGCTAAGATGACGAAGGTGATCCTAGAGCGCCTAAAGTTTCCACGTGAAACAGTTACGATTGTTGAGAAGCTTGTCCGAAACCACATGTTCTTCACCGATATCGACAAAATAACGCTTTCAGCCGTACGGCGGATCATCCAAAGAGTGAGTCCGGAACAGGTGTGGAACCTAATGAAGGTCCGCAATTGCGACCGGATCGGCATGGGCCGGCCCAAAGAAAGTCCGTACCGGTTACGCAAATATGAATCCATGATTGACGAAGCCCTACGAGCGCCGACCTCCGTGGGGATGCTTAAAATAAAGGGGGAGGATGTTCTACGTGAAACAGGTTTGGCTCCCAGCCCCAAAATTGGCTATATTTTACACGCCTTACTAGAGGAAGCGCTTGATAAACCAGAGTTAAATACCCCTGAATACCTTGTTTCACGTGTAACAGAGCTGGCTAAACTACCTGAAAATGAGTTAAAAGCACTGGGTGAGAAAGGGAAGGATAAAAAAGATGAGATCGAAGCCGAAGAATTAAAAAAGATTCGCGACAAACATTGGGTTAAATAAACCCTATTTAAAGCGGGATAAACAAAAACCTCGCATAGCGAGGTTTTGAGGGCTGGTCAGAGGCATTGCCTAAGATTAGATAGAGGAAGGAATATTTAATTGTTCTACTGCTTTTGCGTATTGAGGATCATCTGCACTAGGCAGGAATATATTGCAAAAGGACAATCACCGGACCGGCTACCTCTAAGACCAAATCATATCTGTCCTTTATTTTACTCTAACGGACACATCAAGGACAAATTAGTTATCCACACATTTCTCTAGGACTCACTTCGACGATGGAAAGTCTTATGAATGTTTTTTAATTCTTTGTCGGTGAGGTGGGTGTAGATTTGGGTGGTAGAGATATTGGCGTGACCAAGGAGCATCTGGACGGACCGGAGATCAGCCCCATTGCGGAGCAGGTCTGTAGCAAAACTATGACGGAGCGTGTGCGGCGTTACATGCTTCGTAACGCCAGCTTTAGTACTGTAATGCTTAACCATCCGCTCAATACTTCTGGGAGTTAAACGACCAAACGGCGGCTTGGTAGAGACGAAAAGAGGGGATTCCACATCATCGCGCTTGGCCAAATATTTTTCTACCCAGTCGCGCGCATTGTCGGAGATAAAAACAAGGCGCACCTTGCCGCCCTTGCCGCGCACCGAGAACTCGCCGCGCTTTAAATTAACACTTTCGCGATCGAGCGCGGCGAGCTCCGACACACGGAGCCCGGTAGAGAAGAGTAGTTCCATCAGCGCCCGATCGCGCAGGCTCTTTATGTCGCCGCCCTTACCGGGCGCCTCGAGCAAACGCGTAAGCTCATCCTCATCGATCAAATCCAGCTCACGACCACTAACTTTCGCCAGCTCAATGCGCTCGGGCGCAAATGGCAGGTCCAAACCCTCGCCGCGGCGAGCAATATATTTAAGGAAGGCGCGCAAAGCAATTAAATGATAGTTTTGCGTGTTCTTCTTGAGCGTCTGCCCACGTTCATCTACTTGGCGATTGAGCCAGAGGCGGTACTGACGCACACACTCTTCTGTTACATCTGAAAGTTTAATGGAATGACTAGCACTCATAAAACGGCTCAAATAGTGATCGTAATTGGCGATCGTCTTCAAACTCCGGCCCCGCTCCACCTCCAAATACTCCAAAAACCGCCGTTTGAGATTCTCAAGAGAATTATTGTCCGACATTAATTTAATTATACACAGCGTCGGGAGATTACTGTTAATCATCAGAGTATGATTAATGCATGAAAAACTTGCCGCATAAAATCTTGGTCGCCGGCCTTATAGGTTTGGCGATCACCATTATTAGTAGTTCATTTATTAGCGCTCCTCAATCAGTCGATCAATCAGCGGCCGTGGGTACAGAGTTAAGCAAAGACGATATTGATATCCCCCAACCACTTGGCCCGGATAAAATTCTACGGAACGGTAAAGAGATAAAAGTCCACCCGTCACGAATTCTAGTTAAATTTAAACCCGGCAAGACCAAGACATTTCATGCTAAATCAGGAGCAAAGAAGCAAGTAATAGGAGACGCCAATCTTTATGTAGTAGACAATCCTAGCGACCGCTCTGTTGAGGGAATGCTCAGCTATTACAGTAAAAACTCAAATGTTGAATACGTCCAACCTGATTATATTTATGAACTTACAGCCACCCCCAACGACCCAATGTACGCCAACCAACAATGGGATATGGCAAAAATTGGCGCACCACAAGGCTGGGACATTCAAACTGACGCAAGTGATGTCGTCGTAGGTATTATTGATAGTGGTATTGATTTCACCCACCCTGACCTACAAGCTAATCTTTGGACTAACCCGGTGGATGGCTCTCATGGTTATGATTGCATTCAACAGCACCCCGGAGGTCAGGACACGGGCGGACACGGCACTTGGTCAGCCGGCATAATTGGCGCAGTGGGAAACAACGGAGTAGGTATGGCGGGAATTAACTGGAAAGTTAAGCTGCTCTCGCTTAAAGTTTTCCCTGGAGGAAGCACGTCCACAGTCGTTCGCTGTGTAGACTACGCAATAGAACTAAAGAGGTCTGGGGTTAACTTACGTGTACTTAATGGATCATTTGGAATGAAGTCCACCTTTGACAAAGCGCAACACGATGCCTTCAGGCGCGCAGCCGATGCCGGCATCATGCTTGTAGCAGCAGCCGGGAACGAAGGGATGAACACCGACATTATCCCATTTTATCCAGCGAGTGACCCCGATATCCCAGGCCTAATTTCAGTTATGGCAACGAGTAAAATTGACTTAAAGGAAAGCTATTCAGATTGGGGGATGGCCTCGGTAGACATTGCAGCCACTCAAGGAGCTGTAAGCACCACGCAAATTGGACCCGATGGGAGTTGCGATTTCTGTAAGTCTTCCGGTTATTATCCTAACGCTGGTGGAACATCTTCCGCTACGCCACACGTTTCCGGCGTAGCCGCCGCGTTATTTGCTAAAAATCCGGCCCTAACCCCAGCCCAAGCTCGCGACATCATTCTTGATTACTCCAGCTATGATCCATTAACAGAGTTATTAGCTAAACAATCCACCACGGGCGGACGACTAAACTTATTCAAAGTCCTCCAAAATCCCTTAGTCACAAATCCTAGACTAAACAGAGCTCCAACAATCATCGCCACTGATGCAACCGTTGCGCCCAATACTCCAGTCAGACTATCTGTAACCGCCACCGATTCAGACAACGACACCTTACGCTTAACACCTTTCCAAACCGATAACGGTCCATACTCATGCCTAGCTCGATCATGGCTCTTGGGTAGCCGGTTGAGCGAGATCTTCCCTGCAACGATTAGTGGTAACGAAAACTTTTCCGTTCCACCAACGAGTATCCCCGCCATCGTCAACTATGTTGTTAGCGCTTCAGATGGACGCGGTGGGGGAGCAAGCGCTAAACCCTTCGTTACCATTACACCAACAGCAACACCTGGACTGCCTCCCACAGGAACTCTAACAATAACACCAACAAACCTGCCAACAGGCGGCAATATTACCGCCTCGTTTAGTGGTTCTGACCCAGAAGGCGGGTCTATTAAGTGGTCATTATCGCAAGGTTACCCGTTCGGAAGTACAGATTTAAGTAAATGTTGTTTTAGTGCCACTAGTACTTGGAGTGGCAATCTTCCAACTACGGGGGTATACCGATTCCGCGGTTACGCCATCGACCAAGAATTAAACTTGATTAACACCAACAGCGTAGTTGTCCGAGTTGGCGGAGCAAGTGGCGAACCACCAGTAGCCAGTGCGACGCTAAATAAAATTTCTGGGCCGACCCCGCTAACCATTACCATCGACACCACAACAAGTTACGACCCCGACGGTTCAATTGCCTTAAAGAGTGTCAACTGCTTCCCTTATACTCGAGCTGAAACCAGCCCTGGTATATTTACCTGCACATTCTTAGAACCTGGTGTATACAGACCCTTTGTCTCGGTAAAAGATAATAGTGGCTACTCTGATCTACTTGAACAATACATAACCGTATTGCCTTCGCCGATTACTAACGACAACGAGCCACCTGTAGTAACCATTACGTGGCCACTGCCCGGAGCAACTATTTCCAACAGAACAGCGGTTTCCAGTAATGCGACCGACAATGTTGGTGTTATCAAAAAAGAAGTGTATGTAGATAGCGAGTATTGGGGTAGCACAGACAGTTGGGACACTTATAAATTTTCTAACGGCCCACACACTATCGTTGTAAGGGCTTATGATCGAGCGGGGAATATTGGTATAAGCGCGCCGTTAACAGTTACTGTCAGCAACGCTATTAGCATTCTCCAACCAGAACCCGGATTCGTAGCCCAAACCGTTCCAATTAATGTCCAGGTTGGCGAAAATATTGTTGGGGTTCAAATAAAAATTGACGGCGTTAATTTCGGGAACGAGGATACTACATCACCATTTAGTTTTTCTTGGGATACAAAACAGGGCACTGATGGTCCTCACACAATCACCGCTATTGGTAGAACCGCCACTGGCGCGCTTACTACTTCTTTGGTCACGGCCGTTACCGTAGACAACACACCACCAGTCGTACAAATATTAAGCCCCCTTCCGGGAGCAATCGTGTCTGGCACAGCAGTACCTATTACGAAATCTTACAGCGACAATAGCGGAGTTAGTGGCTTAACGGTAACAACTTATGTAAATGGCAACATGGTAGCCAATCTAAATGCCTCCGCCGCTTCAGCAAATCCTGTTACTAACCCCTGGAACACAACTAGCTACCCAAACGGTAACCACACAATTAGGGTTACGGCCCGCGACTCGACGGGTAACTCAGCAGAAGCCCTCTCTGTCGTCCAAGTTAACAACGGAGGTACACAGCCCTCCGCCCCAACCATCACTCAACAACCTGTGGCTAAAACAGTCACGGCTCCAGCAACAGCCACCTTTAGTGTAACGGCAAATGGAACCAGTCCTTTAAGTTACCAGTGGCAGAAGAATGGGGTAAATATTGCGGGCGCAACAAGTAATACCTACACCACTCCAGCAACAAGTTCTTCAGACTCTGGAAACTTGTTCCGCGTGGTAGTCAGTAATAGTGTTGGTAGTGTAACGAGTAACAGTGCTGGGTTAACTGTCCAGACCACGCCAACCAATCCAACGACTTACACCCTCACAGCTTCAGCCGGAGCAGGTGGCACCATTAGTCCCTCGGGTGCGGTAACGGTTAATGCTGGCTCTAATCGTACCTTCAGCTTTACGCCAAACAGTGGCTACCAAATCTCTAGTGTTCTTGTTGATAACCAATCAGTAGGCACAGTTGGAAGTTACACGTTCAGTAACATCACGGCCAATCATACGATTAGTGTGGGGTTTGCGGCGGTTCCAAGTCAAACAATCCAAGTTAATGCTGGACCCGATCAGACCATAGCTTTTTCTTCTCCCCAAGCGGCATTAAATGGGTCAGTCACCATGCAGGGCTTCGTTGACACCCTTGACTGGAGCAAGGTTTCTGGCCCAGGAACAGTTACTTTTAGCAACCCCTCTTATATTCAAACTGTTGCATACTTTTCAACCCCAGGAACATACGTCTTGAAATTACGAATTACAAATACCAATGGCCAAATTGCGAGCGACGAAACGACGATCACCGTAACGCCAAACACCCCCACCCCCTCCGCCCCAACCATCACTCAACAACCTGTGGCTAAAACAGTCACGGCTCCAG
>CAYIFC010000004.1:0-28075 GCA_964362645.1 uncultured Candidatus Saccharibacteria bacterium
AAGCAGAAATCAAGGAGTTAAAGAAACTGTTACCAACGCTTGATTAATGTACAGCCCTCTATTGACTATTTATTTAAAAATGGCAAAATATGGCTATGTTGAGCCAGCGGTCGGGATTGAACCGACGACCCCCACTTTACGAAAGTGGTGCTCTACCAACTGAGCTACGCTGGCGACTAGAGCCGTTGATCGGGATTGAACCGATGACCTCGTCATTACCAATGACGTGCTCTACCAACTGAGCTACAACGGCAACTCCGGCACAATCTATCATATCAATAACCGCTCCGCTATAATAGC
Organism: uncultured Candidatus Saccharibacteria bacterium; assembly: GCA_964362645.1. Taxonomy (GTDB): domain Bacteria; phylum Patescibacteriota; class Minisyncoccia; order Phycocordibacterales; family JACOZG01; genus CAYIFC01. The sequence goes on from CAYIFC010000004.1 coordinate 301, forward strand.
AAAATATGTCTGATGAGTTAGAAGAGCAAATTAAAGCCCTAGAAGCTGAGATGCAAGATCCGGCTTTTTGGCAGAACAAGGCGCGCGCCCAGGAGGCGGTGCGGGAGCATGGTGAGCTGAAGGCGCGGTTAGAAGGCGGTGGTGGCGGTAAATATGACACGAGTGATGCGATCATTACCATTTTCTCTGGCGCTGGTGGTGATGATGCCGAAGACTTCTCCAGAATCTTGTTCGAAATGTACCAAAAGTGGGCTACTAATCACGGTTTCCCGCTCTCACTTATCCACACTCACCCTAATGATCATGGGGGTTACCGCAATATTTCTTTTGAGGTGCGGGGCTCGAGTGCCTATGGTATATTGAAGGGCGAGTCGGGGGTGCATCGGTTGGTGAGGGTGTCGCCCTTTAGTGCCAAGAAGCTCCGACACACTTCGTTTTCGTTGGTAGAAGTTATTCCACGGTTTGAAAAGAACAAAGAGATAAAGATTGATGATCGTGATCTCAAAATTGAGTTCGCGCGCTCCAGTGGTCCTGGTGGTCAGAATGTAAACAAGCGCGAAACGGCCGTGCGGATAGTGCATACTCCTACGGGTCTCGCAGCTCATAGTGAATCCGAGCGTTCACAGGATCGCAATCGCGATAAAGCCCTCGATATTTTGAAGGGCAAGCTCTATCGCAAGCAAGAAGAGGAGCGTCAAGCCACCGAGCGCGGGCTGTATGTAAGCAAAACCACCGATATTGAATGGGGTAGTCAGATTCGGTCCTACGTTTTCCACCCTTACAAATTGGTTAAGGATCACCGGACAAATGTTGAAACAACCCAAGTCGACAAAGTTTTGGCTGGTGAGATCGATGAGTTCCTCGAGGCGGAGAAAAATATTTAAATCATGATTTATTTCGATCGCGTTTCTAAAATTTATAACGACGAGTCCACGGCTCTAAGTGACGTGAGCTTTGCCGTCGAGCCCGGGGAACTCGTTTCAATTGTCGGTCACTCGGGCGCTGGTAAGACGACGCTACTCAAGTTAATTTTAGCCGAAGAAAAGCCGACCGAAGGCAATGTTTTTTTTAATTCGGTCGACATCCACACGCTCGGCAAATCCTCGATTCATCGTTTGCGTCGGCGAATCGGTAGCGTCTTTCAAGATTTTAAACTTTTACCCAACAAAACGGTTTTCGAAAACATCGCTTTTACCATGGAAGCTTCCGGTCGGCCCGACGAAGACATTGCTGCCGATGTGCCCCACGTTTTGGAGTTGGTGGGCTTGGGCGCCAAACTCTGGAGTTTCCCTCACGAGCTCTCGGGTGGCGAGAAGCAGCGGGTGGCGATTGCTCGGGCAATCGTTAATCAGCCCGACCTCTTGATCGCTGATGAGCCAACTGGCAATCTCGATCCGATCAATACTCATGAAGTGATCCAAATTTTTAAGAAGATTAACGATATTGGCACCACTGTACTTCTAACGACCCACAATAAGGGCGTGGTTGACGCGCTTGGGCGGAGAGTTATCACCATGGACGGCGGCAAGATTGTGCGTGATGATAAGGAGGGTAAATATATTTTGTAATCATGTTTGTAACTAATATCAAACGCATTTTTCGAGGAGGTTTCGTTAATTTCTGGCGCAGTGGCTTGGTGTCGCTCGCGTCTCTTACCGTCATGACCCTCTCACTCTTTGTAATCGGGGGATTGTATTTATCACAAGCTTTCCTAGACGCTTCGCTGGCTGATCTCCAAAGCAAGGTTGATATTAGTGTTTCGTTTCAGCCAGAAGCCCGAACGGATGAAATTTTAACCCTTCAGAAAACTCTTCAGGCGATGCCCGCGGTTCGGCAAATTACTTACCGAACGCGCGAGCAAGAGTTAGCCGACTTTATTGAGCGCAATAAAGATAACGCCCTCATTATGCAATCGCTTGATGAGGTCGGTAACCCACTCGGCGCTCGGCTCAATATTAGCGCCGTCGACCCATCCAATTACGAAAACATCGCCCAGTTTCTTAAGAGCGATAGTGCTCTATCGGCCGATGGTGAAAACATTATTTATCAAATCAGTTTTAAAAAGGATAACGTCGACCGCTTAGTGAGCATTATTGATTCTAGTCGTCGTTTGAGTGTGGCGCTGGCGATTGTGTTGATTGTTATTTCCATCATTGTCACCTTTGCCACCATTTCCTTGGCGATTTATGTCTCACGCGAAGAAATTTCGATCATGCGTTTGGTGGGTGCTGATCGTCACTATGTTCGCGGGCCGTTCGTAATTGAGGGGATTATTGTTGGAATTTTTGCGGCCATCATTGCCCTTGCACTTTTGTACCCCACCACTCTGTGGCTACGCGGAGCCACTGCTGGTCTCTATGGCGGTGTCGATTTGGCTGGCTATTACCTTTCTCACTTTGCTGTCCTATTCCTGATCCTGTTTGTTGGTGGTATGGTGTTGGGAGCAGTATCGAGCTTTTGGGCTGTTCGTAAGTATTTAAAAGTTTAATCTATTTCTGTTATGAAGAAACGCCACGCCTACATATTTGTGATTGGGGGAGTGATGTCGGGTGTTGGTAAGGGCGTTACCACCGCCTCAATTGGTAAAATTCTCTCCGCGCGCGGTTTCAAGGTCAATCCTCTCAAGATTGACCCTTATTTGAATGTTGACGCTGGGACCATGAATCCAATTGAGCACGGCGAGACTTTCGTGCTTGATTCGGGTTTAGAGTGCGATCAAGACATGGGCAACTACGAGCGTTTTTTGGACATCGGTGTGCCACCGGAAAATTACATGACTTCCGGAATGGTTTATAAATATGTCATCGACAAAGAGCGTGCCTTGGGTTATGGCGGTAAATGCGTCGATCCGATCCCCGCTTTACCCGACGAAGTCTTGCGACGCTTGGAAGTAGCGCGGGCTAAAAGCAAGAGTGATATCACTGTGGTAGAGATTGGCGGTACCGTGGGCGAATACCAAAATGCGATTTTTATCGAAGCCGCTCGGATTCTTAAACTCAAGAATCCGAGCGATGTTCTTTTTGTACTCGTAAGTTACCTTCCTGTACCGGCCAAGATCGGCGAAATGAAAACCAAGCCCACCCAGTACGCGGTGCGAACCCTCAATTCCTATGGTGTTCATCCCGACATTATTATTGCGCGCAGTGATCAGTCGCTTGATCAAAAGCGGAAAGAGAAGATGGCCTTTTCAATTAACGTGCCAGCCAAACAAATTGTCTCCGCGCCGGATGTTGATAGTATTTACGACATCCCCCTTAATTTTGAGAAAGACGGCTTGAGCGACAACCTCCTCAAACTACTCAACATTAAACCGCGCCAAAAAGATCTAAATGATTGGCGCAAGATGGTGGAGCGGCGCAAAAAGGCGAGCAAACCGGTGAAGATTGGTATGGTTGGTAAATATTTTAAAACCGGCAATTTCGTTCTTTCCGATGTTTACATCTCGGTCATTGAATCACTCAAGCACGCTTCCGGTTTGCTTGGCCAAAAATTAACTATCGATTGGATAGATGCCGGACAGTATGAAGCGAGTCCAGAGAAGCTTGAAGAATTAAAAAATTACGATGGCATTATCGTGCCAGGCGGTTTCGGGTCGCGGGGAGTAGAGGGGATTATTGCCGCTGTTAATTGTGTGCGCTTAAACAAGATCCCATATTTTGGACTTTGCTATGGCATGCAGTTGGCGGCGGTGGAGTTCGCTCGCAACGCCCTTAATCTTAAGGATGCGCACACAACGGAAGTTGATCCAAAAACCAAGCATCCCGTCATCGACATTATGCCAGCTCAATTGGAGCATTTGTCGCAAAAGCGTTTGGGTGGCACGATGCGCTTGGGTGCTTACCCGGCCAAACTTGCTAACGAGACGTTGGCGCGTGAAGCGTATGGGGTAAATAAAATTAGTGAGCGCCATCGTCACCGGTATGAGGTTAATCCGAAATATTTAAAAAAGTTTATCGAGGGCGGCGCGGTAATCTCCGGTCTTTCGCCCGATGGCCAATTGGCCGAGATTTTCGAACTACCACAATCAACTCACCCTTTCTTCCTCGCCACTCAATTCCACCCCGAATTCAAATCCACCCCCCTCCACCCCCACCCCCTCTTCGTGGCTTTTCTTAAGGCCGCGGGGAAGTAATATAACCTCACCCAAACCCTCCCCAAAGCCCGCCCGTACTGAATAGTACGTTCGGGCGGGGAAAGGGCTTAAAAAACCCAGCATTTACGGGAAGCGATTTACGGGAAGCGTTGCTTCCCAGCACATTATTTCTCCCCACACTTAGAGCAAGAGAGGGGGCGGGGTGAGTTAGAAAACAAAGATACTATAAAAACAAAAACCTCCCCGTAGGGAGGTTTTTGGATTGATTGGTGAATCTAAGCGGCGACTTTGTGACCGCATTCACAAACCCATTCGTTGCCTTCCTTCTTCATTTCTTTACCGCATTTTTCGCAAGCCATGATATTTGATAATTTGTTTAATTTATTAAAGCGACCAGAACTCAATTTTACAACCCCCTATCGCTGTTTTCAATGAGTTTTTAATTCCAACTCATTATTGTACAGATTGTAAAATATATATTTATAATTCGATTTTAGAGAATTGGTAGGCGCCGAAGATTAGAAAAACAAACAAAAGACTAACTAATACTGTTAGATCAAGCCAGAGAGAGAAGTGACTAACTCCTGAGAGTGCATAACGCAAACCATCGACGCCGTAGGATAATGGGTTAATTTTGGTAATTAGTCCTAAGGCTTTAGGCAGACCATCAATGGGAAAGATGGCGCCAGATAGGTAGAAGAGTGGTTGGATTACAAAGTTGATTATGAGGGGGAAGCTCTGCATGTCGTCGAGCCGAGCAGCGATAGTTGTGCCAACGGCTGAAAAAAGGAGAGCGGTTAGAATAATAAAAAGAAGTGCTAGTGGAATTAAGGCTAGATTCTCAAAACGAAAGCCGGCAATTAAAGTTACAAGCAAAACTAAGATTCCTTGGATTGCTGCTACCGTCGCGCCACCAACAGTCTTACCCAGCATAATCTCAAACCGCGAGACGGGAGCGACAAAAGTTTCTTTTAGAAAACCGAATTGTTTATCCCAAATTATTTCCACGCCGGTAAAGATCGAGGAGAAGAGGATGGTCATACCGACGATGCCCGGCGAGATAAACTGGATATAGTTACCGCCGCCGGCTTTCGCAAAAATGGGACTTAAGCCGAAGCCAAGAGCAAAGAGGAAGATTATTGGTTGGCCAAGCGCACCGACGACAGCCGCCTTCTTGCGCCAAAAGCGGATCATCTGTCGAAGCCATAATATATAAACGGTTTTCATGCTTTAAACATTTTGCTCATATTGCGCATTGTGGACTTACTAAACTCACCTTCCGCTTTGCGGATCTCGTGACCTGTTAGGGAAATAAAGGCTTCTTCGATACTGGTAGTCTTTGTTTTTTCCTTAATCTCGATCGGCGTGCCTTGAGCGATAATTTTTCCGTGGTCAATGATGGCGATCCGGTCAGCGTAGCGTTCAACTTCTTCCATTTGGTGGGTGGTAAAAAAGATTGTCGTCCTCTCCTCGCGGTTGAGATTACGCACATGAGTCCAGATTGCGTTGCGTGTTTGTGGGTCAAGGCCGATTGTTGGTTCATCGAGGAAGAGGACCTTGGGCGAATGGAGCAAGCCCCGAGCGATCTCTAGTCGGCGCTTCATACCGCCGGAGAAAGTTTTAATAAACGAGTCGCGGCGATCAGTGAGACCCACAAGCTCCAAGAGTTTAGCAATTCGTTCGGTGTATTCCTCTTTATCAAGACCGTAGAGCATGGCATGGAGCCGCATATTCTCGTAACTAGTCAATTCATTATCTAAACTCGGATCTTGGAAGACGATGCCAAAGAGTTTGCGCGCAGCCTTGGGGTCTTGTACTACATTGTGGTCGTCTATAAGCACATCGCCACTGGTCGGATGAGTGAGAGTTGTCAGCATTTTAATCGTTGTGGTTTTACCGGCGCCATTGGGTCCGAGGAAAGCAAAAACTTCGGCCTTCTCAACTTTGAGCGAAATACCGTCGACCGCCGTTAGTTCACCGTACTTCTTCGTTAAGTTTTTTATCTCAATCACAGTCTAATAGAATACTCTCCTCATCATTAAAAAACAATTTAATCTCTTAATGATGAATATGACTGTGTTCGTGTTTACCTTTGTAGTCGCGTAACATATAGACTGCTAATAAAGTAGTGATTGGCACGGTCAAAACTAAGCCGACGCTGCCGACGATCGTGCGTATAATTTCAGTGGCGAAAATTTCTTGATTGATAATACTTGAGAGTGAAGACTCAGAAGTGGAGAAGAGAAGTAATAAAGGCAGTGAAGCTCCGGTGTAGGCGAGCGCCAAAGTGTTAACCAGAGCACCGACGTGTTCTTTGCCTACACGTAAAGCTTTACGATAAACTTCTTTTTTCGAGAGACCGGGAGCAGTGGTATATAACTCGCTGACTACGGCTGATTGGGTAACGGCGATGTCGTCGAGCACGCCCAAGACGCCGATCATTATTCCTCCGAGAAGCAGGCCAGCAAAATCCAAAGTACCTCGGGTGTTAAAGTTCAGATAAACCGCTTCTTCAGAGGCAAAGCCGCTTAAGCGGGCAAACTTTACACCTAAGTAGGCCAAGAGGCCGGTTAGGATTACAGCCGCGACCGTGCCGGCGAAGGCCACCGTCGATTCGCGATTAAAACCGTGGGTAAAATAAATAGCGAAGAAAAGGATCACTGCTGCTACGGCCGTACTGGTGAGAACCGGTGGGTAGCCGGCCAGCAAGCCGGGGACCAACACGTAAAGGATAACGAAAAAACTGCCGGCTAAACTTAAGAGTGAGCGCAGGCCTTGCTTGCCGCCGAAGGCTACGATCACCAGGACAAAAATTAGGCTGAAAAAGACCAAGGTGCCGCGGCGATCGATATCGCGGACCGAATATCTCTCGGTACCGTCGACGTCAACCTCATGGTAGAGGAAAAAGGGATCGCCCTTTTTAATGACCAAAAAGTCATTTTCAATTGTGACCGTTTCTCCTTTTCTCTCGCCGTCGAGGAGTTCGGCTTTGATTGTTTGGTAGGTTGATCGAGTGTCGGTGCCGGGGACGATTCGCTCTTCTTGCTTAACTACTTCTACTACTTTAGCCCGCCAGATCCCTTGAATTTGCTGGTGCAACTCTTGAGCCGAAACAGAGCCAGCTAAAGCCATAAAAATTAGTGCTAAAAATAAGGAATATTTTAACTGGCGCATGTTTTGCAATAACCAAAAAGTTCTAGCGAGTGGTCCATAACACTCGCGAACTTGTTTGATAATTTTAACACTTTTTTACTAACCCGCTCGATATTGCATAAATCAAAATCTTCTACCGTCCGGCAGTTTTTACAGATTATGTGGTGATGGTGGTGATCTTGTTTGACTGGTTCGTAATAAATTGAATCGCGACGTAAATCCACCTGCTTTACTAATCGTTCTTTTTCAAAAAGTGCCAGGGTTCGATAAACCGTGACGCGGTCGATTTTTTTCTTTCGCAATTTACCATAAATATCCTCGGCGCGCAGGGGTCGGCAGTTGCTAGAGAAAAGGCTCAAAATTGCTGTGCGGGCAGGAGTCATCTTCATTTCCGAATCTTAACCTAAATGCAAATCATTTGCAATTAAAAAATAGAGGAGTATACTCTCAATATGACAATCTATCTTTATTCAATCGTTAGTGTGTTGGTGGTAAGCCTAGTTTCTTTGGTCGGTTTATTTACTTTGTCGCTCAAAGATGGCTTGCTCCAAAAGTATATTTTCGTGCTGGTGAGTCTGGCCGTCGGCGCCTTGCTCGGCGACGCCTTTATCCATCTAATACCAGAAGCGTTTGAGTCTATAAGTAATCCCACTACTGTTGCGCTGGTTATAATTGCTGGTATTTTTTTATTTTTCATTTTAGAAAAAGCTCTGCATTGGCATCACCATCCGGGCTACGAAGATCATGACCATCACCCTCTCGGTTATCTTATTCTCGTTACCGACGGCCTCCATAATTTTATTGATGGCTTAATCATTGTCGCGAGTTATTTGGTAAGTGTGGAGGTGGGGATCGCCACCACGATTGCCGTCATTCTCCACGAGATCCCGCAAGAGATTGGAGATTTCGGCGTCTTGCTCCACTCTGGTTACACTAAGACCAAAGCACTTTGGCTCAACTTTGTGTCGGCTCTCTTTGCAGTGGCTGGTGCGGCGCTCGCGCTCTTGCTCGGTAGTCAAGTTGAGTCGCTCACGACATGGCTCCTACCGCTGGCCGCTGGTGGCTTTATCTATATCGCCATGTCGGACCTGATCCCGGAACTCCACAAAACCAAAAAATTAAAATATTCGATTATTCAACTCATTTCCATCGCTGTTGGTGTTGGCGCGATGGTGGTGCTCCTAGCTCTGGAAAAATAAAAAACACCCCAACTAGTTTACCAGACTAGTGGGGCGTTATTGGTTGTGGCTATTGACCCTTAAATAGTTTTACGCGAAAGGCAAGAGAGGAGAGGTATCATCAATGGATGAAGTGCCCCCTTTTCAAATAGGGTTTTAGTAATGAAGCCGAAATCTTTAAACGATATCTGCTCCAACTCCTCGCGGTTCGGCTTGATTTTTGCCGAAGTGATGTCCGCATCAAAGATTTGGACTGAACAGGAATTGTGGTATTCATCGGTCCCATCATATGAGAACGAATAGAGAAGCCTTTGCCTCTTAGCAAATCCTAAGCCACGAAGATTAGCCAAGAGGTACTGGGTTAACACTACATTGGTATCGGTACTGTTGGGCGGTAAGGTTAACCCCGGGAATGACCAGTAAACCTCACCGTTTCTCCTGGCAATTAAAAAAGTCTCCTTCCGTCGGAGTAGTCCCAATGCCAACCTAATTTTTGTGATCCTACCCGTTTGAGTTACTTCCATCCTTCATACTCCTTTCAAAATAACAAAGGTCGGGTCTGTCTTTATGTTAACACAAACAGTTATTGATACAAATAACTGTATAAACATTCTCACATTCTCCCTCCTTCACCAAGGTTTCGGGCGGGCAAGCAAGAATATTGGAATGTCGTAAGGGTTAGGAAAAAAGGTTTTTGTACTTTTGAAATTCTGGCTCCGATAAATCAGTAAAGGCTTCTTGCTCGTGGATTTGGACCTTTTTGTAGAGCTCGTCTTCAAACTCACGCGGTCGGAGGTGGATGTGGAGGTGATTAACCTTTAGTCGATTTTGAACAATAAATGGTCGGTAGTGCTGACTTAGGTCACAGCCGCCATATTTTTCCAAAATCTTCTCTTGCAATTTTATCGCTTCGTTAAACAACTCATTCTTTTCGGCTTCGGTTAGTTCACTAAACTTTTCAATATGGCGTTTAGGGATCACCAGCAGGTGACCGGGCATCAAGCGGGGATTACTTAAGACGGTAAAAGTATTCTCCGTCTGCCGGATAATCCTTTTCTTATCTTCGCTCAATATTCTACAAAACGGACAGGTTTTAACTAAATCCATTTTTGGGTTTGGAGAAAATTTTTAGTAATGTTAAAAATCTTTTCGTGGCCAGTGGCGTTAGGGTGGAGACCGTCATCGAAGTCGCTGTTATCTAATTCTGGAATGTCTAAAAATAAAACACTGTTTTCTTGGCAAACTTTTTCCATAATCTGACTGTACTTCTTGATACTCTCGTTGCTGTAGTTAATATCTTTCCACCAGGGCATCGTTAGAGATTCGTCACAATTCTTGAGGTCCAGTAATACGATATTAGCGGTAATATTTTTTGCTCTTTTTATTATCTCTCTTAGATTTTCTTCAAATTTCTCAGGTGAGACTAGATTATTATCAGGGGTTCCGATATAAGAGGCGTCATTGCCTCCCGTCTGGAATATCAAGACATCGGCTTTTCTAATTTTTGCCTCATTCTCAAACCGGGCCAAAATGGTGTCGGTGGTGCCGCCAGAGATACTCAAGTTATAAATTTCGACATAGTCCTCTTCTCGCTTGCCAACGTGGAACCAAAGGCGGTTGACCCAACCGCCCTTCTCCATGTCCCAGGCACCCCAAGACGTACTATCGCCAAAGATACAAATTGATTCAATTGGTTTCATTTGGTATAAAGTGTAGCATTGCCGGCTCGTCTAATGGTAGGACACTGCCCTCTGGAGGCAGGTATTGGGGTTCGAGTCCCTGGCCGGCAGTTATGAACGACGACGCTTTTGAGAAAATACTTAAAATTTCCGAAGAATTTTATGGTACTGCATCAGACCCTGATCAAATGCCTGTTAGTAAGGAGTCTGCCCTAAAACTGCAGTCGATTCACCCGGATACAATTGCTTATAAATTAGATAAAGTTGGCAATCCCATTGCTTGGGTAGTAGTTCTGCCTACGAGCTTGGGGGGAATGACTCTATTTTTGTCTAAACAAATCTCTGAAAGGGAATTGTTTGAAAAAGCGGTGTTGGAGAAAAAGTTTGAAGCCCTGTATCTTTGTGGCGCTTTCGTTTTACCAGAATATCGTCGGCAGGGTCATGCTAGAGAGTTAACGTTAGGAGCGATCTCGAAACTTTCCAGTGGCAAAATATTATCGCTTTATAGCTGGATTTATTCAGACGAAGGCGCGCAACTCATTTCTAATTTATCAAAAGAGTTGGGAAGATCCGTAGTCACAAGACATGTCTAAAAAGAATCTCTGGCTTTGGTCGTTGTACGACTTTGCTAACTCGATAGTGCTGATGGCGTTCTTGTTTTACTTTTCGCAGTGGTTGGTTATTGATCAGGGTAAGCCGGCTTGGTGGTACAACGCCGCACTCATTATTGCTTCCGCTCTCTTTATTCTCACCGCGCCGATCGTGAGCAAAAAAATCGACGCCACTGGTGCAAAAATTGGTGGCTTACGTTGGTGGAGTATTACTACTCTCGTTGGTCATTTAATAGTCTCATTGCTAGTGATGTTAACTGACGGCCAAGAAGTTTTGGTGACGATTCTCTACACTCTATCCACTTACGCATATTTAGTATGTTTTCTCTACTATACGCCGATGCTTAATGATCTTTCGGTTACCACGAATCGATCGTGGAAGTCGGGGTTGGGGCAAGCCGCCAATTCGATTGGGCAAGTAGTTGGCGTGCTCATTACTTTGCCATTTGTTAACGGTCTTACTTTGTTCGGTGATCCAGGCCGTGCACAAGCACTACTACCAGCTACTATTATATTTGGCTTTCTAATGATACCGATGATCTTGTTTTATAAAGAAGAGAAAAGGACTGTTTTAGTTAATGAGCCGCAAATGGCCAAATCTAATTTAGTTACACTTTTCAAGTCAGTTTTTGCGAATAAACCTCTAGCCTTTCTTTTTCTCTCTTACTTTTTCTTTAGTGATGCCCTACTTACTTTTGCCAATAATTTTGCTCTTTATCTAGAAACTGTACATGGGACAAGTGATACTATGAAGTCGATTCTCACCGCTGGTATTCTTTTGTTGGCTGCGATTGGGGCCATTATTTTTGGTAAGATCGCTGATAAAAAAGGGAATCTAAAAACCCTCAAAGTAATTCTTTTTATTTGGTGTTTTATTTTTCTAACAATGGTTGTTATTACTAATTTTAAATTACTCATTCCTGTTTTCTTGTTTGCCGGAATTTTGTTCGGTCCAGTTTGGGCGATTAGTCGGGCTTTGGTGGGCGAGCTCGCCCCGGCTGGCCTCGTTGCTTCTTCGTACAGTTATTATGTTGTGGCCGAACGCTTCGCCACCTTTATCGGACCAGCCGTTTGGAGTATAGCTTTAATCACTGTCGGCGAAGGTGTTCGTGGCTACCAAACCGGCTTATTTTTCCTCATGCTTCTGATGATTGTTAGTCTGTTTGTGTTGGGGAAAGTTGATAAATACTCTACTTAGGATTCTCATCTTGAGCATGTTAAACTTCACCTCATGATTAAACTAAAAATAATTATTAAGAGTACGCGGCAGGGGAGATTTGGCGGTAAGGCGGCACAGTGGTTGATGAGTGAGATTAAGAAGAATCCAAATTTTGAAGCGGAACTCTTGGATCTACGTGATTACCCAATGCCATTTTTTGATGAAGAGAAAACACCTTCGACTATGCCCGATGGTTACGATAAGCCAGAGGCAGTGGTTAAGTGGTCGGCTAAAGTTAAGGAAGGGGAGGCGTTTGTGGTTGTGACACCAGAGTATAATCACGGCTACTCGGCCGTGCTTAAGAATGCGCTCGATTACAACTATCACTTTTGGAATAACAAACCCGTTGCTTTTGTTGCTTATGGCTCGGTGGGTGGCGCTCGCGCCGTGGAGCAGCTCCGGCTGGTAGCAGTAGAACTCCAGATGGCGCCAATCCGCCAAGCCGTGCACATCAATAGTCCGTGGAATCTCGTGGATGACAAGGGTGCACTTAAACCCGGCGTACTCGATTCTTACACCGACCCGGCGGGCAAAATGTTTGAGCAATTAAGTTGGTGGGGGAATGCGCTTAACGCTGCCCGAAAGTAGTAATTTTATCACTAGTTCTTCATTAACTTCGGCGCTATAATAGTGTTAATCGACAATGGAGACTAGTAAATACTTTCATCAAAATTCGGGTCCGCGCTTGTGGTGGCTTTTGATTTTGCTCGCGACGATCGTCGCCGTTATCATCGCTTACGGTGACCGCCTTGGCGGACTCGACGGCGGCACTGTGACACCGCCGCCGGTGGTGACGCCGCCGAGTACTACCGCTGATTGGCAAGTTTATGCTAATGAGCAATTCGGCTTCGAAGTTAAGTACCCGCCCGGCTGGCGTTTAGCCACCTTCCCAATTGATCCAGCGGCGCCCGTCTTCAATATTTACAAAGCATCCGAGATGGCCGCTCCAGTACGACCGCTCACTCACTTCGACTCGGCCACTCACGTTTCGATCTTCCCGCACGGTTTGCCCACTGAAGGGGTGGTGGGTGATTCCCAAATTTCCACTGTGCCGTTTGCCGTGCCAACTCGTGTGGCGCGCGACTTTCTATTAGAAGACAAAACGCCGTGGGCCACCTTTGCCGGATTGTATATTCAAAATACTTCGCCGAACTTTGTTCCCGAAGATGCTGGATTTATTTGGGCCGGTTTAAAAGTCGATAATTTGATGGAAGAATGCACTCGCAATGGAGTAGTGGTAAGTGAGGCTCAGTGTGATGTTATGACCGGCGACCAGATCACGCGCCGCGGCAGTGTAAGTGCCGCCGACCGCGCCACCCAAGAAGAGATTCTCGCTTCATTCCGTTGGCTTGAACGGCCTCTCGCTGATCCGGCACGCGACCTGATCCACGTTATTACTCCTAAGGCGAGACAGAAAGTAGTAAGCCCACTAACAATTACCGGCGAGGCGCGGGGCCAGTGGTTCTTCGAGGCTTCTTTCCCAGTGAAACTTGTTGATCTGCAAGGTAACGAGATCGCCGTTACTCATGCCGAAGCGCAAGGCGAGTGGACGACGACCGACTTTGTTCCTTTCCAGTCAACCCTCAACTTTACTGTTCCCGTTGGTGTAAGTGAGGGAGTCTTAGTTTTGCAAAAAGATAATCCTTCGGGCTTGTCGGAGCATGACGCGCAATTTATTATTCCGGTTACATTTTAGTAAATAAGATTTAGAAAATAAAATGAATAAAAAGACACTAATTATTATTGTAATTTTAGTAATTATTCTTGGCGGTTGGTTGATCTTTCGCACCAAGGCACCAAAGGTGAGCGAAGCACCGGATCCCACCTTTGCTATCTCCGATGAGTTTGGCGGATCCGGTCCAGTCAGTACCGTAGAAGATTCTAAGAAGGCAATCACCGTTACTTATACCAACAGTGGCTTTTCTCCCGCGACTCTAACGGTTGGCGTTAACGATACCGTTGTCTTTGTTAACAACTCAAGCGAGCCACTATGGGTTGCTTCTGATCCGCATCCAACCCACACTAATTTGCCCAGCTTCGATGAGAAGGCCGCGATTACTAAGGGCAGTACTTACAACTACACCTTTACCACTGCTGGCACTTGGACTTACCACAACCACGTTGGATCTAGTCACAAGGGGACGATTATAGTTAAGTAAATTATTGTGGAAAAAAAATTACTCACAGTTTGGGATCTCACACCACTTTTCCCTAGCGACGATAGTCCGGAGTGGGATAAGGCGCGGGCGGAGTTAGAAGCGGCGACGAACAAGTTTGTAGCCAAGTGGCACGACAGGAGCGACTACCTTACCGACGCCGGCGTTTTGCGCGAAGCACTCGATGAGTTCGAAGCCTGGGCCCACAACTACGGCACCTCTGGTGGGGTCGGTAACTATTTTGGCTTGCGTAGCACTCAAGAAGAAGATAATCAAAAAGTCCGCGCCAAGGTTGAGCAGATGGATGACCTCGCTACCCGTCTCGCGAACGAGATCCAGTTCTTTGGTCTCCGTTTGTCGAAGATTCCGTCGGCCGATCAAGAGCGCTTATTAAGCTCTGCCGATTTAGATCCTTATCGCCATTGGCTCGAGCGCCTTTTCGCGGAGGGTAAGTACACCCTGAGTGAGGCTGAGGAGAAGATTGTAAATCTCTACTCCGCGCCAGCGTTTAGTCATTGGGTCAAAATGATTTCCTCGCTTTTGTCGAAAGAGGAGAGAGAGGTTGTTGGTCGTGGCGGCAAGAAGGAAGTCAAAAACATCTCCGACATCATGGGTTTGTTCGATGATCCCAGCTCTGTCGTGCGCGATAGTGCGGCTGCGGCCTTTAACGATATTTTACGAAAACATGTGGACCCCGGGGTGGCCGAACTCAATGCTGTGTTGGCTGTGCGTAAGATTGGTGATGAACTCCGCCACATTCCTCGCCCGGATCTGATGCGCCACCTTGGTGATGATATAGAGAGTGAGGTGGTAGATTCTCTGATCGATACAGTCAGCAAAAACTTTGATCTCCCGCAAAAGTATTACCAGCTCAAAGTCAAGATTCTTGGTTTACCTAAACTTAAGTACCACGAGCGTGGTCTCTCTTACGGCTCTCTAACCAAAACTTATACTTATGATGAGGCTGTAGAGTTGGTCCGTAAGGTTTTAAGTGGGGTGGACGCAGAGATGCTCGCAATATTTGAGGGTTTCGTGGCTAATGGGCAGATCGATGTCTACCCACGCAAAGGCAAAATGGGAGGAGCTTTCTGTTCTGGTGGTTTACTAATCTACCCAAGTTACATTTTACTCAATCATACTGATCGGATCCGTGACGTACTTACGCTCGCGCATGAGGTCGGTCATGGTATCAATAACGAACTAATCAAGAAGAAGCATCACGCCCTCTTTTACGACACGCCAACGTCAACCGCCGAAGTGGCTAGTACGTTTGTTGAAGATATTGCTTACCATCACTTAACGAAAGAGGTTAATGATGAGGAACGACTGGCTTTACTGATGATGCGTCTTGATGATGATGTGTCGACAATCTTTCGGCAGATTGCTTGCTACAAATTGGAACAAGAATTGCATAGCACCTTCCGGCAAGAGGGCTACCTCTCGAAAGAGAAGATTAGCGAAATATTTTTAAAGAACATGAAGGCTTATATGGGTGAAGCTGTGGAGCAAAGTTCCGGTGCCGAAAACTGGTGGCTCTACTGGGATCACTTGCGCAAATTCTTCTACGTTTATTCATATGCGAGTGGTACATTGATTGCTAAAGCGTTGGGCAGAAAAGTTAAAACCGATCCTAAATTTATCGAACAGGTTAAGGAATTTTTAGCCGCTGGTACGAGCGCTTCGCCGAAAGAGATCTTCGCCAAGCTTGGAATTAATATTGCCGACCCCACCTTTTGGCAGGAGGGGATCAAGGATTTCGAGGCCACGCTACAAGAAGCGGAGCAACTTGCTAAAAAGTTGGGTAAGGTCGTATAATCAAACTTATGACAGAAAAAATAAAAAATTATTTAGGCATTGCGATTATTATTAGCGTTTTAATCGTTGGTTTCTCGGCTTTTGGTTATGTTAGGACATATTCCAAGTCTGTGGAGCCGTCGTCTTTTAGAAGTTTTACCGTTTCTGGTGAGGGGCGGGTGGTAGCTAAGCCCGATATTGCTCGCTTTACTTGGAGCTTAATTACCGAAGGTGGCACGGATTTGGCCACTCTCCAGACGCAAAATACCGAGAAGAGTAATGCCATTATTAACTTTTTGAAGGAGCAAGATATTGACGAGAAAGATATCAGGACCGAACAGTATCAGGTCAGTCCGCGTTATGAGTCCGTGCAGTGCGCCCAACCCGCTTACTACCGCAATGTTGGGGCGCCGATTACTTGCCCGCCAGCTAAGATTGTTGGGTACAGCGTCACGCAAACCGTCTCGGTTAAGGTGCGCGACTTTGCCAAAGTGGGCGGTCTCTTGAGTGGTGTGGTAGAGAAGGGAGCGAATAGTGTATCGGAACTCTTCTTCACGATCGACGATCCGATTAAGGTTGAGAACGAAGCTCGCGCTAAGGCGATCGAGCAGGCTAAAGCTAAGGCCAAGGTGGTGGCTCGCGCTGGCGACTTCGGTATTGGCCGCTTGCTTGGTATCGATGAGGGTTACCAGCCGTACTATGCCGAAAAGTCGGTGCGTAACATGGCCTTCGATATGGCTGAAGGTGGCGCTGTGGCCGCTCCCGCCCCAAGCATCGAACCCGGCTCCCAAGAAGTTGTCGTTTCCGTCACCCTCCGTTACGAGATAGATTAAATAAAATTTTAGTTTCGAAAAAGAAAAACCTGCTCGGTGTATGAACACTAAGCAGGTTTTGTTGGTGT
Source organism: uncultured Candidatus Saccharibacteria bacterium (assembly GCA_964362645.1). Classification (GTDB taxonomy): domain Bacteria; phylum Patescibacteriota; class Minisyncoccia; order Phycocordibacterales; family JACOZG01; genus CAYIFC01. The sequence goes on from CAYIFC010000004.1 coordinate 17,085, forward strand.
GATTTGCGAAGTTACTGGAGTGGAACAAGGGTTTTTTTCCGATCTTTCGTTACCACTTTCAGGAAACGAGAAGGGGATTCAGTAGTTTTGAAGTCTTGGTCAACTTCAAAGTAGCGGATTTTGCCATCAGGCTCTTTCAAAACCGCGAATTTTTTTTGTCTCCATCGGTGTTTGTGGCAAGTAGTTCGTAGACCGAATTTTCGGTCAGCAGTCTTTGCTCGTTTGGATATCCACGCGAACCTAGATCAATCCCTGCACAAAGAAGTATTATACCTATACTCGTCGATAATAGAGCTCCCATTAAGACCACGGCCATTCCTGAATGGTCGACATCCGCATAAAAACTTCCGGCCCCCCAAAAACAAAGTGCTCCGATAATGATGAGACAAATACCGAGAATTACAAAGACTCCCATTTCCATTTCCTTTCTTCAAATCTTAATTTCAAAGTGGCAGACAATCCACCACAACATTTTTACTGCTCCTATCATACACCTAAACGCCCATACTTGTCAATAGGTGGTAAAATGACTTAGTTTAAGAATAAATTGCTAACTTAAAATCTTTTCCACTACTGCTTTAACAGTGGCGCCGTCGGCGCGGCCGGCGAGCTCTTTCATTAAGGCGCTCATGAGTTTGCCGGCATCGCCCGACCGATTAGGGTTTAGGGAGTCGGCTTTGGAGGCGAGACCTAACTCGGCCTTCTTCTTTTCGGCAATTGGCATAATCTCAGCCTCGCTCATTTGTTGCGGGAGAAATGTCTCTAGGATCGCTAGCTCGGCTTGCTCACTCTCAACCAGGTCTTGGCGACCGCCGGCAGTGAATTGCTCGATCGAGTCTTTGCGTTGCTTAACGGCTCGCTTGATTACGGCGAGGGCTTCATCATCGGCGAGCCTTTCATCAGGTTTGCGCTTTTTAGCCACCAGCTCATTGGTAAAGGCGGCAACGAGGCTACGCATCGTCGTGAGTTTGACAGCGTCCTTATCCTTCATGGCCTGCTTAACTTGCTCTTTAATGTTTTCGTGTATCATAAGCACGAGTATATCATGAGAGCTTTAGATCGAAAATTCGCTAATCTCTACCAGGCGCTTAACTCCAACCAGCGCCAAGCGGTAGACCAAATTGAGGGTCCCGTGATGGTGATCGCCGGGCCGGGCACGGGCAAAACACAGGTGCTTACGCTCCGGATCGCCAATATCTTAAAACAAACCGATACACCACCGGACGCGATTCTCGCTCTTACCTTTACTAAGTCGGCAGCCCACAATCTGCGACATCGGTTGGTGGAGATCGTTGGCAGTGCCGGTTACCGCGTAGCGATCGATACTTTCCACGGCTTCTGCAACAGCATCATCAAGCAGTACCCAGAGCAGTTCCCACGCATTACCGGTGCTACAAATGCGCTTATTGTGGATCAGATAAGATTGCTCAAAAAAGTAATGGACGAACCCCTAAACCCAAAGGGGTCGGGCAAGTCTCAGCTCAAGCTCTTGCGGCCGATCAATAGTCCTTATTATTATCTCAAGCCAGCCCTCCGCGCGATTGAGAGGATTAAGAAAGAAAACATTACGCCGGCTGAGTTCGCCAAAAGATTGAAGGATCTGCCGGATTCTCGACCGAAAAAGCGCAGTTTAGAATTGGTGAAGGTTTATAAAGGCTATGAGCAGGCTTTGGTTCGCGAGCGCTTCTACGACTTTAACGACATGGTGTTAGAAGTTATTCGCGCCCTGCGCGCCGACAACAGCTTTTTGCTCGAGCTCCAAGAGCGCTTCCTCTATCTTTTGGCGGACGAGCATCAAGATGCTAATCAATCACAGAACGCGATTTTGGAATTGCTCTCTAGCTTCCACACTTCGCCCAACCTCTTTATCGTTGGTGACGAGAAGCAAGCCATCTTCCAGTTCCAGGGCGCATCGCTCGACAACTTTAATTATTTTAAAAAACTTTATCCAGAAGCCAAGTTGGTAACGCTCACAGATAACTACCGTAGTACGCAAACAATACTCGATGCCGCTTCTGGTTTAATTATGGCAGGCCCTTCGACTTCGCTCAGGGCAGGGAAACTTAACGCAAAATCGAAAAGAAAAGAGATCCCGATTATTGCTCGTTCTTTCGCTACTCCCGCCCAGGAGGCCGCCTTCTTGGCTAGTAGAGTTAAAGAACAAATCTCCAGCGGTGTTAAGAGTCGCGAGATCGCGGTGATCTGCCGCGACAATCGCGATGCTTGGCCGATTATGGAGCAGTTCGAGCGCGAGGAGGTGCCGTTTGTCGTTCTCTCTGAATCTGATCTCTTTGCCGACACGGAGATTAGAAAGTTGGTTGTGTTACTTGAGGCGATCCACTACTACGGTGATGACGAGCGCTTACTCAAAGTGCTCCATTTCGATTTCTTTAACTTCCCGCCACTTGAGCTGTGGCAGTTACTGGAGGAGAAACATCGGACCAAGCAATCGCTCTATGATTTGATTAGTAAAAATAAAAGGTTTCAAAACTTCTCCACCCTAATTTCTGGTTGGCGACGACTTTCATTTAACGCCCACTTTACTGACTTACTAGATAGGTTGGTTAACGAAAGTGGTTTTATAAAGCACCTACTTGTTTTGCCGGAAGCGACAGAGAAGCTTGATAAATTAAACTTTTTCTTCGATCAAGTGCGTGATTTAGTCGAGCAGAAGCCGCGTTTCACCTTGGCCGATTTTATTGCCTACATCGAACTCTTGCGCGAGCACGACATCGCCATTACGCGACCACTAGCGCCGGCGCTCCGCGATGGCGTTTGGTTGCTAACCGCTCATAAAGCCAAGGGTTTAGAATTTGATTACGTTTATATCGCCAATGCTGTCGACGGCCGCTTTGGTGGCCGGCGTGATCGCGAGCTGTTCGAGTTACCATTGCGTCCAGAGCAGAAACAAGAAGAGACGGAAAGCGAAGATGCTGAACGTCGACTCTTCTATGTCGCCCTCACCCGCGCGCGCCATGCCGTGGAAGTTACCTGCGCCCGTACTGATCGTGGTGGTAGCGAGCGCTTGCCAAGTCGCTTTATTGAAGAGATCGATCCAAAATTAGTTAAATTTGTGCATGAGGGGGCAGAAAGTAAATTACCGAAAGGGAGTGAGTTCCGGCCACGGCGCCGAGCGCGGGTGCCACTCGATGACCTAGCATTCATTCGCCGACTGTTTGTAGAAAGGGGATTGTCGGTATCGGCGCTTAATAATTATCTGGCCTGCCCGCTCAATTACTTTTATACCAACTTGCTCCAAGTTGCGCGCGTGCAATCACGGCACCAACGCTACGGTACCGCCATTCACTCCGCGCTCCGTGATTACTCGGAGCGTTGGCGGCAAGATGAGAGCCCCAAACAGTCATTCTTACTCGAAAGTTTTCAGCTTCATTTGGCACGTGAGCCGTTCGCCGAAAGGGAGGCAGAGCAGTTACTCAAGCGCGGGAAAGAAGCGCTTGCTAGTTGGTGGCAGAGAAATAAAAAGATATCGAGACAGATCATCAATGAGTTTGCGGTGCGGGGGATTGAGTTAGCTCCCAACTTACGCCTCCGCGGCCAGATCGATAAAATTGAGTATTTAAATAGCAGTGGAGCAGTAAGAGTTGTAGATTACAAAACGGGTAAAGCTAAAAGCCGTCGGGCGCTTTTGGGCGAGACTAAACTCTCGACGGGTAACGAGTATCGGCAGTTGGTGTTTTATAAATTACTGCTCGATAAATATAAAGGCGGAAATTTTAAAGTTAAAAATGGGATAATAGATTTTGTGGAAGGCGGCAAGACGCATGAGTTCGAACTGGGCGAGAGTGAAGTTAAAGATCTCGAAAAATTAATCAAAAAAACTGCGGCCGACATCTGGAGTGGCGAGTTCCTCACCCGCGGCTGCCACCTCCCCACCTGCCCCCACTGCCACCTCTGGCAACTCTCCCACCACCAATAAACATTCCAACATTCTCAAGAATGTCCGAATGTTCTAATCTCTAATTCGCGCGAATAGGCGAATAGATTTTAAGATAAAAAAGACCGCCGCGGGGACGGTCCTGTGTACGATTTGGGTTTATTGTTGGATTATTGATTCGGGAATTGTTTATTCTTTTTGATTACCTCTATCGAGGAGTAAGTTATGGATTGTTCCCAGACTTATTGAGCCGTTACAACCTTCAGCTACCCCAACCAGGAAGCGTAAATCATCGATAGATACTGAGAAATTGTGTGGGAACAAGATATTCCCATCAGTGACTGCGAGTGCCTCAATCTTCTTTAGTTGAGGAGGGTGAGGAAAGGATTCCCGACTTAGCCATCTGGTTAGTGTTCTTTGGTCTACTTCCAATTTCTTGGCCAATTCAGTTCTGGAATTTTGTTCTAGGCAAGATTTGATAAGTAAATCTAATTCTAACCACTTACGGGGTGTTTTTGCTATTCTGTCTCGCTTCATCTATCGTCTCCATAAAATGATCGTTACAGGTCTCTACAAACATTCGTACCACAGAAATTAGTTTCAGGCAATTTTTTACAACGTATCTCTTAAGCGGAGGGCGGGGATGAGGCCGAGGAGCATAGTGAGGCCGACGAGGAGGAAAATGCTTTTGAGCGGGAAGAAGGCGAGGAATATGGTGGCGACGATCGGACCGGCAATGTAAGCGAGCGGCAGATTGTTACGGAAGATGGCGACGATGCCGGTGTCGCCCGGGGCCACTTTTTTAAATAAATAAGTTTCTTTCATGCTCTCAATGCTTGCCGCGCCAACGCGGGTGAGGAAGAGGGCGGCCGCCCAGGGCCAGATCTCAAGCGAATCAATAAAATAGAGCGTGATGGTCGAGGCGGCTAGAATGATTACTCCTCCAACTAATGCTTCTTTCTCGCCCCAGGCTAGATCAGCCAAGCGGCCGAGCGGATATTCTAGTAACAAGAACGGCAGCAGCATAAAGCTAAAAATAAAACCGATTTGAGTCCAACTTAAGCCTTGATGAACCGAAAGATAGATTGGAGTATAAACAACCATAAAAAAGTAGAAAAAGTAGAGCAAAAGATCGAGCACCCACAAGCGCCGCAGATTGCGTTCGCGCGAATCTTTCGGCGCGCGTAACCAACTAAGATTAATTATTGGCGTTAGGGCGACGGTGTGATCACTCTTTTGGAGGTGGGCAATAATAAGTAAGAACGGGATCAGGAGAAACGCCGCAGTGAGATAGAGCACACGGTAACCAGCTTCAGCGAAGAGAAAACTGGAGATAATCGGCACAATAATCCAGGCAAAGTTGGCGGCCGTGAGGTAGAGGCCGCGGATGCGACCGGTGTGAGTGTCGCGCGAGAACTGCTCGAGGTAGATATCCATCGAGAAGCCCAACATAATCAAACTGACGTGGGTAACTAAGAATATCCCTAAACCTAAGGTGGATGGTCCGGCCAAACCGAGGGCGACGAGAGCGGCCATGTCGATGACGCCTAAAGTGAGGAGAATCCGTCGCGCGCCCCAACCCAAGATCCGGCGTGCTAGCCAAAAGAGGCAGATACTACTTAAGATGGCACTGAAAGCGTAGATCCAACTGACGCGCGCTTCGCCTATGGTTGTGGCAATAAACGATGAGTTGAGATAGTGAGGCAGGGTTGTGGCAACCGTGAGGAAGAAGCTTGCCAGATATAGATGACCCATAGGTCTAGATTATATCAGATTTAAACTTCGATTAAGACTGGTAGAACTAAAGGATGGTTATGAGTTTTCTGGAATAAATATTTCGATACTTCTTCGCGCAGAATATTGCGAACGTAATCGAGATTGATGGGGTGCATGCGGCCCGAGACTTCTTCAATTTTCTTTTTCGTTAGAATGCGGACGTGGTGGAGTAGGTCCTGTGATTCTTTGAGGTAGACGAAGCCGCGAGAGATAATGTCCGGCGACTTAATAACCTTGCCGGTTTTGATGTTGATGAGGGCGATGATGACGAAGATACCGTCTTGGGCGAGTAGAACGCGATCGCGGACAACCACTTCTTTAATGTCGTCGGAGCCGGTACCGTCAACCATCACTAGCTTGCTCGAGGCTACTTCTTTGCGCGCCATGATCTTTTCGCCACCATTGGTGATGTCGATAACCATGCCGTTGTCGGGGACGACGATGTTTTCTTGTGGCATGACGAGTTCAATAGCGAGTTCTTCATGCTGGCGGAGCTTATGGTGCGAGCCGTGGATCGGTACAAAGAACTTGGGCTTGATCTTGCGATGGAGCCACTCGATTTCGCCGCGGTTACCGTGACCGGAGGAGTGAATATAAACTTCAGAAGTGCGGTAGCTAATAATCTTAGCGCCTTGGCGAGCAATGTTGTCTTTAAGTTTTTGGACCGAGATTTCGTTACCTGGCACAATTGAGGAAGAAAGTAAAACGGTATCACCCTTCTCGAAACGCAAGAATTTGTGAGTCTTGGTAGCCATGCGCATCAGGGCGGCAAACTCTTCGCCTTGCGCGCCGGTGGCGAGAACCACAATTTTATCTTTAGGATACTTAGCGAGATCTTGCATCGGCACTACCGTATCTTTGCGGAGCTTCCACATGCCAGCTAATTGCGCGATCTCCATGTTGGTTTTCATGCTCCGGCCTTCGATTACCAATTTGCGACCATACTTTTCTACTACTTCCACAATCTTAATCATGCGCTCGAGTTGGGAGGCGAAAGTGCCAATAAAGAGGCGACCCTTAATACCTTTAATGATCTCTTCCAGATTTTTATGCGTTTCGCGTTCCGGAATAGAGAAGCCCGGGTTTTCAATGTTGGTGGAATCAGCTAAGAGAAGAAGAGTTTTTTCTTTATCGAAGATGCTGTAGCGAGTTTCTTCCTCCTGCGTTGGTTTGCCGTTGACGCCGTCGAGGTCGAGTTTGTAATCGCCAGGATTAACAATCAAGCCGTAAGGCGTTTCAATAATAATACCCATTGAGTCGGGGATGGTGTGAGTAACGCCAAAGAAGCGGACAGGGACTTCGCCTAGCCTGATCCTCTCATCATTCTCCACTAAACGGATGTCAAGCGTCGGTAAGTGAGGGAACTCGTCCATCCGCTTTTTGATAAACAGTGAGGTAAGGTTGCGGGTGTAGAGCGGCGGGTTGCCGATCTTCGACATGATGTAGGGGATACCGCCGGTATGGTCGAGGTGGCCGTGGGTGATGATGACACCGCGGACGCGTGCCTTGTTTTCTTCGAGGTAGGTGGCGTCAGGGATAATGTAGTCAACGCCGGGCGTGTCTTCGGTGGGGAAGGCGAGACCGATATCGATGACGATAATGTCGTTACCAATTTCGATCGCGGTCATGTTCTTGCCAATTTCTTCTACTCCACCAAACGGAATAATCCGAATATCGCCGGGTGTAAGCGGCGGAATTGGGATAGCTTTAGCCTCGTCTTTGTTGCCGCCAAAGGGTCGCGGGCCACGGCGAGGAGGCATGCGACGTGGTGGTCTGTTAGAGCGCTGGGTTAAGGGATTGCGAGTAGGACTAGGTGTTGGTTGATTGATCATATTAATTTTAATTGGTTAAAAAACTCCAAACTTTTTCTTCGTCGGCGTACCAGCGGTAAATGTTGCTAAAGCGATCGGAAGCCAGGTTTACCGGTGGAATCTCAACATCTTTAAGCCGGGTCGGGACAACGTAGACGAAGTGTGGAGCGTATAAAAAGCTGGCTGGATGATCTTTGGCAATTTCAGTAGCAAATTGCTTGTAGAGTTCGTCGCGTTTCCGGTTGTCGGTAGTTCCGCGGAGGTCTTCTAAAATTTTATCAACCGCAATGTTGGTGTAGAGAGCGACGTTGAGGCCGGGGTCGAGACGTTGCGATGAGTGCCAGAAGGGGTAGAGATCGCCAGTTCGGCCGATAACTTCGCCAAAGAAGAGAGCTTGGTACTCGCGCGGTCGGATAACATTCTGGTTGAGAGCGCCAAGGTCAAAAATTTCGAGCTTAACTTCGGCGCCAAAGTCGTTCCAGCTTTTAACGATCAACTCGGCGGCAGCTTTAAGTTCGGGCGCGTCAGAAGTAGCGAGAGTGAAGGCCAACTTTTCGGTCGTGGTTTTGCCCTTCTTCTCCCATTTAGCTTGCCCGCCACCGGTTAGGGCAGTTGTACTGGTGGCCCAGCCAGCTTCTATTAAAATGTCACGAGCTTGGTTTAGTCGGTTTGGTTTTGGCGTGGCCGCTGTGGCGTTGGTAATGACTGGGCTGGTAATAATTTGCCCGTGACCCTTAAGGATTTCGGTGACGATGGCTTGCTTGTCGACAATAAGGTCGAGCGCCTGCCGGACCGACTTTTGAGTAAAAATTTCGGCCTCGTTTTGATTAAAAAAGATGGCAAAGATTCGTGGTAGAGGCAGGGAAAGAATTTTGACATCTCGTGCGGGGAGAGTGGCGATGGCGGCCGGAGAAACTGCGGCCAAGCTTTCGATCTGACCGTTTTCGTAGGCTTTCAGCAAATCTTCTTCGTTTGAGAAAAAGTGGAGCGTGAGCGAGTCGAGGTGAGGTTGGCCGAGAGCAAAGTTAGCAAATGATTTGAACTCGTAAGCGATAGGGGAATTGGTGTCATCACGATTAATATTATTGACCTGATAAGGGCCGGAGCCGACCGCTTCAATGTTGAGCGGACTTAGGGCGAAGTTGTCGGTACTAACTTCTTGCCAAAGGTGTTCGGGTAAAATTCCGAGCGCGGCGTTCTCTAGAAAGCCGCCATAGGATTGCTTGAGGGTAAAGCGGACGGTCAAAGCATCAACTTTTTCTACACTCACGCCTTCCCATGATCCGCGGCGAGGACTCTTAAGATTGGGATCCAAAAGTCGGTTGATGGTAAAAACAATGTCGTCGGCAGTAAGGGCGTTGCCGTCGTGCCAAGTGAGATCCTGACGGAGCGTAAAGGTGTAGGTGCGACCATCTTCAGAGACCTCGTAGCGCTCGGCGAGATCGGGGGCCCACTTAACTTCTTCGCCCAACTTTTCGGCTCGCACGAGTCCGGAGAAGATTAGGGCTACAAGGTCGCGATCGGCGCCGGAAGTTGCCAGGAGCGGGTTAATAAAGCGCGGTGACCCGACGATGCCCTCATTTAAATTTCCGCCAGAGCGGGGTTGGGTGGTAAGCCAGGCGTTATTGGTTTGCCAGAGGAAGCCGATGATCGCCAGCAAAAAGATGGCCAGGAGGCCTAGAGCGAAAGTTCTTTTGGATCGGGGCAGGGTTTTAACTGCTGTCCGAATTTCTGCCTGTCGGGGGATCACGACGTAGTTTTAGATAAGTAGAGAAAGGATAGCGGTGACGACGAAGAGAACTGCCAGAATAATAGTGGCAATAAAGAAGGTTTTCTCTAAACCGCGTTTAGTATGAGCAACGCTACTACCGCCTGAGCCGCCGAAAGCAGCATCAAGACCAGCTTCGTTGCGCTGGAACAAAATAAGGCCAATCAAGGCCACCGAGACCACCAGCTGCACCCAGGGCAGAATATTAGTCAGAGTCAACATTGGTCCTACGTTAGCAGACATTAAAAATAATAGCAATTGGTTGTTTGGTGTTAAATAGTTATAATATAAATCATGCAACCAATCAAACGCGTTACGTTGGTAGGATTACTACTAATCGCTCTCATCACCCCTCTCCTCACTTCGGCTCAAACCTCGAATCAAGCATTAATTGATTCGCTTTATCAGCGGATCGTACAACTTAGGGCCCAAATTGACTTACTTAAAAACCAAACTTCTCGACCCGCATCAATTAATGGTTCAATTGCTGGAGCGACAAGTTGTTCGGCAACAGAGGGTATACGATTAGGATCATTCGATACTGCTGTTTCGAAGGATCAACTAGGGACCAGCGTCGCAATAAGTGGCAATACTGCTTTAATGGGAGCACCTGGACACCCGGACGGAACAATTTCCAAAGCCGGAGTCGTATATGTAGCGAAACAAAATGGGGCGAACTGGAGTACCGTGCAAAAGCTTGTAGCACCTGATGCCACTGCTTACGACGGATTTGGTTCCTCTGTTGGGATCGATGGAGACTGGGCCGTTATTGGTGCTCCGGCAGGTGCGCTCGATAGCCTAAATGGTGGTTCGGCATATGTTTACCACTTTGATGGAAGTAACTGGATATACCAGCAAAAACTCGTGGTGTCAGATCGCGCCAAAGATGACTTCTTTGGATTTTCTGTCGGGATTTCGGGGCAAACGATTGTAATAGGTGCTTTTGGCAAGCAGACTTATAAGGGCGCGGCTTATGCGTACCGGTTGAATGGCTCGACATGGGTGTTTGCACAAACTCTCACAGCACCAGAGGCGGCCCTCTACGACTCTTTTGGGTTTGCAGTGGATGTATCGGAGAATGTGATGCTGATTTCAGCGATCGGTAGTGATGTTGTTGCAAGCAATTCTGGCTCTGCATATATATATCGTTTTAACGGCACAACATGGGCATATTCACAGAAGATTTGGGCGTCGGACGGGGCCGCCAGTGATAATTTTGGCTGGTCTGTCGCTGTTGATGGCGCCAACGCAGTTTTGGGAGCACCAGATGATGATGATCACGGTACGAGTGCTGGATCAACTTATGTGTTTCATGATTCTGATTCGAATTGGACGCAGGTTACTAAGTTGCTAGCATCAGATGGGCGGCCCTATGATTGGTTTGGTCGCCATGTTGCTATTTCTGGCTTAGGGCTGCTTATTGGTGCCGAAAAATGGACGGACCAGATTACCGGCATCGGCAATCAAGGTAAGGCCTATTACTTTGGGTTTGATGGCAGTACTTGGCAGGAAAAACTTGGTCTAGTACAGCCAGAGCCGTGGGCTTATGATAACGACCATTTTGGCAGCGCGGTTGCGCTGGATGCTGGCGCGGCGGTCGTGGGAGCAAAAGACGAAAATCCTCCGGCGATGGACAGCGGCAAAGCCTACCTTTTCGAGGTTACTTGTTCTCCAGCCGTTACCCTTACCTTCACCCTCACCGCCTCGGCCACCGACGGAGGCACGATTTCATCTTCTGGCG
>CAYIFC010000005.1:0-27995 GCA_964362645.1 uncultured Candidatus Saccharibacteria bacterium
TTTGTTGATAGTCAGGAAAAACGCCGTCAATTAGTCGCGAAGTAAGGTAGAGCTCTTCAGTGTTTAGGGAAATTTGATTGTTGTTGTATTTAAGGGTGATATCATTTGAGAGGGTTGGTGATTCTAAAACCTTAATGATTTCGACCACATTTTTTAAGGGAATTATCAAAGATGGGGGTGGGGTGTCACCAAGTGGTGGGGCGGCGACCTTCTTTTCCGCTAAACGGAAGGAGTCAGTGGCGGCGAAGACTAAGTTGCCTTGCTTGTAATTAATATACACACTCGAGATCTCAGGCTTCATATGAGTAAATGATGAGGCATACCACACCGAACGGAAGCCGTTAACCAAGTCGGTGGTTGGTAGAGTTAAAAAATTCTTTCCCTCCACCCGAGGAATAATAGGAAAATCGGTGGAGGGAGAAGATTTAATTAAGGTGGTTTGAGTGGGAGTTGAAATAGTAAGGTGCTCCCCAACCAACTCCAAAGTAATTTTACCTTTATACGACAAGTTGTTTAAAAAATTAGCTAAAGATGATCCACTCAACGCCACCGAACCAGTTTTCTCGGTTTTAATTGGAATCGAGACCTCTAAACCTAGATCTAGGTTGGTTGAACGGATTAAAAGATTATTTTCAGACACCTCTAAAACAATATTAGAGAGAATGGGAAGAGAAAGATTTTTCCCGACAAAACGTTCCGCTAGTATTACAGCATCTTGGAGTTTATTTTTTAAACATTCTAATTTCATGGGTTTATAATTAATTATTATTTTTTAAATAAAGACTTATTGTTAATACTAAGAGTGTGGGTAACTGGATAACTCTATAAAACACTGGTGTACCAAGCCCTAACGGTTTTGATTGTGGGGGTATCTTTGTGAATAATTAATGAACTACTCTTTATAAATCAGTGCCCTAATTTGCTCTATCTCCTGGCTCAACAGATTATCCACTTTTAAATCACCCTTAATTTTTTCATAAGCGTGGATAACGGTGGTGTGATCACGGCCACCAAGTTTTTGGCCAATGTAGGGGTAGGAGGTGTTAAAGTCTTCACGTAGAAGGTACATGATTACCTGGCGTGGCTTAACCACTTCTTTTTTCCTAGTTTTCTCATATAAGATCTTTTCTTCAATCTGGTAGAAATCAGCGACTAAATTAATAATGTTTTTGATCGAGATCGCTTTTTTGGGTTTAATATTGTTTTTAATCAACAATTTAACCTCTGGAAGATTAAGATTACGCTTTTTTAAATAAGATTGGCAGATGATCGCGTTTAGTACTCCCTCTAGTTCGCGGACGTTGTCTTGGATTACTGAAGCGACGAACTCAATCACTTCTTCACTAGGGAAAAAGTTGTTGGCTCGGGCTTTAGTTTTAAGGATCGCTAGGCGCGACTCGTAGTCAGGCTTAGCGATATCAACAATCATCCCACCAGCAAAACGTGAGCGCAGGCGATCCTCTAGATTGGGGATATGTTGGGGAGATTTATCAGAGGAGAAGATGATTTGTTTGTTGTTCTCGTAGAAATTATTAAAAAGATGGAAGAGTTCTTCTTGGGTCTTCTCTTTTTCGGACAAAAACTGGATGTCGTCCATGATTAAAATGTCGTATTTGCGATATTTCTCTTTAAAAAGATTAGCGCGGTTGTTTTGCACCGAACTAACATAATCGATAGTAAACTGCTCAGAAGTAGTGTAGAAAACCTTCTTGTTAATATTTAACTTCTTGTAGTGGTTACCAACCGATTGGATGAGGTGGGTTTTACCCAAACCGGTGCCCCCGTACACAAATAAGGGGTTGTAGGCTGTCCCCAACTTCTTAACCACCGCTTGCGCGGCGGCATGGGCCAACTCATTAAATGGTCCGACAATAAAAGAGTCGAAGATGTAACGTGGGTTCAAGCCGTCCTCTTTGTTAATATAGAGATCATTAAGGCCGAGTTGGTCGGTAATTGGCGCCGGCTCATGCCCACCCTCTTTCGGAACAACCGTCTCCTTAGGGTTAGATTTAGTAATTAAGTAATCAACCCCCTTGATCTCCGAGTGGAGATTACGGAGCGATTTAAAGATAAAAGTATGATATTTGTTGGCTAGCCACTCTTTAACGAAGGCGTTAGGGACGCTTAAATAAACAATCCCCATATCCAACTTTGCGATAGAAGTGTTCTTAAACCAGGTGCCAAAGTTGGCCGGCGAGGTATTAAGCTCGATCTCCCCCAAGACGTCCTCCCAGAGTTTTTTATTATCTATCACCATTAAAAAGTCATTAACGATTGGCAAGATTATAGTACGGATGCTCTGCCCTAAGGAACTATACCACTGTGTTTATAAGTGGTGGATTATTTGAAACTATTATCAGCTTACTATAGAATAGCTCCATGTCGCAAACTTACAAACCTAAGAAAAGAAAGAGGGCAAAAACCCATGGGTTTTTGGTCCGGAGTCGCACATCCTCTGGTCGCCGAGTCTTAAAAGCTCGTCGCCATAAGGGTCGCAAAAAGCTTACTGTTTAATAATGCTCTCAAGGCCTAATCGCCTTAAAAGGGAGGAAATCGGGAGTATTATTAAAAGCGGCCGGCGTTTAAGTAGCGGCTTTTATCGCGCGACTGCCCTAAAACTCTCGAATACCACTGTTCCCCGCTTCGCCTTCGTCGTTTCAAGTAAGACTGCTAAGCGAGCTGTGGATCGCAATTTACTTAAGCGCCGGACGCGGCACATTGTGAGGAAGAACCTCAAACAATTGCCTGGTGGTTGGGGGGTGGTAGTATTTATTGGTCCCCAAGTTATCAAGACAGCTTTTATTGAGCTAGAAAAAGATCTACTCGGTCTATTAATCAAACTATGAGTCAAATCTTCCATTTTATTTTTTACGATCCCCTCTACAACCTTCTGGTGTGGTTGAGTGCGGTCTTGCCCGACCACAGTTTTGGTTTGGCGGTAATTGTTTTAACTGTGGTGGTTAAACTCATTCTTTTGCCACTTTCTCGGCGCGCCGCTACCACTCAACGCGCGATGAAAGAGCTTGAGGCGCCTCTGGCCAAATTAAAAGAGCAGTACAAAGACAACCGAGAAGAGTTGGCCCGCCAAACGATGGCTCTCTATAAAAGTAGGGGTGTTAATCCCCTAGCCAGTTTGTGGGTGGTGATTATCCAAATTCCTGTAGTTCTAGCTTTGTTTTGGATCTTTCGCCAAGGGTTGGCTGTTAATCACGATATTCTATATTCTTTCGTTGTCGCGCCGGAGGTTGTTAACCCTAATTTGTTTAGTTTTGACTTAGCAGAAAAGAGCTATATTTTAGCGATTCTAACTGGCGTTACTCAATGGTTGCAAATGTATTTTGCTCTACCGAAACTTGTGTCTAACACTAATGATAAGAATGCCAATACTTTTAAAGCCGATTTTGCTAAAACGATGCATTTTCAAATGCGCTATGTGATGCCCGTCTTTGTGGTGGTAGCGGCCTCTAGTCTACCTTCAGCCGTTGCTGTTTACTGGATTACCAGTAACCTTTTTGCTACGGCGCAGGAGTTGTGGTTGAAGCGACAGGCAAATCCTCTTGGAGGTCAAACTTCCAAGCCCGCCAATTCCCCTTCGTCATAAAAATTAACCACTTATTATTGGAGGTTACGAGGGGTTTAATAATATCAAACTCTTCATTACCCAGTAATCCTTCAAATACCAACTTAGTTTCTAAGGTTTGGGTGTTTGCGGCCCAAATTTGATCAGAGGAACGAACTTCGCCGCGGTACCAAGTATCGGGATAACCAACAAAAGACTGGGATCTTGGGACGGCACAATAAACTAAATTTTTGCTATCGAAAGTACACTTCTCAGCCAAGGTTCTTAAAGGAAGAGGAGAAACTTGGTTGTTGGTAAGATTTAATAAATTGAGTTCCAAGCCGTTTGCGCCAATTGAGCTGTAAATAATATTTTGACCATCCGGGCTCATGGCGGCCGACAGGCCATTTAAGCCACCTAGTACGCGCTTAGCGGCATTGGTTTTAGTGTTAACGACTAGGGCTGTTCCCTGCGCACCTTGAGTGGGGCTAGTGTAGGCTAGTAAGGTGTTAGGGTTTGTTAAAGAAAATTGCCAACTCTTAAATGGTGAAGTAAAGACGGTTTTGTTGCCAACTAAAATCTCGATCCCATCGGGGGTTGTAATCAAGTTCGATCCAGTTTGGGGTTGTGTAACAGTTGTGGAAGCAGTTTCTTCTCCCCCCTCCAGTGGTACGCTAAAAATCTCGGCCGAGCGGCGGGTTATAAAATAAGCTGTCGTTGATGATAACCAAAAATCGGCGACAAGTTGGTTGGTTAGGGGTTGCAGGCGGGAGTTAGTGCTGGGGTTAGTGAACAAAGACTCCTCGTTGCCGTCAGAAGTTAAGGCGCCAGGTTGGATAGAAGAAGCGTCGGGTGGGTTCAAATCACCAACCGGGAAACCGTTACCGCCAGGTACGCCACTATTGATCGGCGTTAGAGTGCTGGGTGCGCGTAAGACAACCCAAACTAAGGCCGTTAAAGAGATCACAACAAGAATTAGTAGGATAATAATCAGTTTCTTATTCATCTTATTTTAATTCTGGAAACTTAAGATTCTCGACCAAGGCTGGGTTAATTGTTCGTAGAATCATGTAAGCGGCAAAGAGGAGGATAAGACCGTAGATTGCGTTCCAGATGCGTTTTTTTCCTTGCTCTTTTTTTCCTGGGACAATACTAATAATATATTCAACACCACCAATCGTGATCATGATGACTGCCAAAATAACGGCGGCGTAAATTAAGTAAACAAACCAATCGCCCAGTAAAAGTCCGATTGGTCGTGCGTTAGACTCGGCCGTACCGGGTACTGGTCCAAGAGTAAAAGACCCTGGTGAGCCCGCGTGAGCAATTAAAAATAAATTAATTTTGTCCATAGGTGGCAAGGATAGAATGCGAAGCTTTTTGTAAAGTTTCAGATAGATTAACAAGCCGCAATTCCAGTGTCGCTTGAGCAGCTTCCGGTAATGGGTCGGGCAGTAGGAGAGAGAAGTGCCGCGGATTTTCCGTGTTAGCCTCAACCGAAGCACCATTTAGGCGCCAGTCGTAACCGAGGCCACGGTTAGTGATGGCGGTATTTAAGAAGTAGAATGGTTCGGCGACGAGTTTAGTTTCTGGTTGGGTCAGGGGTAGATTATTGGTAATCGCCCGACTATGGTCAACACCCCAACTCTCTTCTTTATAGAACACAACCTTTGGGTCGCGGACGATGATATTGGTTGATTGGCTAACAATCCTCTTACCACTTGGGTCGTGGAGAGCTAGTGTTATGTGGTGGCCCACGCCCGGCGTTCCGGCTTTAAAATGGAGAATGTTGGCGCCTACACCAGACGCTGAAATAATTTGCTTTCCATCCTTCTCCCAGCGAAAGTCGTAATTATTAACAATCTGGCCGCTTCCTTGGTGGGCAATGGCCATCACTGTGACATTGGTACTAGCAGTTGGCAGAGCTCTCCCTTCATAGCCAGCTGGAACGTAGGTATCGGCCTCCCAAACCAAATCAATACTTGGCGTAGACGGTGTTTGGGCGGCGACGGTTAAGGCGACACCCATAAAGCCAACCATCGTGACAACTATTAAAATTAAGATATATTTCATTTTTTAAATTTCGTTGCTTTATTTATTACCCGCGCGGTGGTGGGTGAAACTTGAGCTAAAACGTCTTCGGCCCGGGTATTAAGCCATAATAATAACACACCGGCCGTGCAGGTTGGTAGAAAATTTAAAGGCGTCCACTCAATCACATTGGCAATTCCAGCGATACCAAACCTCTTGCCATTCCAGAAACTAACCCCACGGAGCGTAAACCAGAACCAGAAGGTTAGATCAGCCCAAAGGGTTATTATCCAACCCAAAGCAAGGCCAATCCCCCACAAGAGGGTTAGGGCCCCTTGCGCTAAATCATAAATTACAGCTACGGCTATCATCAATACCCCCTCAATCATTCCGATCCGGTATGTCGTCTTGGGTTGGTCAAGCTCACGTCTCATTGATTAGGTACCTGGTTTTCTAAATCTTGTTTCGCTTTCTTGATTGAGAGGAGTTGTGACGGATCGGAAGTAATAACTTGGTCTTCGGTGTAGGAAGCAATAATTTTAATCGCCACATGTTTGAGCCCAGCAAAGAAGATCCCCTCCCCCACACTCGACTCTAAAAGAAGATATTTCTCTTCATCGGTAAGTTGGAAGGTTTTTTGGACTAAGTCAATTGAAGCCGGTGACTGTTTGAGTAAAAGTTGGAGTGAGGAGTTGGTAATGATTGGTAAGCCATAGGGTGAGCGTAAGAAGTCGCCAACGTCTTGAGTAATTGTCGCGACACCCAGATAATATTTTCTTCCCCTCTTGACCAGAGAGAACAAGAAAGAAGCCGTGTCTTTCGACTTCATCATCCACCAGGCCTCATCCACAACTAAGAGGCGTTTTTTGAGATTGCGGCGGATGGCATTCCAAATATTGTGCATGACGATATACATCGCCACCGGCTTGAGTTCATCTTCCATGTCGCGGACAGAGAAGACGACAAATTTTTTGTTGATATCAACATTAGTTGGTTTGTTGATAAAACCGGCCCAAGTGCCTTGGGTGTATTTAGCGAGGCGTTGGGCTAGGGACTCCCCACCTTCCATGCCGGCCAAAACCATTTCGAGGTCAGAAAGTAGCGGCGCCGGCTTATTCGCGAAGTCGCCATCGGGAGTAATGTCTTTGAGGGCGTAGGTTTCGGTGATGGCGTTATCAATCAAAGCATCTTCTTCGTTACTCAAACCGCCCAACATGATTCTAAAGAGTCCCACCAAGTTAATAATATTAGAGCGCAAAACATCAGATCCAGACTCGTCTTCTTGCGGAATAGGTAAATCAAACGGATTGATGTGGTGCTCGGAGGTGAGTGAAATATTGAAGTAGCGGCCACCCACGGCTTCGGCCAAGTACTCATACTCGCGCTCGGGGTCAATAACAATAATATCGGTGTCGAACATTAGGCTCCGTAAAATTTCTAACTTTGTCGCATAAGATTTGCCCGAACCAGATTTAGCAAAAATAACCGAGTTGTAGTTTTCAAGGGAGAAACGATCAAAAAGGACTAAGCTTGAGTTGTGACGATTAATACCGTACAAGATACCTTTGTTTGATGTTAGGTCGAAGGAAACAAAGGGGAAGAGGCTAGAGAGAGGCGAGGAATTGAGTTTGTAGTTAACTCCTAATTGGTCGGTAGCGGTCGGTAAAACAGTTTTAAACCCTTCTTCTTGCTGGAATAGAGCTGGTTTGAGGTAAACAAGCTTGGAGTCCAAAATACCCTTAATTTCGGTTTCGGTTTGATCGAGCTCGGCCTCGTTTTGGCCATAAATAGTGATGTAGAGGCCGACGTCAAAGATCTTTTCGCGCGCTTGTTGGAGCGCGTCGCGGAGATTTTCAATATCTTCATAAGCCACATCGAGGATCGGGTCACGAACCAACCCACGCTCGGCCTTGATACTAATCTGGCTCTGCACTTCAGCCACCTTCTTCTCTAATTGTCTTAGAGCAATCGCACTATCGATCGGGTGGATAATAATGGAAACATCAAAGACTTTGTCGAGGTTAATTACCGGCGAGAACCAATCACCTGAAAGAAAGCGGGGGTAAGAAATTACAAACAAGGTGCGCGCCACCTTCTCGCCCAAGTTTAAGAGTTTGGGTGTGATCCGGAGGGCCGATGGGGCGATAATATCCTTCAACTCCAGCACGCCCATTTGGTAGATATCCTTGGGGAGGATTGGGGTGAGTGAAGGGGTTGGAGTTTTGCGGCTAAAGATTGACATTGGGGGCCTCGATTTCGCCAGGATTAAACATCTTGAAATACAGTTCGACCAATTCTTCGGTCCCTAGTTGGACAACTCTCACGCCTAAGCGGGTAAGACCTTGCGAGACCACTCCCCCACGCTGTTCGAGCTGTGAGCGCCGTTCTTCGAACTGGTCGGTACTAGTTTTTTCATTATCGTTCTTTTTTTTAGCAAACAACTTCCCAATAAAGCCTGACTTATTATTTAAAATCGGCGGATCGTAAGGTACGACTACAAAGAAACTTTTCGACATAATGTTGGTGTTCTCGGTAAAGTTGCGGACGAAGTTAATGTATTCCCGAGTTTGGATCTTAATTAAATCATTAAGTTCCGTTTTGTAACGCTCTTCGAGTGTGAGGAGGTAGGGCGCAATGTCGAGTCGGCGCGATTGGACAAAAATTTGGACGGTAAAGTCGAGCGAGTTAAGAAAGTTTTGGTATTGAAGCAAGATTGCTGTCTGCTCATCTTCTGATTTAAGCGCGAAATTAAGCGATGAGGCAATTAGGACGAGTCGCAGGCCACCATTTTTAAGCACTACTATTCCATCGCGAATTTCTTCGATCGGCACGAAGTCTTGCGTGGCGCGGGCGGCTTGAGATGTGGGGGAAGAAGTAGACATTTATTTAATATTTTCTCTTACATCAAGACTCCAAGCTAAATCTTTGAGTTTGCTCTGTGAGAGCTTGGGGATGACTACTCCCGGGCCAATCATATTCTTGGTAATATCCTCTTCCGCGCCGGGTTTATTGGTTTTTGGTATATGTTTCCATAGGTAGAGTTTGCTTTTAAACAAGTGCTTGAAAGCCGCTTCGGTCACTAGAATAAAAGAGCGGTTGTTAACCTTGTAGAAGGCGAGCGCCAACGAGAAAGCGGCGACCGGCAGCATTAAAAAAATACCCAAATAGATTGGCAACGCCACATAGATCAAGAAGATAATACCGGCGCCACCGGCGAGGTAGACAAACTGCTTAAACGTTAATGGTCCGAAGATTTTATCTTCTACCTCAATAAACTGCGGCACCTGAAAGTTGCTCATGGGTTTAGCTTCTAGCTTCTAGAGAGCTAGCTTTTAGCTTTAAGATCATTGAATTTAACATTTTCATCACTTCTTCCAGTTGACTCTCTGCTTTATTATAATCCAACTCCTGACCGAAACATAACTTTTTAGCGATCACTAGTTGGGTTTCTAATTCTGCTCCAGAACCGTAAGCGATCCTTAAAAACTGCACGAAATCCTTCCTAGTTCCTCGGTGTCGACCTTCGGCAATGTTTGAGGGGATAGAAACAGACGCTCGCCTTATTTGCGAAGTTAAACTATAGATCTCTTGTTTCGGGAAAGTGTCGGTTAGTTTATATATATTAACTACTAACTCGATCGCTTTTTGCCAAACAATTAGGTCTTTGTAAGAATTAATCATTGAAGCTAGTAGCTAGAAGCTAACACCTAAAAGCTTTTGAACCTACCTATTCCGGTTTTTCCAGATACGGGTCTAACTCTATCTCTTCCCGTGGAATGCGGAATAATTTCCCCATCTTTTCTTCGAAGACTCCACTGGGCTCGGCTTTTAGTTTTGAGCTTTCAGCTTTCAGCTTTTCCTCCTCCCCCTCTTTATTTAAGCTAGAAGCTAGAAGCTCATCCCTAGAAGCTTGATCCGTGTGCAGCTTTTGTAACGATTCCCGAATCTTCAAAAAGATCTGCTCATTCACATCCACCGCAATCGCGTTGGCCGCCGCCTGATCCACACTTAACCGATCGGCGACATGATTTACAAAATTATCAGCCTTATTTATCCCCAGCATCACCAACCCAATTTCATCAGCTAACTCCCCTATCTGGTCGACGTGGAGATAGTGTTTTTGGCCAATTTCAGTTATTTTGGTGACCGTATCTTCGTGAGAGTAGACCTCGATAATATCTGGTGGTAGTGATCGATATTTTTCCTTAATTTGTTGGGGTGTAATTTTCATTTTTTAAGCAAAACCATACGATCTCAATATATTTTGACCTGCAGGGCTGTGCGCCCACGTTTCAAGAAGTTTATTATCGGCTCCTTGAGACATCGGTATTCCTGGTATACCAGCTACTGGTGCTCGTAACCACTCCTCAAGATCGCTCATTGTTGGGGCAGTTCCGGCTATTCCTGCTGGACTAGTTGTGTGATAAGAAGTTTGCATAAAGTCGTGTTTTAAGTTTTCCATAAAGCGATCAGTTGCTTGGTCTGGGCGTTTCATTAAATTATCAATGTGATTTTTATTAAAGACCTTATACATCGCTTCTCTCACTTGTTTGTTGGGCGTATGTTTCAATGGATCGTGGCCAATCATGCCAGGGGCGGGCATAAACCAGTCATCTAGTTTCAGTTGTTCAATTACCGCTGAGTTCATTTGTGGTACAGCTTTAGAGGTCGCAGTAGCAGCGGCTCCTCGTATAGCCAGGGCCTGATCGGTAGGAGTATTAGCATACTGCCAAGACAAACTCTGTATTGGTTTAGTACTAGCACCAATACCCTGTTGAATTTTAATAGCTTGTTGAATTTGTTGTTCACCAAATCCGCGATCAGGTTTGAGATTGCTTTTTCCGGCGAGGATATTGGTAATTGCCGTTTTCTTGGCGGTAGAAGTGAGACGTTTAGAAGCGATATTTTTAAGGGCTTCTTCGCTATAACCCTTGGCTTCTACCGCACTTTGGGCTGTACCAACTTGCTTACGAGCAGCAGCTCCAGCCTTAGCTGCTATCGTGGTGGCAAGTGGCATTTGCCTCAAGAATCGCGACACTTTTCCTTGGTCTTTTTGAATTTTTTCAGCGGCAGAGCCAACAGCAAGAGTGGCGCGAGTTTTTGCTCTTAGCGCTAATGCCCCAGCCCCTCCGACAACTGCCCCAGTGGCAAACCCCCTAAATTTATTTAAGCCCTTCATTGCCGCTCCAGCACTCTTAATCCCAATCTGTTGGGCAGCGATTAAAGATCCAAGCATTAAACCAATTATTAATACAAAACGCATTGCCATATTTGTAACTCCAGTACCAACGAGATCTGAGAGTGGTCCTGTGGTAATAACTTGGATGCTTATATATAGAAAGAGAAAATATATTGGAGCGAAGAATGCTTGGGATAGAAGTTTATCCCACCAACCCCAGAATCGACCCTCTAGTTTGGGGGTGGCATAAGCCAAGAAGGCCAAGGGGGCGAAGGTAACTAAGAAAATAAGGGTAATTGCGCGAGTTATAAGTAGGGCGGCCCCTGCAAAAAAAGCAAAACCGGCGACAATAAAAACTATTATCTTACCCACCAAGGCGACTCCCGCTTGACCAGGGTTACCATTTGAGTTTTTAAATTGCTCTTGTAGGTTGAGGTGTTTCATTAAAACACCAGATACTCCATAAACAGTCTTATTGGTCTCGGGGATTTTGTAGGGAGTATTGACCGATAATGGTTTATAGATTTGGACAGCAAAAGCGTTAGTAATATCTATGATTGTGCGGGCAAAATATGCACTAAAGTTTACCAACAAGGCAACCACGATTAAGTTCACCAACATTTGGTTGGCATTAAAATTCTTGAGGTTTAAAATCATCCCGATGGCAATATATAGAGCGATGAAAATAAAAAAGAGATTGGCGATATCGCGCATTGTTGCCCAGATGGTGGTAACCGCTGGACTACTGGTAATAGCCGAAAAATTAGTGACAGTTGTTTCAACCACGAGGTCAAAACCTGATCCGACTAAATAAAGGGCTTTTCCTAAAACTGGCCCAACGATCAAAGAGTCTGTGTAAGTAATTACCTTCTCAATGATCGGCGGTATACAAGATGCGGGATTACTCCACCCACAACCCTCTGCGGCTTTTCTTTCTATAGCCTTTTTAACATCTTCAGCATACAGGTTAGGGTTTTTTATTCTCTGAATTCTGTTATTGGCGTCTCTAATTTGTTGTTGGACGTCGGCCAATCTTTGGTCAAAATTATCGATAGGTCGTAATTCATTCTGTTCGATCATCAGCTCTTTTTTGTCTGTTAAAAGATTTACAATTTCGTTATAATAATTTTTTACAAGACCCGAAGTATCGCCATAACCAGTAAGACTCATCGTTTCCGTTACTTGTTTGTTGAGTTCTTCGACTCGAGTATCGATACTAGTGATCTTTGAATCAATGACTTCAATCGAGTCTCCCTCGGTGTATCTCCATTCAGTAACAGCCTCAACACTTGGTGCAAAAAAACCCAATCCCCCAACCACACTTAGTAGTAGGGCGATAAAAAGTAATAAGGTTGTAAATCGTTTAGAAATCATTGGCGGGTGATGTTGACGTGCTTGGTGATGGTGTCGCCGGAGCCGACGCAGCGCAGGCGGTACTCGAGTTTGGGGCGAATGCTCATAAAGCCGCCGGTGGTGTTGAAGGTAAAGATGTATTTGCGCACCTCGGTGGCTTGGGCGGTAGTCTTTGTTTGAAGATCGGTGATCGTTTCGTAGAAGGCTTGGATCACATCTTGGGCCGTTAAAGGCGTCGCAGAACTTGCCGGCATAAAGACGTCTATATACATCGGCGCACCAGTGGTGCCGAGCACCAGCTGGTACATGTCGTTTACTCCTACCGGTTCTACGCCATTGTTGGCATTAAATCGCGCCCGCTCAACTAGTTGGTCGGGATCAATTGCCTTCTCTATTGGTTCGGGGACATTTATATTTTGGGCTCGCACCACATGCCTAATTTGGACTTCAAGCTTTACCGGGTGCTGGATCGTGCGTGTGGCGTTGAAGCCGGCGTCGGTGCCGCTTTGGGCGATTGGCGGGTTGGTCATGCCGACGGTGGGCCAGTAACCGGCAACTTCACAGCGCTCGGCGTCGAGCACGTTCCAAGTAAGAGTAGTTTGGTTCGGCGTCCCACTCGCCACTTCCACACTGGTTGGTGTTTGGAATTTAAAGTCGATAGTCGGCACTTTTTTAGAAAAGTCGATATCAGCAAAAGGGAAGGTGTTGTCGAGTGTCTCGTAGTAAGACTGCGAGGGTTGTTCTTCGTAGCGCTGGAGATTGAGCACTTGTTGATTAGCGATAGGCAGCTCACCAGCGATAAATTCTTCGCCGGCCGCGTCACCAAGTTCGGCTTGCCGTTGGGCGCTAGTTGTTTGGAAGGCCGCTTGGTCACGGATGGTGCTAGCTGGGGTGAGCGTTTTCCATTTGAGGCAGTAACCACTCGCCGTTTGCTCTTCACACTCGCGCGGACCCAAGTAGCCGCCGCCGGCAATAATTTCTTCTCGTGCATTCTGGGCCGCTTCAGCCGCGCGGCGGTCTTGTTCTTGTTGGATAATAAAGTTAACGCCGGCCGGATTGCCGTTGGGTTGGATCAGTTTAAGCCAGCCGTCCCAGCTAAAGTTGCCAGCCATCATGTTGTCGTACTCTTCTTTAGTAATCGCGTTTTCTTGGAGTGAGTTTTGAAAGTCGGAAGCATTCTTTTCCCTGATCCGATCCATCTCGGTCGCAATGTGCGGGTTAATTCCTATTATTTCCTTCATCCGATCAAGGAAAGCCCCATTAGATTCGAGTACCGCATCGGCCACATGATCGCCAGTATTGGTTACGAAAAGAGGTTGCTTGTTTTTGCCTTGGGGATCACTAACGCCGGTTGTGCCCTCGCTAATAGAATAGCCTTGATTGACCTGCTTCATAAACTCATCGCGGGCGGCCGCGATGGCCGTGCCTAGCGATTTTCGCGCCGCCGGATCCATGACGAAGGTTTTATCCTCAGCTAATAACTGGATCCGCCGTAGGACTTTAAGATTAGTGCAAGCTTGAACATTGAGGATCACCAATTTCTCGTTAAGGTCCTTAATGGCATCTACACCACTGGCGGTTTTGCCGGTATTACTACTTATTCCTTGGCTAAGTTGGATCAAGAATTTAGTGGAGAAGATCACGCCCGCATCCGCAACTGGAAGGCCCCCACCCACCGGCGCCATCCCGGCCGTACTAACGGCGGCGGTAAAGGCCGCATTAATCATTGGCGCGAATAGTGCCGCGCCTGGGATGGCAGCGGCTATGGCTGTGATCCCGCCCGATATCACATTGGTAAAGCCGCCTTGTAGAATGCTCATGCCTCCGCCGGTGGCACCAGTGGCCGCTCCGACTTGTGGACTAACCGCGTTTTCGGCAATAGCTGGAGCTGCTTCAGTGGTGGCTTGGGCGGCGCCATCAGCTACCGCCGCTACTGGACCGAATACTGCCGAATCACCGACACTTGCGCCGCCCATAACACCAGTAGGTGACGGCGCTGAAGCGAGGTAGTCACTGTAGTGCATCTCGGCCATACCTGGCCGAGGGGCTTGGTTGTCGGGGATAATATTAACGCCATTAAGTTGGGCGGTATCGAAGTCGGCTTGTAGCATTTGACCGGGAGCCAAGGCACCAGTAAAGCCGTCGGGGACAACACTAAGTTGGGGCCGGGGGAAGACGAGGTCTTGAAAACTAAAACCAAGCTTATTAATTCCATCACCAATTACTCCTCCGGCGCCGAAAGCTCCACTCGTAATTTGAGCAGCTGTTGGGTAGAGAGCGGCACCAAGCGTATTGTCGATCGCGGTAGCGATCGAGTCGCCCATATGGTCCACGATAAGCGTGGCAGGTTTGGTAAGTGTCGCGATGGCGATACTGATTTGGAGGTCGGCGGCGTCAGTGATACTGGTTAAGAAAGCTTCGTCGATAGTATCGATGGCGTCTTCCATCGCGCTGATTGGGCTGGCGATCGAATCGACGACTTGGTTGATATTAGCTTCAATGGCGGCGTTGATCGGGCCAGAGATGGCGCCAGTGATAGCGTCGCTTAGTTTGGCAATATTTTGAGGCTCCGTTAATGAGCGCTCGAGTTGCATCGAGAAGCCCTTAATCAAATCTTCTACCATTTTTTGTCTGTTTTCTGGTTTAGATATTTCAGTTATCCATTTAAGGAATTCGATCGTAGCCTTTAATTGATTGGTCATATTCTCTAATAAGAGTTTTGCCTGCTCTACCTCTGGGAAAAAAGATTTCCCAACAAGTTTAATGTCTTGAGATATGGCGCCGACAATACCTGTGACGATTGCACGTTGACCTATACAAACAGGGCTATTAAAACATTGACCCATTTGATTAACCAGAGCTTGGACTCCAGCGATTGTCCCCTGTATTGTCCCTTGTAATTGCTCAACTTGGTCTTTGATCATATTAGGGATCTCGGTCAGCATTGAGTCAACTTGATTGCGGTAATAGAGTTCAATGGTTGGTTTGGCACTTTGACCAAGATTAACGCGCAAATTTTCTTGGAGAGAGCGCCGCAAACCACTACTAATAGAATTAGAGACGCTCTTGCCCACAAAGTCTTCGTTTAGCACATCCGGCAAAGTTTCGCGGATTGATTCTTGGACTAGATTGGTGAACATGCCACGATTATTTTGGACATCGGCGGGGGTAATGCCCTCGGCTTGAAGAGCTTTCAGTTTTTCCGAAAGCGTTTGGGGTAATTCTTCTTTAAGACCGGCTTTTAATCCTTCATTTAAATTAGTTTTTACATCTTCGCCAATATATTTATAAGCGTCTTTCTGAACGGCGGCTAGTGTGTTGGGGATAGCTTGAGTGGTCAACTGTTCACCCACTGCGTTTTTAAGCGGCGTTTTGGCCAAATCTTTAAATCCATCGCCGACCATCTGCCCTGGGGTTTTGTTTTTACCGCCTGCTTCGATCTCGCACTGTTTTTGATCCTCTTCGCGCCACTTGGCCAAGTTTTTAGACATATCTTCGCCCTTGGGCCGCGCGGCCTGTCGGAAGTAGTTAAGAGGATCAACTTGACCGGGCGCCAAGTTTTCGGAACCGTCGTAGGCTGGGATCGCAAGGGCTGTGGCCAAGGTGGGCGTTAGCATCCCAGAAATTACCAAGGCGACGATAAAATTTTTAATTAGGAAATTTCTCATGATGCAATGCCCGCCTGACCGTCGTCGGGCAGGCCGTAAGCGGCGAAGAAGATGTTTAAGTTGCCGACGGCCGCGAGGGCCGGCTTGATCCGGCTGGTTTGCATTTGGGCCGCCGAGAGAGCAACGATCGGCTCACTACTGATCTGGCTCATTAAGGCCGCGCCTTCGCTTAAGCGACTTAAGGTGGTGACCAGATTTAAGTGCAGGCCACTAGCGCTTTTAGGCACTTCTAGCGCGAGAAGTTGAGAGATTGAAGTTTGGTAGCGTTTAGTCGTTTCGCTAAGTTTAGTAACCGCCGCTTGATCGCCTTTTTCCACTACTGCCAGCACCAAATCAATTTCGTTGCCGATCCCCGCTTGCTCATAAGTGGCCATGATTTCTTTAACTCGCGCGGCGTAGGTGGCTATCAAATCTTTGCTTTCTTGTTCGGTAATATTAAGATCGCTTAATTTATAGTTAGTGAGAGAGATACCGGAGTAGGCTTCTAGCGGTAGAAGGGGCTCATTTTTGCTGGTTAAGGCTTGGTCGATTAAATCAACCGCTGTTTCGTTGGCGGTGGTCGGTTTGCTGCCCAATAGTGAGTCGGCCCAGTCTGGTTGGCCGTTGTTGTTATTGTCTTCTTTTTCTCGCTTTTGAATTACTGGTGTTGAGGCTTGGCCGGTTATGGCTGTCTGATTATTAGAAGCTAGAAGTTTATCCGACATGGATATGGCGAGCTGATTTGATCCGCCGAGGTACCAAAGAAAACCGATTCCGGCGATAGTTACAACGAAAAAGACTGCTAAAAGTTTTTTAGCCACGATTGCCGTTATTATACTATATATAGAAGGCTCTCGATCACGGCTTTTTCATAAAAAAGTGGATAGGTTTGGTGGTGCTTGACAAATAAACGTAAATATGCATATAATATAGATAGAAAGGAGGTGCACGATGAAGAATAAAATGTTCTTTGCGGCACTGATGATGTGCGTGGTGGTAACGGGGTGTGTGCGTACCAAGGGAACGACCTACACCAAGACAGCCAATGGTTACGTGGCGGAGGAGTGGGGAGGCTATATGTCTGGCCCAGCTACGCTCCAGCCCCGGGTGGTGGTCGGGCGTTGGTATGATGGTTACCCATCGTATAGGAACTATGTTGTTGTTCAGCAAGCACCAACATGGGGAGGGTACTCAAGTTTCTCTGATTCGAGCCAGCGCCACATTTACTATTCTGGTTTTAGCGATTATCCATAACCAAATCATCGCCGCGCCGACCCGCTTGTCGTTCTGTTCATACAGAATAGCAGGCGGGTTTTCTTATGTCCGCTAGAAAGTTATTTTGTCGCCGATGTTTAAATTGTGGGTTGCTGAGAAGCCGGCGTTAACTTCTAACACGTAGTGGGCGGGAGATGAGGGCGAAAAAGTTTTGGGGAAAGTTTCTGGCGCGAGGTTGGGAGTAATATCAACAATCTGCCAGTTGTCGTCGAGCCAAATAATATCGATCGCGAAGTGCATGTCTTTCGTCCAGAAGGAATAAGTGTCTGCCGTTGGGAATACAAAAAGGAGTCCTTCTTGCTCGGCCAAACTCGGACGATCACTGAGGCCTTGGCCTCGCTCGATTTCGGTGTTGGCTATTTCAACCCTTAAATTTATTTTCTCACCAGAATTTTTCTCGATCACCAAATTATAATCGGTTGGTGTTTTACCAAACCAGATAAATAAAACGACTATTACAGCGACCAGAATAATTAAATATTTTTTGCCAGACATAACCAAGTTTCTAGATTAACTTTTTCTGGTCGTAGGGTACCACTGATGCCACAGGTTTGGAATTGATCTTCGGTTAGGTCTAAATTATTTTTGAGCATCTTACGTTTGCTGGTGAAACCAGATTTTAAAATATTGAAGAAAGTTTTTTCTTGTTCACCCGTTTCAAAATTATTCCAGTTAATATTTTCGATCGCAATGATTGCCGAATCAACTTTAGGCGCGGGGCGGAAGGAGCCGGCGGCGACACGTTTAATAAATCTTGGCGTGCCGTAGGCCTTCACACTAATTGAGAGGACACTCTCTTTGCCATCGGCGGCGATAATTCTCTCCGCCACTTCTTTCTGTACCATCAACACCACGCGCTCGGGTTGATTGGGCGCAGTCATAAATTTACGAATGATTGCGCCAGTGAGGTAGTAAGGAATGTTGGCGACAACCTTATAACCCGCCGGTAAACTCTCGGTGTCGAAGTTTAAAATATCAGCCCCAATTATGTCTAACCTTTTTTCAACGATCGGTGTAGCGAAAGTTTGTTCTAGTTGAGTGACTAACTGCTCATCTTTCTCAACCGCGATCACATTATCGACGCTGATTAACAGGGCTGATGTTAGTATCCCCTCGCCAGGGCCGATCTCTAAAACAGTGTCGGACTTTTTTAAATCTGCCGCGGCCAGTGCGGCCTCTACCGCCTTCGGCGAAGTTAGGAAGTGCTGACCCAAACTCTTCTTCGGTTTATTTTTATGTTTCATTTATTTCAACCACCACTTAGTCGCTTAGAGGCTCTTCCTCTAAGTCGTAAGCTGGACCAAAAGTATCGAGCCTCCCGTCCTCGAGGTCACGCTGTAATTCTTTGTTTTCTCGTATTATCTCTAGAGCTTCTCGCGCAAAATTCTCGTAATCTTTGGGTTTACCAAACTGCTCGAGAATTACTTTTTTGTCGCACAAGCAGAAGTCGTCTTTAACTGAATTTTGATACTCATCCCAACTCGTTTTACTCAACTTAGAGGCTCTTCCTCTAAGTGGGTGGATTTGGTTGTTGAAATTAATGTAAGAGCTTAGGTGAAGTAGGTACTCATTCGTGTTTATGTGTTTGGCTTTAAACTTACCTTCAAACAAGACCCCGCTTCGCTCGTGTTGATTATTAAAGTATAAAGTGAAACCGGTACCCAATCGGTGCATAAATTTTTCCACCCCCTTGTTAACTAGTGGTTTTATTAAGAGGTGGAAGTGATTAGGATTCAATGCGTAGCAAACAAATTTTACTAGTTGAGGTTGTTTCTTTTTGATATTTGGGGTTGGATTTTTGATAAAAGATTGTTGGTAGATGCTCCCGATGGGGCGCGGAGTATTAAGTAATTTTAACGACAAGAAAAAGCGATTCAAGTCATTTTTGTCGGCAAAAATATCTCGCTTGTCCACCCCACGATTATAGATGTGGTAATATTCGCCAACTGAGAATTCTATTTTTCTGCTCGCCATTGGCTGATCGTAACACTTAGAGGCTCTTCCTCCAAGTGTGGTCAAAAATCAATTGAAGCGCCCACACCTAAGCGATCAAGTTCGATTAGATCGGTAGGGATGTCGCTTAAAAATTCGGATGGCAAGTTAACTTTAGTGGAACCATAAATCGTCCGCGTTTCGGCGTAAGATAAATATAGTTTACGCTTAGCGCGCGTGAGAGCAACGTAGAACAATCGTCGTTCTTCTTCGTCATCGCGGTCACTATCGTCACTACCCATTCGACTGTGAGGGAAGAGGTCTTGCTCGAGACCAGTGATGAAGATGGTGTTGAATTCCAAACCCTTAGCGGCGTGCACAGTCATGAGGCGGACGGCATTTTGATTTTGCTTTTTATCGCCCGTGTCGCCACCTAACTCATCTTGATCCGACCACAGCGCGGCATCGGTGAGTAACTGCTCCACGCGCTGCCTGCCGGCAGGCAGGCCTTCGATTGCAGGCAGGCCGTCGTACTTAAGCGCGAGCGTTACCAGTTCGCGCAAGTTTTCGAGTCGCTCGGCTTCTTCGGCTCCCCCTTCCTTCAAACTCGCTTCCCAACCTGAAGCGTGCAAAATAAATTTAAGCGTTTCGCTTGGCGGATTAGTTTCCGAAAAAGTTTTTATGTCGGCAAATAATTTTAATAACGCATTCCACTTGGCCAGAGTTTTTGGCGGTAAACTTTGAGCTTGACCGGAAACTATTTTCGCGAGCGTGACCTTACCCAATCCGCGTGGAGGAAGATTGACCACGCGCGAAATACTTTCCCAATCCTTGGGATTGAGGGCCGCTTTTAAGTACGACAAAAGATCTTTAATTTCTTTCCGCTCAAAAAATCTAACCCCAAGCACTTGGTATGGCACATCAGCCGCGAGCATCGCTTCTTCCAGCGCGCGTGATTGAAAGTTAGCGCGGTAAAGTACGGCGATTGATGATGGCGATGCGCCACTCGCAATTAAACGTGCCGCTGTGCCAGCGATTAAAATTGCCTCATCCATTTCGGAGAGCGCGGCGAGCAAGGTTATTTTTTCTCCTTCTTCGTTTTTTGTAAAAAGATTTTTTGGTAAGCGCTCTTCGTTTTTGGCAATCACTTGATTGGCCGCTTCCAAAATTCTTTGAGTGGAACGATAATTTTCTTCCAAGATCACCACTTTCGCGTCCGGATAATCTTTCTCAAATCGCAAAACATTTTTAAAATCGGCGCCACGCCAACTGTAGATCGACTGGTCGATGTCGCCGACGGCGCAGACATTGCGGCGCTCGCCGGCTAAAAGTTTAACCATCCGGTACTGGCTCGTATTGGTGTCTTGGTACTCATCAATATGGATGTAGTGCCAACGATCACGGTAGCGATTTAAAAGTTCGGCATTACTTTCTAAAAGTTTTACCGGGCGCAAAATTAAGTCATCGAAGTCAAACATTTGTCGCTCACGCAAAACCTTTTCGTATTCTCGCCAAACCTTTTCGACAATTTCGGTAAAATAGTTAGCGGCTATAAATTCGTTAATACTTACGAGTCTCCCCTTTTCTTTACTGATCGTGCCGAGAATTTTTCTAGGTTCAATAGTTTGCGGGTCAACGCCAACTTCGGCCATCGCTTTTTTAATTAATTTGTTTGAATCATCTTTGTCGGCGATGGTGAACGAACCGTTGATCCCGAAGGCACTCGCATTTTGCCGCAAGATCGTGTTGCCGAGCGAGTGGAAGGTGCTCACAAAAGGCAGGGTCCTGTCGCCTAACCATGGCCCCTCACCAGAAAGCAGATGGCGGACGCGCTCCCCCATCTCTCTCGCGGCTTTGTTGGTAAAAGTGATGGCCAGAATATTCTCGGCCTTTACGCCGGAAATAATGAGGGCACGGATCCGGTGCGCGATCGTCTTGGTCTTGCCCGCGCCCGCGCCGGCCACCACCAAGAGCGGCCCCTCCTTATGCGCCGCCGCCTTCTCCTGCTCCGCATTCAACCTTTCCTCTGTCATATTCGCCAAGTCTAACACAAAGCCTTGTCTATTTTTGTTATCCCCACCTCGTCTCTCATGGGGTTGAAAAGAGTGGTGGATGGAGTTATGATGAACCCTATCCTCTGGCTAACCGCACGATAGAAATGGCTAATAATATAGCTATAATAACCGCAAGGCTGAAAATACCGCTTAAATCAGGCTTATTTTACTTTCCTCACAAGACTCCGGTTCTCAACTTGGTTTCCGGACGAAATATACCTCTCTCCTAAGGCTTATTCTTAAAAAGGCTTGTTTGGTGGTTCTAGCTTTCGCTCTAGTTTCGACCAGTTTTTTCAGTCTTGGCGTCCAAGGCGCCTCTTCCCCGTCCTTTGAAAAGGTGGTCAACTCGCAAAACATCGCTCTCCTAGAGGCCGTTGTTATTGATCCCGCTCATTACCGTGGCGGCGGTGGTATCACTATTATTGAAGACAGTGCCCTCCTCCCCGACTCCGGTTTGGGCGTTGGAGGCAGCGATACTAGTGAGTCTGCGGCCGAGAATGATCAGATTAGTGTTTATGTCGTGCGTGCGGACGACTCTCTCTCGCAGATCGCTGAAATGTACGGTGTGACGGCTAACACCATCCTCTGGGCCAACGATCTTGGTCGCGGTGGTGTGATCCATGAAGGGCAGGTGCTCGTTATTCTCCCCGTTGCGGGTGTTAAACATAAGGTGGTTAAAGGCGACACCTTGCAAAGCATTACCAAGAAGTACGGTGCCGACCTAGAAGAAGTATTAACTTTTAATAATCTGGAAGAAGGGAGTTCGTTGGCCTTGGGCCAAGAGATTATCGTTCCTCACGGTGAGATCACGACGCCAGCTCCTTCGCGTTCGTCTGGTAGTGTGGCTAATCGCGGCAGTGGCCCCAGTCTGGCGGGATACTTCCGCCGACCGATTGATGGTGGTGTGCGGACCCAAGGTTTGCATGGCTACAACGCTGTTGACCTTGCCAGTTACGCTGGTGCACCGATCTATGCTGCCGCTGGTGGTAAGGTGATAATCAATAAGGTTGGCGGCTGGAACGGTGGCTTCGGTAATTTCGTGGTTATCGAGCACCCCAACGGCACACAGACGCTCTATGCTCACAATCAATCCAATGCTGTGGTTCGCGGTCAGACGGTAGAGAAGGGGCAAGTGGTGGGCTACATGGGCGCGACCGGCAAAGTTACCGGCGTGCACCTCCACTTCGAAATCCGTGGGGCTAAAAATCCCTTCTAGAAAATACTAGAAGGGATCTCGAAATCCGTTTTAGTTTTAAAAAATTGATCTAGATAATACCCCTACGTCCCCCCGCCGTGGCCACGAACCTCGGCGGGTTTTCGTTTTCTTG
Source organism: uncultured Candidatus Saccharibacteria bacterium (assembly GCA_964362645.1). Lineage (GTDB taxonomy): Bacteria > Patescibacteriota > Minisyncoccia > Phycocordibacterales > JACOZG01 > CAYIFC01. The sequence goes on from CAYIFC010000005.1 coordinate 22,359, forward strand.
AGAAACAAACAATGTCGGGAGGGGTTGCCTCCCGACAAGTTAATCCTGTAACAGTTTGGGGCGGTATTGGAGGGCTTCGAGGAGATGGGGTTCGGTGATATCGGGGGCACCGGCGAGGTCGGCGAGGGTGCGGGCGACCTTGATAATGCGGTGGTAGGCACGAGCCGAGAGATCGAGGCGACGGGCGGAGTCCACAAGCAGTTTGCGGCAAGCAGGCGTGAGGGGTGCGAAGCGGTTGAGTTCCGGCACCGACATCTCGCTATTGGTTTTAGTTTTGGTGCCGGCAAAGCGGGCGGCTTGGATGTCGCGCGCCTTTTTAACTCTTTCCCGAACGGCACTAGATGATTCGCTCGTAATACTCGAATCGCCAAGTTTACCTGGATCCACTTGCGCCACTTCCATCCACAGGTCGATGCGGTCAACGATGGGTCCCGAGATTTTGCGGCGATAACGCGCGAGCGCCGACGGTGAGCAAATACATTCGCGACTCTTGAGGCCGCGATTGCCGCAGGGGCAGTAGTTCATGGCGGCAATTAAAATAAAGCTGGCTGGGAAACTGATCGTGCCGCGCGCTCGGGCAATGTGGATCACCCGATCTTCGAGCGGTTGGCGGAGCGACTCGATGACCCGTTTATCAAACTCCGGGAACTCGTCAAGAAAGAGCACGCCCCGATGCGCGAGCGTGATCTCGCCCGGCTTGGGCCAGGTACCGCCCCCAACGAGCGAAATGTAAGACGAAGTGTGGTGTGGCGAGCGGATCACGGCGGTGGTGATAAGGTCGCCGCGCAAGGTGCCGGCCACCGAGTGGATGCCGGTGACCTCCAGCACATCGCTAAACGAGAGTGGCGGTAAGATGCCAGCAAAAGCTTTGGCCAGCATGGTCTTGCCGGTACCCGGTGGTCCGGCCATGGCGACGTTATGACCACCAGCCGCGGCCAGTTCGAGACCGCGCTTGGCTAGGGGCTGATCTTTAATATCGCTAAAGTCGACGGTCGCTTCCGCTTGCTCGTAATTGATCGGCGTTTTGGCGGTTGGTTGTAAATAGGCAAAAGTTTCTATTCCGTCTTTATCAACCGGTGGCGAGAGATGGTCGATAAGAGTTTTTAAATTATCACAGCCGAAGACTTTAACCCCGTCTACGAGCGCCGCTTCGCGGGCATTGGCGGCCGGCAAATAAATTTCTTCAAAGCCGGCCTTCTGTAGTTCTTGGGTAAGCATGAGTGCGCCACGGATCGGTCGGAGGTCGCCGTTTAAGGCGAGCTCTCCAAGGAAGGCGCGGCGTTTAGCGTTGAAACTAACTGCGCCGGTGGCGAGCAAATGAGCGACGGCGATCGCTAGGTCAAAGACGGGCCCCTCTTTCTTAATGTCAGCCGGAGCAAGGGAAACAATTACTTTCTGACTCCCCTTTTGGGGTGACTTCCAACCCGAGTTTTTAAGCGCGGCGCTAATCCGCTCGCGCGCTTCTTCTACCGCTTTGTCGGGCAGACCAACAATGGTAAAGGAATGGAGACCACGGGAGATATCGACCTCAACATCAATAATGTCGGCCCGCAGGCCGACAGTTTGAGCAGTATGAACTTTAGCGAGCACCCTTAATAACTAATCCAATTTTGCCTCTTGGTCAAGGTGGGCCTTGCAAGTGCGGGCCGCCGGGTTAGCTTCGAGACGATCGGCTTCGATTTCTTCGCCACCTACTTCGCACTTACCATAGGTACCGTCAGCGATTTTTTTGAGAGCTATTTGTACAGCTTTTAAGCGCTCCCCAAGTGACTCCGTTTCGGCGCCACGCTCCTCCTGATCTTCGAGCATATCAGCTACTTCTTCTCTAAACTCTAGGGCCGGTTTCTCGTTTTCGGTTTTAGTAATCCCGCTTAATTCTTGGGTCAGTAAAATAACTTCAGATTCTAAATTGGCGCGAAACCGGGCTACATCAAGATTTGGATTGGTCATGGGCTGATTGTACTAAATTAATTCGCGGTGCGGAAGCGGGTTAGGATTTCAACCAAGGTGGCTTGGTTGGGGGTGAAGGCGATGGTGGTGCGGTCAAGAAAGGTGTAGTAGAGACCAGTTGGCGCGTCAGCGGTTGGCCAAACTCGCACTTCAGAGTTATAAATCGAACGATCACTCCAGCCCGGGGTGGCTTGCCCCGAACTTTGTTGAGGGGTGGTGGAACTAGCGCTGGTTAAGATGGGAGCTTGGGTGATGCCGATGATGGCGAGTGGTTGAGTGAGCTTTGGTTCGGCGGTTTTAAGGGTGGCAAAAGTTTTTTCGTAATTAGTATTGGTGGTCGTTAAGATTAAGAAGGGTGCTCCTCGCTCGCCGGCGGTGTGGTGGTAGACGCCGATCATAAAATCTTTCGTTAAAGTTGTAAGCAACTCTTCCGGTAACCCAAGTTTAAGGTCTGTTTGCCAGGTGGGGAGATTAACCGGTCGGCCGTTTTTGACAAACACAATTTGTTCGATGGTGGCACTTGGGCGGTCAATGGCGGCAACGGCCTCCATAATTTTTGACCGCAATTGGGTTGGTGTCGAGTCGGTCGATATTTCCACCGTTGATTTACGATCAGAAAATATTAAGGCGGGGGTAGTCGTGCTCGCAACTTGTCCGGGCACAACTGGTGGCAAGATAGGGTTAGGCGAGAACGGATTGCCGTTTTTAAGCCAATAGGCGTAACCGAGTGCGCCAAGGCCAATTAGAATCATTAAGATTACAAGAGAGATTAGAAAGCCGTGACTCTTTTTGGGTTCGGTATTAACCATTGCACCTAAGTCAGCGCGCCGCTTTTCTTCTTGCTTGATGGCAATCCCAGCCATTGAGACCTGGTTTTTCTGTGCGGCTTGGGCGAGGTCACTACGGAGAGTTCTCACCGCGTTGGGCATTGGGGCACTGGCCGCCGGAGCCTGAACCATTTTGGTGATCTGTTGTTCGGCCGCGGCAATTTTGCCAAAACGGGCTACTCGCGCGGCTTCTTGGGCCGCCGCGTCGGCCGCCACAGACTTAGCTTTGTTGGCCTCGGCCTCGGCCAGCGCTTTTTTTTCGGCCTCAGCTTGTTCGGCCGTTTGCGCGGCGCGCTTGGCGACAAGTTCCTCTTCTCGTCGTCGCTCCTTGCGCTCCGGTGACTCCATCGCCTTCTGGGCATCGAGGCGTCGTTTGTTCACGATCTCCTCCTTTTCTTTGCGCTTCTGCTGCCAGAAGTCACCTTCCATGGCCAATTGGGCGGCCCGGCGTTTGGCTTGTAGATCTTGCTCTTCAGCCATTTAACTTTTTTAGCTCTTCTTGAATTTTGTCTTCTTGGGTGAGGAGGTCGCGGTAGCGTTTGGTATTTTTGTCGATTTCGGCTTCGACCTGCCAGAGTTTTTCTTGGAAGGTCCACTTAGATTTCTCTACTTCTTTGCGTTGATCTTGGATCAGCCAGCGCTTTTTCTCCACCGCTTGTTTGTTTTGAGGTAATGACGAGGCCGCTTCCTCTGTTTCTAGCTTAGCCTCGGCCTCTTCAATCTGCTTCTCTTTTTCTAATAAAGGATTGAGATCAAGCCGGATGGCCTTGCGGACATCGTCGTTGGTGACCCAAGCGAGCTCGAGCTTTTCCTTCTCTTTATTCAGCGTTGCGAGCTCGTGCTCAAATTTATTTTTCTGCTCGCTGACGGTGCGAGTTTTCTCTTCTTCCAAGCGTTTAGCTGTGCGCTCGGGTCCCTCCATCGCCTCTTTGGCGGCTTGGATTTTGTCTTCGATTGAAGCGTCGTCAGAATTTATTACCAGATCATTTGTCATTGTCTCTAATTATACGACAACTTTGTTTTTTGAACAAAAGAAAAAGCCTCGCGCTGGTGCGCGAGGCTGGGATGAGTATCGGTTTTTTTTAAATCACACCTTCCCATGGGACAACGGTTCCTGCGAAAGTGAGTCGGGGGCGCTTGCTGGATTGGTCCGTGGTGTAGGTCGTTACTGAGGCGTTGGCCAATTCTCCTCCTAGGTCGCGTCCGTCATAGCGTCGGACAACCTCTTCAATTGAAAGACGATCGACAAGTCGTTGGAAAAGAATCTTCCAGTGACCATGGACAACAATTACCACACTCTTGTCTTCGTAGTCACGATGAAGTGTGCTTAGAAAGCTGTGGACACGGAGTTCCACATCCGGCCAGTTCTCACCACCCCAAGGTCGGTAGTGATAGAGACCTTCCCTCTTTTTTCTAACCACCTCGCCAGGATAGGTTAAGGCAATTTGCTCGCCAGTCATTGTGTGCCAGATACCTCTTTGAGCTTCAGCCAAGCGCGGATCTTCATAAACCTTTTCGTTAGGACACATGATCGCCATCGTTTCTTTTGACCGAACATAATACGAGACATAGCGAGCATCGAAGACTCCGTAAGCACTCCTAAGATATTGACCGGTTATTTCGGCTTGCTTTCTCCCGCGCTCCGTCAGGGCGTATTCGTGAGTGCCGATATCGTACTCGGCTCTTTGGTCAGCGGTAAGCACATTGCCTTCTGATTCAGCATGGCGAACTAACACCAATGTTCTTGGCCAGGGCATATTGTTTCCTCCTAAAAAGTTATTAGTTTCTGTAAAGGAACACTCCTACCTTAAACTAGCTGATTTTGAGTAGTAGGTCAAAAAGAAAAAGCCTCGCGTTGATGCGCGAGGCGCGATGGCAGGGTGTTATTTCATTCCCCACCTCATATCTCTTAAATTGCAGTGACCAAGCATTTCGGACCTGTCATAGCTGTCACGGGTCCTTCTCGTTGTTGTTGGTAGTTCGGGTTCTTCCGGCGGCGGTGATGGCTTGACTTCAGCCAGCTGTTTGAGGGCTAGACCGATCAAGATCAAGCCGTAGAAAAGCAAGACGCTAGCAAGAATCAGCCACAGACCAACACTCTCCCTTACCAGGTCTAGAGCAGTAACTTCAGCCATTGCTGCCCCAGCCAGAAAAGTAATAATGCCCAATATCAAAACAAGACGCATGTTCGGCCTCCTAATCAATATTCCGTTTTTGTCTCAAGACCGTTCGAGGGAAGAATGCGCTTCTAATCCCCGTAATAACGGCGATGACCCCTAAAACAAGGGCAACAGGGGCGTTTGTCTCAGGTAAGTTCCACGAGTAATAAGACATAAAGAACATACCTAGGCCTGCGATTAACGAGATTAAGCCAATTGATCGCACCAAAAGTCTGTTTTCCATTTTTTACTCCTAAGAACTAGTAGTTACTAGAAAGAACACTCTTCTTTAAAACTAACCGATTTTGAGGATTAGGTCAAAAAGAAAACCCGCTAGGGGCGGGTTTTCGGTGAAGATTATTTTTTTATGCCTGTGGTGCCGGTGCTTCTTTCGGAGTAGAAGATCCGCGTTCACGTTTGCCGCTGCCGGAACCGAGGAGGTAGCGGCGAGGGTTGGCGCACAGATCGGTAAAGTCGTCGGCGATTTCTTTAAGCTTGGCTGAAGTGCTTTTGCCGAAGGCCACTACTTCTACTTGGTTGCCGCTATGAACTTTTAAATACTCAACGAGGGGCACAAAGTCGCCATCGCCAGAGGCGATGATCACAGTGTCGAGTTTAGGGGCAAGCTTGATCGCATCCATCGCTAGACCCACATCCCAGTCGTCTTTTTTAGCGCCGCCGACGAAAATTTGCAAATCTTT
>CAYIFC010000006.1:0-24131 GCA_964362645.1 uncultured Candidatus Saccharibacteria bacterium
TTTTATTCTTTTATTTTTATTGTCATTACTATTCTTGTAATCTTCCAAGCTGGAGTGGTCGTTGGCGGGCGCAAGGCATCTTTTGCACATCGCTTTGGCGACAATTTTGAAAGAAACTTCAGAGACCCTCGCGGTGGAGGCTTGATGCCCAAAGGGATGCCTCTAGGCACAGATACACCAGGCGGGCATGGGGCAGTCGGACAAATTGTAAGTATCGCCCTTCCCCATGTTGTTGTCGCTGGGCCAGACAATCTTGAAAAGACCATTATTATCAGTACGGATACGCGCATTCGCGAATTTCGGTCAGAGCTAACCCCCAACGATCTTGAAGTTGGAGACTTTATTATTGTTCTCGGAACTCCCAATGATGAGGGTCAGGTTGAGGCCAAACTCATTCGCTTGGCGCCACCCCCACCACAGTTATGAAAAAATTTATTCGAAAACCTAAAACTTGGATTATTGCTCTTGCCCTGGTCGGACTATCTTATGGATTATTTCAGATCTTCAGCACCAGTGAAGAAGAGACTAGATATATTCTCGCGACGGTGGAGCGAGGATCAATCATTTTTTCTATTAGTGGCACAGGGCAAGTATCTGCTTCCAATCAGGTCGATATTTCTGCTAAAGCGTCAGGAGATCTTATCTATATTAATGTAAAAGCGGGGCAGGAGGTCAAGACTGGCGCGCTGATTGCTCAAATTGATGCCGGCGATGCTCTCTACGAACTCGAGACGGCAAAACTTTCATATGAGGAACTAATCACTGTCGACGATGACGAATTGCGTGACGCGGAAGATGCCGTAGAAGAAGCCGAGATAAACTTGAAAGACGCATATGTGGATGGGCGAGCAACTCTGGCTTCGGCTGCGACCAATATGTCTGATGTAATTGCAGACCTAGATGATCTGTTTGATGGCTACCTAAGTGATAGTCGTTTCGCATTTAGTAAAACGGAAAAAGAATACATCGATCGAGCGCAAAAGGCCTGGTATAGCACAGATGATCTTCTGGATGATTTTTCAAAGACTTATCGAGCGGTTTCGAACAAAACAAGTGATAAAGATATCGAATTAATGATTACTGACGCAAACAAAATCGCCAATTCAGTGGCTCAAGCCGCAAAGTATACTAAGGATGCCGTTATATACCTTCGTGATCATGAAGATAATGAAAGCACTACTGCTGATGAGGCCTACACTACGGTGAGCGAATTGGTAACAACAATTAACGCAACAGTCTCCGAAACACTTTCCGCTAGAAATACACTGACTGATGCTAAGAGGACACTTGATAATACCCAAGACGACTTACAAGAATTAAGGGATGGCCCTGATACCTTGGATGTCCGGGCGGAAGAACTTTCTTTAAAACAGAAACAGAGTTCATATGCAGATTACTTTATCCGCGCTCCCTTTGACGGAATTATTGCTTCTGTCGATGGCAAGAAGGGTCAAAATGTAAATAGCGCAACAACCATAGCGACCATTATCACAAAGCAAAAGATTGCCGAGATTTCACTTAATGAGGTAGACGTGGCAAAAGTTGAAGTTGGGCAGAAAGCAACGCTGACGTTCGACGCGCTTGAAAATCTTACTATCACAGGGGAAGTGATTGAAGTTGATCTGGTTGGAACAGTTAGTCAGGGCGTGGTTAATTACAATGTAAGGGTTGGTTTTGATGTTGATGATGAGCAAGTAAGATCGGGTATGACAGTCAGTGCGGATATTATTGTGGAAATGAAGCAAGATGTTCTAATTGTCCCAAATAGTGTTATAAAAAACCGAGGAGACATTACCTATGTCGAAACATTTAGTAAAGAACTTTCTCAATCAAAAGTTGAAACGGGTCTATCAAACGATACTCATACGGAAATTGTTTCCGGTCTCAATGAGGGAGATGTTGTGGTCACAAAAACCATCACAGGAGAAGCCGTATCTGCCACGGTTCAAGCTCCAAGTTTATTTGGTGGTGGGGGAGTGCGAGGGACTGGAGGAGGAGTTAGAATTCCTCGTTGAAAGAATATGATTCAGGTAAAAGAAATAAAAAAAACATATAAGGTCGGAGACAATGAAAAACTGCAAGCCCTTAAGGGTGTGAGTTTTACTGTGGATGATGGTGAATTTGTTGCAATCATGGGTCCGTCCGGATCCGGTAAATCAACGCTCATGCACATTTTAGGCTGTCTCGATACACCAACTTCTGGCCAATATTTACTTGATGGCAGAGATGTTTCCAGTTTGTCTGATGATGAACTGGCTGATATTAGGAGAGACAAAATAGGTTTTGTTTTTCAATCCTTCAATCTTTTACCTCGAACGACGGTACTTCGAAATACTATGTTGCCACTCATGTATGCTGGAATAAAAGAAGAGGAACGAAAGGAGCGAGCAATAACTGCTCTAAAATCTGCCGGGATGACTGAAACTCACTTTGATCATCTTTCCAACCAGCTTTCCGGCGGACAAATCCAGCGTGTCGCCATCTCGCGCGCCCTGGTGAATAACCCGTCACTCATTCTGGCCGATGAACCAACAGGAAATCTTGATACCAAGACTGGAGAAATTGTTCTCGGAACTTTTCAAAAACTAAATGAAGAATACGGACGGACAATTATCCTTATCACCCACGAACATGAGGTTGCAGAATATGCAACAAGAATTATTTCCATCAGAGATGGACTTATCGTTGAGGATAAAAAGCATAGTCAAAAAAGAGTAAGTCGGGCGCAAATATGAAAATCTACGACATATTCCATGAAACATATTCTGCCCTATCGGCTAACAAAGTAAGGTCAAGCCTTACGATCCTTGGCATTGTGATCGGCATCAGTTCTGTCATAGCCATGGTTTCTATTGGGAACGGCGCCCAAGGGTCTATTGAGTCGAGCATCCAGTCAGCAGGCTCAAATCTAATTACGGTAACACCGGGCGCCCAACAAGGGCAGGGATTCCAAGTTAGTTCTGGCAGAGGGTCTGCCCGTACCCTTACGCCGGAAGATGGAGAAGCGATTGCCAGTGGAATATCTCTAGTTGAGGCAGTTTCTCCCGAACTTTCAAGCCGCTACCAGGTAACCGCCAAGGGTACAAATACTAATACTTCTGTGGTAGGAGTTGGTTCACTTTATCCTGAAGTCCGAAATGTAGAAGTAGAAGAAGGTTCGTGGGTAACAGAACAGAATCTTCGTAGCTTATCTAAGGTGGCCATTTTGGGTCCGACAACAAGTACCGATCTATTTGGTGAAGGTGTTTCTCCTATCGAACAAACGATTCGCATCAATAATATTCAATTTAAAGTCATTGGAGTTACTGTTTCTAAGGGCGGGACAGGTTTTAATAATCAAGATGATATGATTTTTATTCCACTTACTTCGGCACAAAGATTTCTGGCGGGTGATTCGTACATCTCAAGTCTTAGTGTTAAGGTTGTTGACGCCGAATCCATGTCACAAGTTCAGCAAGAAATCACGGATCTTCTTCTAGATCGGCACAACATCACTGATCCGGCAGCAGCAGATTTCAGCACATTCAATCAAGCTGATCTTACGGCGGCGGTGTCTACTGTTACGCAGACGTTCACCATTCTTCTTGGCTCTGTCGCCGGTATCTCGCTCCTCGTTGGCGGTATCGGGATCATGAACATGATGCTTACAACGGTAACGGAACGAACGCGAGAGATCGGACTTCGTAAGGCGATAGGCGCAAAAAGAAAAGATATTAATCGCCAGTTTCTTGTTGAAGCGATTGTTCTCACTTTATTGGGCGGTTTAGTTGGAATTATTTTGGGCTGGGCAATATCATTTACCATCACTTATTTTGGGATTCTTCAAACAGAGGTCACCGTGTCTTCCGTACTGCTTGCCTTCGGTGTTTCCGCCAGTATTGGTATAGTATTCGGATATTATCCTGCACGTCGAGCGGCTCGATTAAATCCGATTGACGCGCTCAGATACGAGTAAATTATCCCAAAAGATTGTTCCCAGCTCTGGTATAATTAATTAAATGATCCGTTTTAGTGATTATTTTCTCAACAATGGGACTATGGTAAAAATAAAGACAGCAAAACAGATGGAGCGGCATTTGAAGGGGATGGCTAATCACTACCGGATTGAAATTTTGTTGTTTGTTGCGGGTAACGAAAGAGCAACTTTGGATGACATTGTTAAGTTCCTTGGTGCTAATGAAAAGACTATTGGCGAACATACGCGTAGACTGTTTGCCGCCGGGCTGGTAAATAAAAAATATCGCGGTAAATTTGTAGAACACTCACTGTCGCCATACGGCAAGACCTTCGTCCGATTTCTGCAATCATTCCAAAAGATTTAATAAAACATACTTACAAACTGGAGTTTGTTGGTGTATTAAAAACAAGTAAAATCTATGAAACTAAAGTTTAAATATGACAGAGCGAAGGATGTTTGGTGTTTGGTGAATAAGGGGAAGAGTTCCAATAATTCTCCTAATCCAACCAAGCAATACGAGCAGTTGGTGGCGGTGGTGGGCGAGAACGCGAGTGAGGAGTCGGTGGTCGGTTTTATTGATCAGTACCTCGCTGGTAATAATATTGATATTGATGGATATGTAGCTAAGTATCAGGCAGATTGGGAAGCGGTTGCGGCTGAGTATAAAAAAATTGCGGAAGAAATATTTAAAGTATCACTACCGAGCGATATTAGCGCGTACCTCACCATCAACAGTCGTTGCCCGTACAGCATCCAAGACAATTATTTTTACGTCTCGGTGCCTACTCAGGCGTCTAACTTAACGGTAATGCATGAGCTTTGGCACTTTTATACTTGGTACGGTCTAGGAGCAGATCAGGAAGAGAAGATAGGACAGAAAAAGTATAATGATCTGAAAGAAGCCCTCACGGTTCTGCTTAATATTGAGTGTGCCGATTTGCTGCCAGAAGGAGTACAAGACAAGGGCTACCCCCAACACCAAGATCTTCGAGCACAAATTACCGAATTTTGGGGCCAAGAAAAAGACATCCGTAAGTTGTGGGGTATAATAAATTTATGACAAATAAGGCGATAGCGGGTGGTGTGGTGCATGGGGTGCCGGCGGATTTGAGGAAGGCCTTGACTTCGGCCCCTGCTGCGCTGGCCGCTTGGCAAGACATTACGCCGCTGGCGCGGAATGAGTGGATTTGCTGGATCGAATCTGTTAAAAAACAAGAAACGAGAGATAGTCATGTAAGAAGGCTGGTGGAAGAATTGGTCGAAGGCAAGCGTCGCCCCTGCTGCTGGGCCGGTTGCCCGCACCTTGGTAAGAAGAAGGTATCGAAGAAATGAGAAAAATTATTAAAATAGGAGTTGGGGTAATTATCTTAGCGGTAGTTTTTATTGCCACCATTTTGGCGGTCATAAATTTCGAAACGAAAAAATATATTTGGGACGATATCGATAAAGTTCCGCCGACGGAGGTGGCGGTTATTTTGGGCGCGGCGATCATGCGGGACGGTAGCCTCTCGCCGGTCTTGATTGACCGCGTTGAGACGGCGCTAAAATTGTACGAAGCCCAGAAAGTGGCGAAGATTTTGGTCACTGGCGACAATAGTAGTTTGGCCCACAACGAAGTTAATCCAGTTAGATTGTATTTGCTTGATAAAGGTATTCCAGACGAAAATATTTTTCTCGATCACGCGGGTTTTGATACTTATAGTAGTATGTACCGCGCGCGCGATATCTTTTTAGCCAACACTATGACGATTGTAACCCAATCATTCCATTTGCCGCGATCGGTGTTTATCGCTCGAGCGCTGGGTTTGAAGGCGTATGGTTTGAGCGCCGATAACGGTCATTATAAATTCCGCAACTATGTCCGCGAAATGTTGGCTAATGTTAAAGCGGTGGCCGATCTAATCTTAAAGAGAGAGCCAAAATACCTAGGCGAAGCCATACCACTAACCGGCGACACTACGAGTAATCCGTAATTTAACTATGAGCACACGTGACAATTAGTTGACAATTGAATGCAGGTTGGTTTACAATTGGTTTACAATTATGTTAACAAAAGAGGAAGTCCTAAAAACGGCTAAAGATAAGGGTAAATTGTATTCAAGGGACCTGGTAGACCAATTTAAGGTATCCCGACAGTACGCCAATGTCTTTATTTCGATGCTTGTGGGAGAAAACAGGCTTATTAAACTTGGTTCAACCAAGAGGGCTTTTTACATACTTCCAGAGTACGCCCGAGCGCATCAAGAAATTTTTCCTACCAAATATGTTAAGTCATTCAAGAACGAAGGACTTGAGGAGCACAAAGTTCTGATTCAAATTGAAGAGACTTTCCCGACCCTTAAAAATCTCCCCGAAAATGTTAAAAGCATCTTTACTTATGCATTTTCAGAAATGCTTAACAATGCTATTGAGCATTCGCAGTCTGTTCGCGTAAGCGTAGAAGTTTCAATAACAAAAGACGTTTTCACTTTTGTGATCCAAGACTCTGGTATTGGTGTTTTTCGTAACGTGATGCAAAAGAAGGGGCTGAAGTCGGAGCTTGAAGCAATCCAGGATATCCTGAAAGGTAAGACAACCACAATGCCCAAATCGCATTCCGGCGAAGGGATTTTCTTTACTTCAAAAGCGGCAGATATTTTTACTCTTGATAGTTTTGGGCATAAACTTACGGTGAATAATGAAATACCCGATGTTTTTGTTGAGACGATCGGAAAAATCAAAAAAGGGACGCGAGTTATCTTTAAAATATCATCCAAATCTACAAGACACTTAAACGACGTGTTTAGCAAATACACTAATCTCACAGACGAAAGTGGTTACGGTTTCGATAAGACCGAAATAAGGGTAAAGCTCTATACCTTGGGTGGAGTCCATATTTCTCGCTCGCAAGCTCGACGAGTATTGTCTGGTCTCGAAAAGTTTAAGATCGTAGTTTTTGATTTCGATAATGTCTCCACTGTCGGTCAAGCTTTTGCCGACGAAATTTTTCGTGTTTTTAATAATAAATATCCAAATATTAAACTAGAGGTGGAAAATATGTCTGAAGGGGTCAAGTTTATGGTTGAACGAGCACAGAATGAGGCGAAAAGGTCACAAAATGAAAATTAAGTTTAAATACCATAGAGCGAACAGTGATAAAATGGGAGATTAAAACAGGCGGCCGACGATTGAGCCGATGGCAATCGCACAACCTCCGACGAGCACCATTCGGGCCATATTTCGCCACGGACTAGTTTTCGAAACTCTAGCGCCAAAGAGTCCCAGTAGTAATAAAACAAAGAGCGACAGACCGATCGAAGTCCAGAAAGCCGCTTTTGCTGGTAAAATAACGTAAGGGAAAAGGGGGATAAATCCTGAAATTAAATATGAGATAAACATAATTAGAGCGTCCCAATAAGGACGTTTAGTAATGTCGTCGCGGTGACGTTCGTAGGTCTCGGCTGATGATTCGGAGAGGAAACTGCCCGCACCCATCGAAATAGCTTCAACAAAAATAAGAATCGTGCCAGTGGCAAGTATCGCTTGGCCTGTTACACCGGCTACGGCGATGCCGGAGAGTAGACCCACGGTAGAGACGAGGCTATCTTCCACCCCAAAAACGAAGTTACGGTAGTAGGAAGAGTTGCTAGTTAGATTCATAAGGTAATTATACCCCTTGTTTGAGGCTGGGGATAATTTGTGCTAAGGTGGGAAGTATGAAAAATATCATTATTGTAATAGGTATTATTATCATCATTGTTTTAGGGGCGTACATATTTAAGGGTAAATCGGCTGATAATGTAGTGGTTAATCCAAACCCGACCGAAACTCCGACGCCAACTCCGATTACTCCACCCATCGCTTCAACTACCGAGCCAACAAGTTCCGATAAGGGTCCGGTTGAAGTGATTGGTAAATCGGTTGAGGGTAAAGATATTACCGCTTATCATTACGGCACAGGGGAGAAGGAAATTCTTTTTGTCGGTGGTATCCATGGTGGTTATTCTTGGAATGCCGCACTCGTAGCCCAAGAGCTGAAAGATTATTTGGATAAGAATCCGAATGTTGTTCCGGAAGAAGTTAAGGTAACAGTTATCCCAGTACTTAACCCTGATGGTTTAAACAAGGTGGTGGGCACGGCTACCGGCAACTTTAGCGCCAGTGAGGTCTCGACTGATCAGGCAGTGTTAACTTCTGGCCGCTTCAATGCCAACAAAGTTGATCTTAATCGTAATTTCGATTGTGATTGGCAAGCCGAGGCCAAGTGGCAGAACAAGGACGTAAGTGGCGGTACGGCTGCTTTCTCTGAGCCTGAAGCGCAGGCGATCAAAACTTATGTGGAGGCTAATAAACCCGAGGCCGTCGTTATCTACTATGCGGCGGCCGGCGGTGTGTATGCTTCTAGTTGCCACAACGGTGTCTCTGATGGAACGAAGTCGATTATGAATACCTACGCCAAGGCGGCTGGTTATACTGCTAACGACTCTTACGACTTCTACGAAACGACCGGCGATATGGCCAACTGGCTCGCCAAGATCAATGTCCCGGCGATCAGCGTTTTGCTCACGAATCATACTTCGACCGAGTGGACTAAAAACAAGGCTGGTATCGAAGCTCTCATTAAGTCTTACGCCAACTAATGCGGACTGGTTGGATCGTTGTCCTTTTTCTTATCCTCATTCTGATTGGTGGCGGTATTTGGTTTTTTAACCGCGCGCCCCAGCCACCGGTGGTAACGCCACCAGTCGTGGCTCCAGTGTCGACTGGTCCTAAGGAGGCATTGATTGGTCGCTCGGTGCAGGGTCGAGCAATTACCGCTACAACGTTTGGCACGGGCGCCAAACACTTACTATTTGTTGGCGGCGTTCACGGCGGCTACGAGTGGAACAGTGTACTGCTTGCTTACCAAACAATGGATTATCTCAAGGCCAATTCTAGTGCTGTGCCGGCGGGTTTGAGCGTCACAATTATTGCTTCTCTCAATCCTGATGGTGTGTTTGCTGTCACAGGCAAAGAAGGGCGCTTTGTCATTGCTGATGTTGCCACTGATGCCGAAGTTTTGGCCTCCGGTCGTTTTAACGCCAATAAGGTGGATCTTAATCGCAACTTTGCTTGTAAGTGGCAACCAGAAGCAACGTGGAAGAGTAAGAAGGTGAGCGCTGGCACGAGCGCTTTCTCCGAGCCGGAGGCGGCGGCGCTTCGGGATTTTGTACTAGCGAGCAAACCGGCAGCTGTGGTCTTTTGGCACAGTCAGGCTAATGCCGTATATGCTTCCGAGTGCACGGCCGATGTCTTGCCGGAGACGCTGGCGGTGATGAAGGCTTATGCCACGGCCGCGGGTTACCCGGCCGTTAGTTCCTTCGACGCTTACCCTGTTACCGGTGATGCCGAGGGTTGGCTCGCTTCGATCAATATCCCCGCCATTACCGTCGAGCTTAAAACCCACGAGACGGTGGAGTGGGAACAAAACCTCGCCGGAGTTAAAGCGCTGGTTAGTTATTACGGTCAGAAGTAAAATGAAACTCCTGTTATTAAGTGGCAATTCAATTCGGAATAAAGATTGGATCGAGCAAGTGGAGCCGGTGATGCGGCCGTTTTTTGATGAGTCAAAAATCCACTATTACAAACATTGGTCAACTGGTGCTGAATTTATCGATATGGAGTTTGAGGCACAGAAGGTGGCCGAAGAAGTTAAGGATTGGAGTGATTATTTTGTTTTCGCTAAATCAATCGGGGGTGTGTTAACCCTAAAAGGTATTTACGAGAAAACTCTCCGCCCTATTAAGTGTTTGTTTGTTGGCGCCGCTATTTTTGAGGGTGGAGAGAGTAATTTCCCTGTCGCCAAATGGGTAGAGGGTTATTCAACGCCAACTCTCTTTATCCAAAAAACAGCTGATCCAGTAGTTTCATTTAATGATTTAAAAAATTACCTCGGTACTAAAGATCTCAAAAATTATTCACTCAAAGAAATCCCCGGCGACAATCATAGTTACGACGATCTAGAATACTTGAAAGAGGAAATGACGGAATTCATTAAGGGTTCTTAAGCACTTGTTTTATATAGGATAAATAAGTAAGATTTGGTTCGGATTTTGGACACTGACAACTGACTACCGAAAGGAGTAAGGAATGAGTAATTTAGCTCTCCCTGGTAATCCGCGGTATCAACCGAAGGATCTAGAATCAGTTTTCGGCTACGACAACCTGTTTCGGGCTGTCGCTGAAGTCGAAATCGCCACAATGAGAACATTGGCGGAAATCGGGATCATACCCCTAGACGATATTGCCCTACTCACGCCCGCCGTTGAGCAAGAACTTCTTGCTATTACGACCAGTGAAGTTGATCGGGTTGAGAAGTCCGACACCCAAAAGTACGGATTGAAAACTCAGCACGATATCCGCGCTTGGGTACGGATCGCCCAGAGTAAAATTGACCCAAGACTCCAACGTTGGGTCCATGTGCCACTTACGAGCTACGATGTACTCGACACCGCTCGAGCTATACAGTTTGCGCGCGGGCACGAAGTGGTGAAGCAGTTCACCGACAAGGTGATTGGTCATTTCGTTGAGCAAGTCAGGGCGTTCGCGCTTCTACCTCAGATCGGTCGCACTCACGGGCAGCACGCTCTGCCCATTACCGTCGGTTTCTGGTTAGCGACGATTCTGAATCGGGTTCTTGCCAATATCCAAAGCGCTAATACTGCTGCGGAAAATTTGGTGGGGAAAATCTCTGGGGCCGTCGGGGCCTACAACGCTCAAGTCGGTCTCGGTATTACAGCTCGCTGTGGTACTAAAACCTTCGAGGCGTGTGTACTCGAAAAGCTCGGTCTCAAACCGGCACCAATCAGTACCCAGATTCTTCTGCCGGAACCACTTGCTGATTATTTGTTTGCCTGTATCAAGCTTTCTGCCACCTTTGGCCAATTTGGTCGGGATGCACGGCACTTGATGCGGACGGAAATTGGCGAACTCGGTGAACCATTCGAAAAGGGGCAAGTCGGATCATCGACCATGGCTCACAAACGGAATCCATTAAACTTCGAGAACCTCGAAGGAACTTGGATCAAGAACCAGATCGAATTCGGCAAAGTTCTTGCGACAATGGTCAGTGAGCATCAACGCGACTTGGTTGGCAGTTCGATTGCCCGGGACTTCCCGACAATCGTGGTTAACCTGGTCAATCAGCTCAACACTTTGCTGCGGGAATCGGGCGGCAAACCATTCATCTCTCGTATCTCGGTCGACGAAGCGGCGCTCAAACGCAACTTCGAAGCCCAAGGTGACGCCATCCTTGCTGAACCGATCTATATTGCTCTACAAATGGCTGGATATGAGGGTGATGCTCATGAGTTGGTGAATCATGTGGCTTTACCCTACTCGAAGCAACACGGACTCTCACTTCTTGAGGCAACTCGTTTTGCTCTTGAGCATCAACACACCCACACACTTATGAGTCGAGTCTGGGAGAATATCCCTCCTGAAACGATTCAGATGCTGAGTAAACCAGAGACATATACTGGTGCGGCTGCAACAAAAGCCTATGCAATAGCAAAAGCAGCCGAGGAGTATCTCAAAAAAGAGAAGGAATAAAAAGTCCAGTGTCGTAAAATCTACGACCGGCTCAGATTCAAACTGAGCCGGTCTTTTCTTGCCTGCACTAATTTTTTCTGACAGACTGTGATTGGAAACAATTTGTTCTTTGACGACAAAACTGGCTACTAACCGAAAGGATGTTTATGGAAAAGAAATCGGCTTTTGGAGATCGGGCCGTTGAGATTCTTGGTTACAAAACGGCCACTTGTAAGTATGGTGAGAATGCCTGGCAGGCGCCGGCGCATCTCTACTCTACCGACACAAGTGACCCACTCGCGCTCAGCAACTTCCTGGTCCTTAAGGAGGGTAGTGCACCGAGCTACAACAATTGGTGTGATCTCGATCGTGCCTTGCAAACACTGACCCATATAGAAAGCGCTTTAGAAACCAACTTTGATTGGAATCCAAGCATTGCCATTGGTGTTAAGCACGGCAATGCTTGTGGTGCTGCCGTGGGTGAGGACGATATCTCGGTTATTAAGCAGATGATGGACGGAGATAGCGACGCCATCTTTGGTGGAGTCATTCTCACCAATTTCGACATCACCGATTCGATGATCGAGATCTTGTCGGGCAAGATGCTTAGCGGCCTTATCGCCCCATCGATTGATCCTGGGGTGGCAGAGAAGCTTCAGCGTAAGGATGGCAAAACCTGCTTCCTAACCAACCTGGCCCTTTGCAATTTAATCGAGAGTTTGGATCGCGTGCCGCGTTTCCGCTATGTGCGCGGCGGCTTCCTCGTCCAACCTAACTACACCTTCGTCCTTGATTTGGGGGACCCGGAAGTTAAAAGGTATGTACGAGCGACCAGACAAGAAGAGAAGGATATGGTTCTCGCGTGGGCGATCGGCTCTACTTCCAATAGCAACACCATTACGATCTGTAAGAACGGACAGTTGATTGGTAATGGTGTGGGTCAGCAGGATCGGCGGGGAGCAAGTAAGCTTGCAGTGGTCCGTGCGTTTACTGCCGAACACGCTCCGATGGGTGCGGTTGCTTACAGCGACTCCTTTTTTCCCTTTAACGATGGAGTTGAAGCGCTGACTGACTTTGGCATTAAGGCCATCCTCACGACGAGTGGCTCGAAGAACGACCAAAGGGTCATCGATCTCTGTACCGAGCGTGGTGTTGGACTCTACATGATTCCTGATGCAATAGGCCGTGGCTTCTTCGGTCATTAAAACTTCGCTGAACACCTCCGCTTGTGAGCAATCACTCGCGGAGGTTTTTTTATACTTTCTCTTCGTAGTGTGTGCAGAATGCTAGAATAGTTTTCTGTATGCAAAAGGGGATCGTGATTGGTAAGAAAAATATAATTTACCGCTGGCGCTTGGTGCGGCGGCGGTGTGGTAGTCGGCGAGAGTATTTAAAGTATAAGGAGGTAGCGCGGGCTTTGGTGCACGAGCGGCTCGCTTACTTTAATCAGTTTTATAAGTTTAATTTTAAACGGATTAGTATTAGGAATCAGAAAGCACGGTGGGGGAGTTGTTCGCGGCAGGGGAATCTAAACTTTAATTACAAAATCGTGCTCTTGCCGCCGCACTTGGCGGATTATTTGGTTATCCATGAGCTCTGCCACTTAGGCGAATTCAACCATTCCATCCGCTTTTGGAACTTGGTCGCCCAAACCTTACCCAACCATCGCGCCCTCCGCGTCGAACTTAAGAAAGCGGGGCTCATGCTCCGTTAATCAAAAACCTGCTATACTTTTATTATGAATGGCTATATCACAAATATTGAGCAGAAGTCGCTCGAAAATGATTATTTCCGCCAAGTGCTCTACACCGACGCGCGTCTGCAGTTGGTGGTAATGAGCTTGAAGCCAGGTGAGGACATTGGCGAAGAAGTGCATCAACTCGACCAGTTCATTCGGGTGGAAAAAGGGGAGGGTAAAGCGGTGCTCGATGGTATGGATCACGTGTTAGTCGATGGTTCGGTAGTCATTGTCCCCGCTGGCGCGCGCCACAACATCATTAACACCGGAGCTGAAGCAATGAAGCTCTATACGCTCTACGCGCCGCCTAACCACAAGGACGGCACGATCCATAAAACGAAAGCCGAGGGCGAAGCAGCCGAAGAGCACTTTGACGGCAAAGTTAGTGAACGACTATAATCTACCCATGCATTATATTTGTACTGGAGATTGTAAGGGCGTAGCCGATGAGCCGAAGGTTTGTGAGGCGGAGACTTGCTCGATGAAAGGGCAGCCGCTCACCACCTGCGACTGCGGCAACCGCGAGAGTCATATTAAGTAATTTATTAAAAAATCAACAAAAAACACCTAAATTTGCATAAATTTAGGTGTTTTTTGTTGACAAAGAGGTAAAAATGACCTATCCACAGGCTATTCACAGTAGTTTTTGTTGACTCACTTCGTGAGACTTGCGAGAATCACGGGGTGAAATTCATGACGGATCATGAATTCGGAGACTGTGGTCGATGACCTAGTTCTTTATTTAGCACTTTATAATTTAATTTAATCAAAAAAATAGTTTAACAATGAAAAAAATCTTACTTAGTTTGAGTTTGATCGTGTTTATTGGAATCGTTGTGGCCGGAGCTACTGGCGCTTTCTTCTCCGACACAGAGACCTCAACTGGCAACACCTTTACGGCTGGAGCCATTGATCTGAAAGTTGATAGCGAACAGCATTACAATGGCAATGTCTGTGTGGCCGATGATGGAGACGGTTTTATTTGGGAAGGTGATGCTGATTATCCAGTTGCCGGTACAGAGTGTGACGGCACATGGGAGGGCACTGACCTCGGTGCTCAGACCTTTTTCAACCTTACTGATGTAAAGCCTGGTGACTCTGGTGAGAACACAATCAGCTTGCATGTGCTCAACAACGATGCCTGGGCTTGCGTGGATGTAAACCTTACTAAAAATAACGATAATAGCTCAACAGAGCCAGAATTAGAGTCTGGTGATGTTGCCGAAAATCTTTCGGACGATATGGATGGTGAATTAGCCCAAAATGTTTACTTTACGGCCTGGGGTGACGATGGCGACAACATTTGGGAAGTAAACGAGCCCCTCCTCTTTAGCAATATTTCTGGACCGGCCAGTGATGTACTCGGTGGTGAAACTTACGCTCTCGCTGATTCCGTAACTAATAATGGTGCAGTTATGACTGGCGATAGCACTCGTTACATCGGCTTGGCTTGGTGCATGGGAACACAAACTGTTAATCAAAGTGGCAACACGATCACTTGCGATGGTGCTTCAATGGGTAACGGTACGCAAACTGACTCCATGGAAGCTAGCATTGCTTTCCGCGTTGAGCAGGCTCGCAATAACGACCAATTCGTTTGCTCTCGACCAGAATAAATTAATTACTAACCAAATTATTAGCAAATACTGATTATGAAGAAAATCCTATTAAGTCTCGGAGCGATAGTAGCGGTAGGAGCTTTGGTCGCGGGTGCAACCGGTGCCTTCTATAACGACCAAGAAGTTTCGGCTGGTAACATTTTTACCGCCGGCTCAATTGATCTGAAGGTTGATCAAACTCGCGCCTCGTATAATGGTGAAGAGTGTCAAACTTGTCATTTAGCTATTGTTAGCGATGACACGACAGTGGTTGGAACTAGCCCAGCCGTTGAGCTCTCGTTTGTTCATAGTGCTTGGACGGCTGATCTTGATGGCGATCATGTTGTAGGGATGCCTAATGACGGCGCTAATGATGGTTCAAAATGGATCTGGATTACCGATGGTCCAACTTTGCCCGCTACCGATCAGGATTACACTTTTGATCGCGAGTTTGCTTGGACCGGAGTGGCTAGTGACGCCACGCTTTACTTGGCCACCGATAATCTCTACACGAGTGTTAAGTTGAATAACAATCTTATTGGTTCAACCGCCGATGACAATAATTTTACTTCCGCCACCGAAGACGAGTTTAATAACCTTGAATCGTATCTTGTCCAAGGCACAAACCGTCTTCAGGTTACAGTCCGCAATATTGGTTTAAATGGTGGTACCCCAACCTCAAATCCGGCTGGTCTACTCTTTAAGCTCGAAATTGATGGAAATTGTGAAGGCGGAAATGCTTACCAGAACACACCGGGGGCAACCTGTGAGCTCTGGGGCTTGCAAGATCTCACGAGCGAACAGTACTTTGACTTTGGTGATGTTAAGCCGGGAGATTATGGCACAAACTTAATCTCGCTTCATGTCGACAACAATGATGCTTACGCCTGCTTAATTCCCAACAACATAGCAGATAACGAAAATGTTGTTGTTGATCCTGAATTGACGGCTGGCGACGATTCGTTAGATGGAGTGCCAAATGGCGAACTCTCCGATAATCTCGGTTTTTTCCTGTGGGAAGATAATGGCGATGGCGCCTACCAGACCAGCGAGCAAGTGCTTGTTGATGCTGGTACGACCATTGATCAGATTCAAGCCGAAATGCTTGCCTTGCAATTGACTGGCAGTGGCCCAACCGAATATGTTGGTTTAGCTTGGTGCGCTGGTACCCAAACCGGCCCAACAACTTCGGATCCGAATATTCCTCTCGTTTGCGATGGGAATGGTATGGGCAATAATGCTCAAACCGACCAGCTTATCGCTTCGCTAACCGCTTATGTGGAACAGGTTCGAAACAATCCCGATTTCCGTTGTGAGAATATAAATCTCGACGCTCCCGCGGAATAGTTTCTAGTTCTCGAATCCTGACGAATCTCCGGCCTTTGGGTCGGGGGTGGTCAGGGTTTGAGACAAGTATTAAGTAATGAAGGTCCTACTAAAAATTATCTATTACGCGGTGGTGGCAGTGTTGGTGCTGCTAGCCTTGCTTTTAATTGCCTCTAAGCTGCCAATTGCTGGCAATTATCAGATCAAGATCGTACTCTCGGGCTCGATGGAGCCGGCGATTAAAACGGGGAGCATTGTGGTGATTAAGCCAGCAGATTCGTACAGGATTGGCGACATCATTACTTTCGGACCAGATAATAAAAAAAATATCCCTATTAGTCATCGGATAGTAGAAACGAGGGTGATCAATGGCGAAACCAGATTTTTAACCAAAGGTGACGCGAACAAACAACCGGATATTGCCGAAGTTAAGGTTAGTGCCGTAATTGGGAAAGTAATTCTCTCCGTTCCTTATTTTGGTTATTTGCTAGACATGGCGCGTAAGCCGTTGGGGATGATTATTTTGATTGGAGTACCGGCGGTGGTAATTATTTTTGACGAAGGGCACAAGATTTGGCGGGAAATGAAAAAAATGCGGCAGAAAAAAGATGAAACAAACGATACTATTTAGCTTTCTAATAATTTGTCTCACAACCGTTGGTTATACCGGCGCTTTCTATAACGACGCTGAAAGCTCTAACGACAATATTTTCGCCACCGGCGAAGTCGACTTTACTTTAGATGCTGGTGATTTTTCACCCGAATCGACGGCCATTAACTTAAAAATTGGCGACACGACCGAAAAGGAAGTTACCGTGGTGCCCGGCGAGAGTAATCCATTTAAATATGTTGCTACTTCAACCAACTTTACTGGTGATGACGATTTTTGTAGCGCTCTAGAAATTGTTAATCCAGCCGAAGCAGAATTAACCGATTTTGATCCCCTAAATTTTGTAGTCAGTATTGATTCACCATTTGAAAATAAAGTTTGTAATTTTGATTTAGAATTTACTGGTTCCCAGACACGGCATGATCTTAATTTGGGCGAAGGTTATAGCGATATAGAAACGACAGGGAACACGATCTCTTCTTGGGGTTTGCGTCTCAACAAGGTTTATTATGATGTTGCACGCAATCGTGGAGTTGATGGCCATAACGAATGGATCGAAGTTTATAATCAGACCGATAAACCCTTGAGTCTCACTGGTTGGCAGATTTGCGACAATAATACTTGCCAGACTCTACCATCTTCTGATCCGATCTCCCCGGAAGGTTTTGCTGTTATTACTCCAATGAGTTCCACCTGGGATTATTGGCATGTGCCCAGCGAAATCGTTAAAATTTCGCTCGATATTTCGCCGATACTTTTGAATTTGGAAAATGATGCTGACATGCTCATGCTCAAGCGGCCCGATGGAGTAGTTATAGATCAAATGAATTGGGGTGAGCCCAATAATTCTTGGCCGAACATTAATTCTGAGGTGTGGGATCCGGGTGTTCCCGATGTAGTTAGCGGTGGGGCTCTTGCTCGTCAACCAAATGGTTACGATACCAATCAAGCGAGTGACTGGGTTGCGCTTATGCCCCCGACGGTTGACCTGCTTTATCCTGACGAAGATGGTTACGACGTGTGGTTTTGGGACATGGATTACCCGATAAGTTGGGTGGCTACTAACCCAAATGGTCCCGATAGTGATCTAAAAATTAGTCTCTCCTATATCAAAGACCTCAATCAAGACGGCGTTATTAGTGTTGGTGATGCCGAATACCCGATTGCTAACGATCTTACTAACGCTGATAGTCCCTATACTTGGTTTGTTCCCTCTGGATTTATTGGCTACATTTGGATCAAGGTGGTGGTAACTTCTCCAGAAAATCCAATGCTCAATGCAGTAACGATTAGTGGTGATCTTTGGGATCCTGTGCCAATCTTTGCCATTTCTAACGACACCGAAACGATTCGCCAAGCGATTAGAAACTTTAAGGATATTAACCCAGCAATCACAGATCGTTTATCTAGTATCGATGCTAATAATCCAGAGAAGCGGGTTAAATTGTTGGAAGAACTTAACTCTGCTACTTCGAGTGACGCAATTGTAGTAGAAGAAGTGGTGGAAGAGGTTGTGGAAGAAGTTGTTGAGCCGGTTGAGTCAGAAGATGTTTCTGTAATTGAGGATACTCCGGTGGTTGAGGAAGAAACTCCAGTTGAAGAACCCCAGGTAGTAGAAGAGGAAGTAGTGCCGACTAAAGAAGAAGTTATTGAAGAAGCAGAAGTAGTAGAAGAAGTGGAGGTTATTGAAGAACCAGCGCCTGAAGATTCAGCACCAGTGGAAACGGAAAGTGAACCAACCAATGAATAAATTATTTACAAAATTAATAATCGCGGCAATTTTGTTGTTCGCTGCGCCGATTGCCTTTGCGCAGAGTACGCCGTTGCAAGTCACCTTCACTCCTAATCCACTTTTTGATCAAAGCAACTTCTTGCCCGGTGATGACTCGGTGGGTACAGTTGATGTCGTAAATAATACCGAGAGTGAACAAGAGGTGGTCGTGGAGGCAATTAATGTTTCTGACCATGATAGTTTTGGCGCCAAGCTCCATCTTAATATTACCGGATCAGCCGGAGTAATTTATAACGACAACTTTGAGGCTTTCTTAACAAATGGCCCGGTTACGCTTGCTCTTTTACCCAGCGAGACTGCCGGTAACTTCGTTTTTACTGTTTCCTTTGTGGACGACAACGACAACACCTATCAAGGCAAGACCTTAGGCTTTGATCTTTGCGTCGGTTTTGAAGGAGGGGTATTTAATTGTGGCGAGACGGTGGTAGGCGAAGAAGAGGGTACAATTGGTTCGGGCAACAGTAGTAGTACAAGCGGCGGTGGATCCAGTTCCCGTACGAGTAGCGGTGGTAGCTTAACTTTGCAGATTAGTAACGAGCAAGTTACCGCCGTTAATGTGGCCACCGGCAACGCTGTTGTAGAATGGGATACCAATATTTTTGCAACTAGTCAGGTGGTGTATGGACCATTGTCTGGTACATACAATCTCAACATGGAGACCGAACCCTTCTATGGTTACCCATCCGGCTCAGCCGAAAATCCACTAAAAGTTTTGCACCACAGCGTTACCCTTACTGATTTGGTGCCTGGGCAAGTTTACAAATATCGGGTAATCTCTCGCGCTTCACCACCGACGGTAAGTTACGAGCGGGTGTTCGCTTTCGCGCTTGGGTCAACGGCAACGGCTGGCTCTGGTCAAGATACCTCGACTCGGTCATCAGTTGTGGTTGCGAGTGTAGATAATAATGAGCCGCCCGTCATTCCAGATAATTTTACCGAAATCAATACCATGGTTGGCGATCTAACCTTACTTGATGCTCCGAGTCCCGATCCCTCCAGTAATAATTTCAATCAAGTTGCCGCTACTATCTTTGGTATGCCCGGCTGGATGCTGCCGATTGGTATTATTCTCCTCATTCTCTTGATAATTTACTTCCTCTGGATTTTGTTTAAGCAAAAAGATGTAGTAAGGTAGGTGGATGACACAATCTCAAGCGCTCGAGATTCTTAAAACGGGCGGTAATGTTTTTTTAACTGGTGAGCCGGGGAGCGGCAAAACGCACACCGTTAATAGTTACGTTAAATATCTGCGCGCGTGCGGCGTGGAGCCGGCGATTACGGCTTCAACGGGTATTGCGGCTACTCACATTGGTGGTTTAACCATCCACGCTTGGAGTGGGATCGGGATTAAGTCGGTTATTTCGAGCCATGATTTGGATTTGATTACACAGAAAGAGCGCGTGGTTAAGCGAGTGCTCAACGCTAAAGTTTTAATTATTGATGAGATCTCGATGCTTTCGGCCGACACACTGGCTTCGGTGGAGTGGGTTTGCCGCGAACTGCGCCAGTCAACGGAACCCTTCGGTGGTTTGCAGGTGGTATTGGTGGGCGACTTTTTCCAACTGCCGCCAATCTCCGCGCGGAACGAAGATGGTAAAAGTAATCCCGCTATTTTCGCTTTTAATTCCCCAGCTTGGCAGCGCGCGCGGCCCTTGGTTTGCTACCTCTCCGAGCAACATCGCCAAGAAGATCAAGTCTATTTAGCGGCGCTTACGGCGGTGCGTCGTGGTATGGTCACGGCCAAGGTGCGCGAGTGTTTACAGGGGCGCTGTGGTGAGTTTGAAGCTGATGATCAGGTCACCAAACTTTTTCCCCACAATATTGATGTCGATCGGATTAACGAGCAAGAGTTAGCTAGGCTCCCTGATGATCAGCCAACGGTCTACAAAATGGAGAATTACGGCGCGCCGCTCTTGGCCGAAGGGTTAAAAAAGAGTTGTCTCTCGCCAGAACTTTTAACGCTTAAGTTGGGTGCGAAAGTCATGTTTACCAAAAATTCGCCAGAAGGGAAATATGTTAATGGCACGACGGGGGAGGTGGTGGCCTTCTCTAATCTCAACCGCCGACCGATTATTAAAACTAGGAACGGACGACAGATTGAAGTTGAGCCTGTGGAATGGGCCGTGACGGAAGGAGTGCGAGTGTTGGCCAAGATTACACAAATACCTTTGCGTTTGGCTTGGGCAATTACCGTCCACAAGAGTCAGGGGATGTCGCTTGATGCGGCGGTTATCGATTTACGCTCGGCCTTCGAGTACGGGCAAGGTTACGTGGCGCTCTCGCGGGTACGCAGTTTGAGCGGCCTCTACTTACTTGGCTTCAATCAACGCGCGCTTGAGGTCCATCCTGAAGTTTTGGCTAAAGATCAGCACTTGCGTCAGCAATCGAAGGAGGCACGCGAGGCGTTTGATCGTCTCGCTTTTAGCGAGCTAAACAAAATGCACGCCAATTTCTTAAAAGTTTGCGGTGGTGCGGTTGGGCGCGGACCAAAAAAGTCGGTTAAAGTTGTCGCCGGAGCCAGTCTGGCAAATACGAAAAGTTTACTCCCGCGGAAACTCTCTCTGGTCCAAATGGCCACCGAGCGCGGCGTGATCGTGGGTACAATTATTAACCACCTAGAGCAATTAGTTACAGCTCGTGAGCTTGATGCTCTTATTGATTTTTCTCATCTTAAGCCCTCGCCCGAACAATTAGCAGAAATAAAAAAAGCTTTTGAAAAAGTTCGTAAAACCGACCCCTCCTTGCCACTCTCACCAACTCGTCGCTTGCTCGGTAATAAATACACCTTCGACGACCTCCGCCTCGCCCGCTTATTCCTAAAATAAAACCTACCCCTGTCGGGAGGCAACCCCTCCCGACAGGGGCTTGACTTCTTGAGTGTTTTCTGTATATAATATGGGCTGGTCTTTGTAAGGGATCACTGTTTCTATTGTGGTTTAAGTTAGCCATGATCGCCAGTCCGAGCGTTTCGGATGCCAGCCAGTCGCTCGTAAGAGCTAACGGCTAGGAGATAACTCGTGAGTACAACAAAGTGGACAGAATGTCGGGCTGGGACGGTTAATGGAGCGTATCAAAGATTCATGGTTTTTTTGGGAGAGGATGCTGAACAAGTTCTTACTCTTATGAACACGAATGATGAAATTGCCCAAGATGTTGCTGGCTACGCCAGAAATCGGGTTCTGGGCCAGAGTCAAAATATGGCAAGTCCCAACGATTTTGCCGGCGAAGAAGTAAAGTCCAACTACGTTTATCCACCAGAACACAAGGGTCTCAAGTCGGTTGCCGATCAGGTTAAAATTCTCTTGGAGTTTTTACCTGGTCTTGATCCGGCTCTTGCGCTCCAGTACGCCGCAGAAGTTTATTCTCGCCTGACCCTGCCGTCCTGGATTGAAGGACCACTGGTTGTACCGAAGTTGAGCACGATGGCTCGGCTCTTTTTCCACAACTTGAAGGGAGTAGCCGAGCAAAATTGTGCGGCCGTTAACCTGATTCTGGAGAAGATTGCCGTCCAGCGTAGTTTCTACAACTATCGCAGTGGCCAAATCCTTCCTGATCGATACTGCCAGCACACTCGTACTGCCGCCGCTCTTCAAGTGTTGGAAGCAAGTCAGCCAGGCGATCTTTTAGTCATTCCGGTCCAACTTGGTTTGCATCATCGTGGTCGTTCGACTCGTCGAGCCACAGCTGTGATGCTCGAACCAGAATTTGGTCTCGGCGCCTTCGCTGGTGGTTGTGCTACCCTAACCCATTCCGAACGTTTTGTTCGTTGGGAACAACTCCATATGGATTTGCCGGGGGATGAGTTCGCTCCTGATGCTGGTGGCCAGTTCTCGCGCGCGCCGATCCTCGGCCACGACGGCGGCCGCCTCGAGTTCGGCGCGTACGATGTCGGCGGGGCTGACGCGCGCTATGGCTCGGCTTCTGGTCTTGTTCCGCAGCCAAGTGATCCTCGAAACTAGAATTCTTGAAGCTTTTGAAAAATTGCTTCTTGAATTCGCAAATTTATCGCGGTTATCCACATGGTGGGTCGCCGCGATTTTTTTATATAATTAAACTCGGGTGAGGCTAGTGCATAGTAATTTAAGCCTGCCTGTCGGCAGACAGGAATTACTATCGCCAACCCCTTTCTCTTTAGAGAAACCGGCCAGAGTCCCGACGATTACGGTTTTCGGGAGCGTGCCGCGATAAAGAGAGACTGCTTGCTTTTACTTAAGGTGAACTCTTTTAGAGTGTTGCCCAAAAAGATTCAGGAGTAAGATAGTGTCTTGTTGCCAACAAGAACCACCTTCAAGCTCTGGTGGCCCGGATGAGTAGAAGCAATTATCCTGATGCTGATGGCCAGTTCTCGCACGCGCCGATCCTCAACCACAACGACGACCACCTCAAGTTCGACACGAACGATGTCGACAAGGCTAACGCGCGCTATGGCTCGGCTTCTGGTCTTGTTCCGAAGATCTCTTTATCAGAAAAGGCACTCTTTTACTCATGAGTGCCTTTTCCTGTTTTTAGTTAGTGTTTGACCGAATCCAACCTCCGAGCATTCGTCCAGTCTCGTCAATCAATTCTTGGAGGGCAATATATTGCTTCATGTTGAAAGTTTTGGTGTCTTTCATTAGTCGAATGATGAAGCGGAGTGTATTGAGTTTAAGACTGGCTTTTTCTAAAATTTCGACTTTTCGGTTTTTGTTGGTGTAACTAGCTTCAATCAGAAGCTCCACTACATTTAAGATTAAATTAGAGCCTTTTTCGTATATGATAAAACGCTCTGGTTTTGGTACTATTCGGTGATAACTGTGAAAGGTTTTATAAAGATCGAAGGTTATTTTAAGGATCGGAATATCTAATTGATTCATGAGAGTTTATAGAGATTTATTTGACTTAATAATTAAACCCGAAAATCTTTTTTGGGCTTGGGATAAATTTAAGAGTGATAAACGCAATAAATTCGATGTAATATTATTCGATCAAAATTTGGAGCAAAATATTTTTACCTTGATCAGAGAATTGCGCAACCAAATTTATCGCCATGGACCGTATGAGCAATTTTTTATCAATGATCCTAAGCGTCGCTCGGTTCATAAGTCTACGGTGCGGGATCGGATTGTTCATCATGCTATTTTTCGCGTTTTATATTGTGTTTTCGACCCCACTTTTATCCCGACTTCGTTTTCTTGCCGCTTAGGGCGGGGGACTCACTTGGGGGTAACTTGGCTGGCTGAAAGATTGCGGGCAATTAGTCGAAACAATACCCAAACTTGCTATGTTCTTAAGTGTGATATCAGAAAGTTCTTTGACTCGATTGATCACTCGGTACTGCTTTCTTTGTTGGAAAAGAAAATTAAAGATCCAAAACTGGTTTGGCTTTTGCGTGAAATTGTAGGCAGTTACTCTACCCCAGCAGTTACGAGAGAGAGAGAGAGAGAGAGAGAGAGAGTAAAATCGGAGTCCCGATTGGTAATCTTACTTCCCAACTTTTCGCCAATGTCTATCTGAATGACTTTGATCAGTTTATTAAACATAATTTAAAATTTAAATATTTCGCTAGGTACACTGATGATTTT
>CAYIFC010000007.1:0-21244 GCA_964362645.1 uncultured Candidatus Saccharibacteria bacterium
AATCCAATCATAGATTTTCATTCTACAAGTGTTCGGATTCAAAGGTAAATTCACATACAAAAACCGAGACCTTTTACAAAGAAAGAGGTGGTCAGTGCCTAAAAAGACTCGCAAAATAGAACCGCCAGAATTAAGCGAGAAAGAAGTTGAAAAAATCGCAGATCAGCTACCCGCAATCTTAAACTCTCCTCTCCCAATCGCCTTATCGGACGAAAAGCCTTACTGTCGTTTACACGACGACCACGACGGCACTTTTGTGGGCGAGCTCTCCGTTAGCCTAAGCAGAGATGGTGATGTTTGGATCTCCACATCACCTGGCCACACCTTACGTTTTCGAATGCCAATGATTAGCGGCGGGATGAGTCCACACACCTTCAACGCTCTTCGTGTGCTGGCCTTGGCGATTGAATTGGATAATGAATACCACCCGATTTCAAAACCTTGACCTATTTTAACTAGGGAGAAAACCATGGCAATGACCCAGAAACCAATCACTACCGACGGCGCATGTATCGACATTGGAGCAACGGCCAAGGAGGCTAGAAAGAAAGTTGATGTTGATGAGACCGGCACCCCAATTCATGTTTGTGGGTTGGTCTCCCATAGAGATTGTCCTGCTTAACTTGCGTTAGCGAGAACTGCGCCGCCTGTTTTGCTAGTATTCTCTGAAACTCTTCGCCACTCGCGCATAGAGAGTGTTGACACAAGGGCGACCAGCTAATGGCCGCCCTTTTCTTTTATATAGTGCACTCAAGGGTGGAGTAAAAGGATGGGATATAGATTGTGGTATCATTTAATCGCTCGAAAACAGTTCTAACGTCCCCACTGTTCGACCCACTTTGTTCCTAGTTATCTAGGAACCTTGCAATCAAAATGAAGTTGTGTTAGTAATATTGCCCTGATCGCCTGTTCTGGATTGGAATCTGGAGGCGATTAGATTTGTTCTTTTCCAAGGAGGAAGTTGGCATGAAACGAATTGGCGCGGTGTTCTTGGTAGCCAGGATTATTGTCTTCGGCCTAACACCAGCGGCGTACGCTGGACCGGTGGTAACGGCGGGTGGCGATCCGGATTCGGGCGGAGGTGGTGGAGGTGGTATCAACTTACGGCACACAATCTGGGCCGACGGCGGCGAAAGCGACAACTTTGACGCCTGGACAAGCCACGACTCGAAGTGGACCATCGTCACTTCCAACTCGGCGGCCCACGATGGCCTCCGCGGGGCCGACATCACCGGCGACACAATGCCCGACAGCGATGTGCTCCTCCTCCAATTGCCAACACTGGGGCAAGAAAATATTGAGCTCGAGTACTGGTGGAAGGTGCGCAGTGGGCTGGAAGATACCGACCAAGTGGTGAGCGAGTGGCGGCCCAATGCCAATACCAACTGGATTGTGCTCGACACTCACTCCAACCAACCCGCTGGTGATTGGGTGCGCTTCGCTACTAATCTACCAACGGAAGCTAACGATAACCCCAATTTTGAATTTAGAATCGTTGCTGACCTTGGGAGTACTGGCGATCGCATGGCCTTCGACAGTTTCGCGCTGTCGGGTAATGCCGTCCAAGTACCAGAACCGGCCACACTCGCCTTACTGGGCCTTGGCCTTGGGGGGATAACTTTGGTCCGACGCAGGAGTCGGTAATCCAAGTCGAGAAAAAGGGGGCTTACAGCCTCGCAGTAGTTTAACTACTGCGAGGCTTTTATTTACCCAAAAACCTATTTGTGATAAATTTAATCTAGATAGTTTTTAATTAAAGAAAGGAGGATGTTATGAGTGGAGAAGTCAGAGACCTTGATAATTGGTCACAAAGACAACGGGCTTCGTATCCGCACACTGACTGTCCAGAACCATATATTAGATTTATGATCGGCTTTTTCCCCTTGAACCACCTTGGTCAACCAATTTGCGTAGTAACATACGAAACCACTGACGAATACGAGTAAGAACAAGAACTCCGGCGCGGGGTTCTTTTTTGCGGTCCGAAGCTCTTTTGTTATTTAATAACTTTATGCTAGTTTAATTCTGGATCAAGTTCTTACTAAGAAAGGAGGCTGAAATGACTAACTTACAGGCGACCAGAATATTGTACGATTTCTTAACCCAAAGCACCCCGATTGATAGACTGCCTCAATCCGATGCAATTTTTGTTTTTGGTCATAATGATTACCGAGTAGCCGATCAAGCAGCCAAACTCTACCACTTAGGCAAGGCGCCTAAAATTATCGTCACCGGCGGGATTGGGCCAAGGACAAAACTCCCCGTCGGTTACGAAACGGAAGCACAATATTATGCGGCAACGCTAGCAATCAAGAGTGTTCCCCAGAACGCCGTGATACTTGAAGACCAATCAACCAACACTCTCCAAAACGTACAATTTGGAATCTCGGTTGCTAAGCTGGCTGGACTCAAACCATGCTGTTTGATTGCCATCGCTATGCCACCACTCTTAAGGCGAAGTATCGCGACTATCAGACAGCAGTACCCCAAAATAAAAGTTGTGGGTAGTACCTTCAACTTAGTAATGGGCGATTACTTACTAACCGAACGCAAGATCGCTCGTTTGCGAGGCGAAGTGGAGCGATTAATCCGCTACGCAGAACAGGGCGACATTGCCCCCACGGTGATTCCAGACGAAGTATTAGAGGCCTACAAGCACCTTAAATGCTTTGGGGCATCTTAAAGCTCTTTGGCCCCCGCGGATTCTTCCGCCTTGGGGCCTTTTTCTTGCTACAATAATAAAATGTTTTGGATTATCCCGTTGGCGATTTTAGTTTTCTTTGAATTTTTAGCCGACATTTTTGCTAAGGAATGGTCGCTCCGCAATTACCCTTGGTGGTTGGCGACCCTTGCCCTCATCTCCTACCTTCTCGCTAATACTTCTTGGCTTTATGCTCTCCGGTCAGGCGCTGGTTTGGCACGCGGCGCCATCGTCTTCTCGGTTTCTTCCGCAATCCTAGCTACCCTCGTCGGTATCCTTTTTTATAAAGAAGAACTGTCACACACTCAAATTATCGGCTCGATTTTAGGCATTCTTGCCCTTGTTCTCATTTTCTGGGAATAATCTATTAATTATCTTTTTTATAATAACATTTTAACGACCGTTATTTTGTTGTTATGTTTATTTAAGGCCAAAATCTTGACGTAACTTTTGGTCATATTCCAAATAATCGACCGTCATGTAAAGCAGGTGCCGCCCCAATTCATATGAAGACTTGAGGAGATCAATCAATTCTTCACAATCATAGGGATAAATCCAAACACTATTTTGGAGTTTTTTGAAACCAAAATTTATTAATTCTTGACGCATATTATCCCTATCCCCTCGCTTGTATTCTTTGATATCGAAAGCCACCACACGCCACTTTCCATCCCAACGCTTTGGTTTGTTTATTTTTATATCCCCAATCCGGTATTTATTTAATTCTCTCGTTCCATGATCTGTAATACTTAAATAACTCTTGCCAGATTTTGTTTTCTTGAACTCTAATAATCCCTTACTGATTAGTTTTTTAATAACGGTTTTTGTGTAATAACGCTGTTGGTGAGGATATTTTTTATAAACGATCGCCACCGCTCCAAGAGCTTGAAGAATCATTGGTGCGGCAAGCGCTAAGGTAATAATCCCGCCAGCGGCAACTATCTCTAAAGCCATTTTGGCTATAAGATGTTTCTGGCCCTTTTTCTTTTCTGCCATAAATACATAATAACATCCTAACGATCGATGGAATAGTATTATCTAGGTATTTATTTCTTACTTGTAACTTGGCGCTTCTTCTTTTGCGCCGGCGCGGTGATTGGCGAGACGCGCTAGGGCGTACAGAAGAGACGAGAGACGGTTGAGGTAAGCGAGGCTTGAGGCACCAAGTTTAATCTTACCTTCTTCGTTTACCTGCACCACGCGGCGCTCAGCGCGGCGCGAGAGAGTTCGGGCACAATCCAGGATCGCGCCTTCTTCCGTAGCGCCGGGGATAAAAAAGGATTTAATTGGCGGGAGTTCGCGTTCGGCGGCGTCAATCTCCATTTCCATTGCCGTTACTTTCTCAGGCGCGATAGTTTTACCTTCGGCCCCCGCCACCTCGGCTTGGACAATGAAAAGATTTTGCTGAACCTCAAAAAGAACCGCTGGCAAGGTCTCGCCTTGGGGCATCTTTAAGGCGAGACCTTTAGCTCGGCAGAGGCCGAGCCAAGAATTGAGTTCATCGAGTGTGCCGAGTGCCTCGGCGACCGCCGAACTCTTAGAAAGTCTTTGGTTGCAATGGAGCGTCTTGGTCGTCCCCCCATCTCCCTTGCGGGTATAAAGCATTTACCTAGCGATTAACGGTAATCGTGTCGCCGCCTTCGGCGTCACAAGCACCAACTGTGAGCGAGCCGTTGCCGTTCTTGATTAGGTAATAGCCGGTTATGTCGTCATCCCAGGATGTAGCACCAGCACCCTCGGGGCTGACTGGGATACGAGCCAGATAACCCTGCGTTGCTAACTCTGTCAGATCAACAAAACGAGAAGAAGAAGTAGCAGTACAATCTGTAGCATCAGCCGGGTTACCGCCTAAACCTACGGCATAAACTGTACCCGTCTCGGTAATACTATCAATCCCACTTAAATAATTACCCCCATTATCAACCTGATCAACTTTAATGGCTGAAAGAATAGCGGTGGCGTCGGTCCAACGAGCCGAATTACGAGCATCTTGAAAACGAGTCAACGGATCAAGCGACACAAATACTACGCCAGCCAAAATAGCGATGATCGCGATCACAATCAAAAGTTCAATTAAAGTGAAGCCCTTATTATTTTTTTTCATATTAAAATTATTTATTTTATTAATTAGATGTAGAAGTCGCATATTGACTACTGATCCAACCCGCCTCAGCGGGCAAGCCTAAGTTAATTCTATACCAACCGCTCTTCTCCTCCAAGAGTGGATAAACCTCACCGGGATAAACTTTGAGCAAAACCGAAGAGGCAGTTGAGGGTTCTGATCTTACATTAAGCCAACCAGTGGGCGTATCGGTAATCTTGATCGAGACGGTGGTAGTACCAGTTTGAACTTGGTTGGTAATGGTCGGCGAAAGATTAGAAACGGGTATCGCCTCCAACGCCGCGCGCCGACTAGCTTGCTCCTTCTCTTCGCTCGCCGAACGAGAGTTAAAAGCCCAAGCAATCATCACCGAACCAATAATCAAAATCGCGACTAACACCGAAAGGGCGCGATTTTCTTTCAGCCATTTAATAAATCTTTCCGCCGGGCGCGGTGGCAAAACGCCGTGGGGCAAATCCGGCTCAAGCCTTATGGCCCCCTCACTCCACGGTCGACCTAAACCACGGAGGGCTAGTCCAACTGCCCCCAAATAAATTATTGACTCCCCCTCCTGACCCCAGGCCGAACGCCCGAGAGCTGTCGGTCGCTCAAGATTGGTTGAAAAATATTCTGCCAAGCCGGGCAAAAACGAACCACCGCCTACCAGTGCCACCGCCCCCACCGTTACATTTTGACTGGTTTGATAAAAATTAATAGTTTTAAGCACTTCGTCTTTAAGTGGCTCAATTGCCTTGAGCAACGGATTAAAAATTTTGTTCTCCGGGTCGCTTAAGCCCACACGCCGCTTTTCGGCCTCCGCCTCATCGGCCGTCAACTCAAGCTCACTTACCAAAGCCGTGGTCAGAGTATCGCTAGCCACACTAATTAAGCGAGAATAACGCAAACCGGCGGAGTCAAAAATGGCTAAAGTGCTAGTGGTTGAACCAAGATCAAGTAGGGCAATTGGTGAGCTAATATTGCCTTCCGGATAAAGACTACGGAAAATGGCGAGTGAGCCCGTATCAAAAGTTATCTTGATTCCGAGAAATAAAAAGAAGTCGCGCCACTCGGCCAAAAGTGTTCGACTGGTTCCAATAATTAAATACTCATTATCGACGAGATGGTGGTAACCAATTAATAAATCTATTTCATCAATGGGGATATGGGTTCGGGCTTCGTTCCAAAGCAAATCGGCCAGCGAATGATCCATCGTGTTTCCAATGGTCGCAAAATGAGTGTAAACCTGAGACTCGGGTAAACCAAAAACAGCCGAGTTAGCTTTTATCGGCGAGGGCTTAGCTCCGACCAAAGCCTTTTTAACCGCCGTGGCAAGAGTGGCGCGGTTCTTAACTCGACCGTGCTCAATGGCACCGGCCGGAATCACGGAACTGCCACGGTCAATCAATATCGCCCCCGACTTGGGGGCCGAGCCCATTTTAACCACCTCAATCGTACGATCAGAGATGTCGATACCAACTGAATTTAATCTTGCCATGTGTTTATAACTACTGTGTTTGGGCCAACTGTTACCGTGGCAGTAAGATTTAAAGTATACTCTCCGATTGTCGCTTCCGCATTAACTGTGCGATTGGTCGGGGTAGTCGTTGTGACTGTAATTATACACGAACCAGCAGAATTCGGACTGGTAAAGTTCTCGCCCGAATAGGCACTATTACGACGCAATTGCCCTAGAGCTTGGTCCAAACAACCTTCAGCCATGGCCCGCGCTTCTTGACCGCGACTCGCCACAAAAGCACCCTCAAGCTGGCCGAGTCCCAACAAGGAAGCGTTGAGGGCCATGATCAAAGCCGCGGCGGCTAAGATAACTACAACCACCAAAGCCATAAATCCACCTTCTTTAGTTTTATTTTTTTTAAACATGATTAGCGTCGACTGCTAGCCGAGAAGTTAAAGGTTTTTTCGACCGCGTACTCGCGACTGGCGGCTTCGCGATAAACAAGAGTTAAAGCAAAATCCAAATGCGACTGGCGCGCGCTAGAACTGCGATTGGTAACGCTAAAATTTTTAACTTCCAACTGCTCGCTCGTCAACGGCCAACTATCAACACCATTGCTTAAAACCAATCTCTCATCAACAACACTAACCACCACTCCGTCTGGCAACCCCAAATCGAACTTGACTGACGAATTTGTTTCGCCGGCTAGAGGATACACGATAACCTCTGCTTGCCGAGCCTGTCGCGAAACTTGCTCGGCCACAAAGCGGCCACCAGCTTGGAGTTCACTCCCCACCACCGCGCGCTGTTCGCTCCCCGAAATCGAGAGCGACCAACTGGCTAAACTCACGATCGCCAAACTCATCACGGCGACATAGATCAGTAATTCTATTAATGTAAACCCTTGCTTGTTCATTTGTAATTTATTCGCACAGAATTTACAATCGGCGTTTGGCTACCATCACCAGTAAGGGTAGCTTGGTACTGCACAAAACGATTACCGTTAAAACTGGCGGGGATAATAGCGCCAACGCCATTGGAAAAGTCGTTCGACCAACTAGTTGAATTTAACGCCTCTTGAGTCAAGGCAGTTCGGACCTTAAATTTAACATCGCAAGCTCCGCAAACAGGAACGCTCTCCCCCCAACTGATAATCTGGACTGGTGAGTTATCGAGCATGTTAAAAGCAGAAGAAATTAAAGACCCGCTTAAAACATAGCCTCCAGCGGACAAACGAAAAATGTTATTACTCGCGCCAACGGCCAAACAACCGCCACCCACGCAATGAAGCCCGAGTAAATTTACATTTGGCAAGGTCGGAGAAATAGCCTGACGGGTAAAGCTCGTGCCGTTCCAAATCAAGATCAATTCGTTACTACCTGCGACATTGCCCACCGCCCAACCACCAGTCAAGTTAAGAGCGTTAATATTGGCCGCCACGCCAGTCAAGACGGCACTATGTGAAGGAGGAATTATTTGAAAATTAATTTTTCGCGCCAAACCCCCATTACCAACCACCACTCCATCCGTCGCACTCAACAACCAAATATCGTTCCAAGTCTGATTCCCAGTATCAACTGAAGCAATCCATGCAGAAACCCCACCATTCCATTTTACAACCACTCCAGAGCCACCAGCGGCAAAACAACTACTAACGGACCAGCAATAAATCGCATTGATATTTTGAGTGGTTGGAGGAGTTATAGCATTCCAAACATTGGCAGTGGGATTGTTCCAACGCCGAATGTTGCCCCCATTGCCGACGACAAAACCATCTGTGGCGCTAAACATCCAGACATCGTTCCAAGTTTGGGAGCCGGTACTTGAAACTGACCAACTACTACCAGTTAGCCTAGCGATCGTACCATTGGCCCCTACAACAAAGCAGTTAGTTGAAGATAAGCAGTAGATAGCATTAAGATTGCGGCTAGTTAAACCAACAGCAACCGCCACCCAGTTACTCCCATTCCAGCGCCGAATGTTGCCACCATTGCCGACCACAAAACCATCCGTGGCGCTTAACATCCACACATCGTTCCAAGTTTGGGTGCTAGGTAAGGTTGTTGTAGCCCAAGTGGCCGGAGTTGATTTTAATTTAATATTGCCGGCCGAAAAATCAAGATTACCATCGTCGCTCGTGCGGTCCGACCAACTGGTTTGGACCCAATCCCGCGAATCCCAATTGCTTAGCAAAGAAGCGAGGCGGATCGAGCTTTGGCCCATGCGATTGGGAAAGGTAACAGTTGAGGTAACTAACTTACTTTCCAAATCAGTGGTGCTAGCAAAAGCAATGGTTCTAGATAAATCACCATGGGTTTGAGCGGTTGAGACTCCAGTGAGCAACCAAGAATTAGTGGTGGTCGCGAGTGTGGTAGTGGCGTAAACCAACTCATTCCACGCCCGATCGCGCACGGCCCGCACCCCTTCTAAACCCTCGCGCGCCCACAATTCCGCTTCTAAATATTTGTCGCCCTGACTAATCCCCTCAAAGCCACCGAGCACGGTACTGGCGATCGCACCAGCGAGCAGAGCAAAAATTGCTAGAGCTAAAATAATTTCCAATAAACTCGCGCCCCGCAAGTCACTTAGAGGAAGAGCCTCTAAGTAGGTAGTTTTAGTTTTAAAATGATCGATTTTTCTCATTGGAGTAACTCCACCAATCCCACGGTGTTGACCGCTACGCTCTTCGCGCCGTAAGTCTCGTGCGTTAAAGTAATCTCGCCGATGACGCTTGGCGTGCCAGAAGCGACGACGAAATTAATTTCTGTACCAGGCAAGGTAGTAGTGAGCTTAATGACCGCCGGCAAAACTACGACTCGATCAAAACTCTGATCGCGCGCGGCGTAAGAAGCCCCGCGGTAAATAATGTAGCGATCGGGATTGGTAGCATTGGTTTCGAAAAAAATCCCGTGAGCGACACCTCCTAACCCCGCCACGCTCTTATCGCGTGTGAGTCGAAGTGTTTGTACTAGCTGATCAACTTCAGCATTAACCTGGCTGGTATTCTGCAGATTGCCATAAATCGGCGCCGCCAACGCCACGAGCAACAAACCTATTCCTAAGACAACGATTAATTCAATTATAGTAAACCCCCTCACCTATTTATTGTACCATTTGTAAAATTAGATTTTTAACTTCCTGCTGTAATTTGTACGCATTACCGTGACTCAAAAAACCCAGATATGACTGAACCACTTCTTCTTTGCCTCCGCTCTGCCTTAAACCTTGCCACATCCGCTTCTTGGTTGTCGTCCGCAACACCCGATGATCGGGGAAATGCACCCAGCCCAAGAAATCAATCCCCGAGGTTAGTGTTTCGATCGAAACTTTTTGCGGGTGGAGATCAAGTTTTAATTCTTGTTTAAGAAACTGATTGATTAAGGGTAGAAGTTTTAATAACTCTTCTCGGTCGTGAGACATAACGACAAAGTCATCGGCATAACGAACATAGTATCTAACTTTTAGTTTGTGTTTAACAAACTGGTCAAACTCGTTCATATACACATTAACCAAGAGTTGAGATGTTAAATTACCTAGCGGCAGACCCTCCCCCTCTTTCCCACTGTTAAAACTCTTTACAACTCTCCCGATCAGCCAGTTAGTATCTAGATCGAGAATATGCCGACTAAATATTTTCAGCAATATTGACTGGTCGATGGAAGCGAAGAATTTGCGCACATCACATTTGAGCACCCAACAGGTTCGGCTATTACTCTCCGAAACCTTGTTGGTAAAATGTTTAAAACGATTAAGCGCGCGATGCGTACCCTTAGCGATACGACAAGAATAGGAATCGTAAATAAAACGGCGTTCGAAATGAATATAGAGAATACGATAAATCGCGTGATGTAGTAATCTATCTCTCACTAAAGCCTTATGGATAATCCGCGGTTTTGGATCACTGATGGAGAATTGCTTATAGTGGCCGTGAATATAGGATTTGGCCATTAGCTCATGATGGAGTTTTATGATATTTCCAGATAAATTGAGTGCAAATTCGGTGACATCTTTTTTGTATTTTTTGCCTCGGACAAATTCGCCCCAGGCGTAGTAGAGATTATTTAAAGATATGATATCGTGGTAGAAATTATGATCGATCATAAGCTGAAAATCGGCACCCCCCCCCCGAGGATTACCGGCTGTAATCCTCAAACTCAAAGAAGCATATCTGTTTTGGCTTGCTCTGCAACGAGACTTACCAAAAGTTGAGCGATTAGGTTTGGGGCACAAAATCGATCAATCATTTTTAGATACTCTGGAACTAACTTACATTGCTGCTTACCTGCCGCCACCAGACAAAATAATAATGCTTGCTCGGGCAATCGCCAAATTGGATCGGGTTAAGTTCTTTACCCAACTGACATGGGAAGGCCGTTTTATCACGACCGAGAAATATTCAGAGTTGACCTTAAAATTAGAAGGAGCGAGTCGGCAATTATTAGCTTGGAAAATCGGGCTACAAAAGAAAACTCCTCAGCCTTAAGCGGAGGAGAAATAGTAAGTTTCGGAACAACCACACGATTCCGATTCTCGGCATTCCAGACGTTGTCGTTCGAGAAGCGATTGACGTTCGCCTTCAGTCTGCCGTCAGAGTTGAGGTTGACGTTCGCGACAAAGCGAAGAAATGTATTGTGAATCATCCTTTTCACCACCGGCCAAACCATGACCGATTGAATCTTGTTTGGGACCTATAAGTCCGCCAATTCTCAATACCAACTGACTATTTTTTGTTTGATGCCGATAAGTCCGCTCTCAAGCAAGGCGTACCCGACCTGACTCTGGGAGCTTATCCAACATGACCACGGTTGTTGAAGCCCGCCTGACCAGTCGGGCAGGTCGTAACCGCAACACGTCCAATGGCTAACTATATTATACAAAAATCCCCCGAACCGGTTTAGGGTCCGAGGGATTAAGAGACACAGGGTCAAAAGGACTTAGTGTTACAGGGTCAGTTGCGGAACAACCACACGATCCCGATACTCGGCATTCCAGACGCGGTCGTCCGAGAAGCGAAAGACGCGCGCCCTCAGTCTGCCGCCAGAGCGGAGGTCGACGCCCGCGACAAAGAATTCATCGCCAACCTTGAACAAAAAGAGAGTGGCATAGTCTTTGTGTAACCACCGGCGATACTTCTTCACGAACTGGATGATTTGATCTTGCCCAAGACAGAGCTGGTTCCGATTGTTGCTGAGACCACCAAAGATCTTCTTGAAATCGCCGTTCT
This sequence comes from uncultured Candidatus Saccharibacteria bacterium, assembly GCA_964362645.1. GTDB lineage: Bacteria > Patescibacteriota > Minisyncoccia > Phycocordibacterales > JACOZG01 > CAYIFC01. The sequence goes on from CAYIFC010000007.1 coordinate 11,483, forward strand.
TGATCAACTCGTGGACGGTGACCTTCGTTTTGCCCGTTGGTTGGCCGGGGACATTGCAACCGTAATTCTGGAAATCGGAATCAAGGTGGCCAGTAAATACATCGGCGGCTTGGGCGAGGGTCTTGATACCATCAGTCGGATCAAGTTCGAGTGTCTCGGCACCGGAAATGAGTTTGAGACAGCCGACAACATTTTCGGCCAATTCGGTCACGACCTCTTTCGTTTTGATTGTGACGGCGGCGACAATCTTGTCGCCTTGACCCAGAATCTTCTGGAAGTTGTCTTGGTTAATGACGCCATTGGCAGATAATTCATCAACCACTACCCCCGCGGCCTTACGCACCGCGTCCGACAAAACTTGGGCAAAGTTTGCTTTCTGACCCTCACTGACTGGTTTGGATGTAATCGATGGATTCATCGTTATCATCACCTTTCTTTAACAAGGTACAAGGTGCTTATTAAGGCTTGCCCAAACGGGCAAATAAACCCTAACAATTCCGCTATATTATATTCATGGATTTACCGGTCTGTCAATAGTTTGGCAAAATATGGCTTAGTTGAGCCGCCCTCTCCTTTGGGGAGGGTTTGGGTGGGGTTGAGTTATTACCGCCCGATGTTGCCGGTGATTTGGTAGATGGGGGTGATGATTGAGAGGGCGAGGCCGGCAACGACAAGACCGATACCAAGGAGAAGGAGAGGTTCGAGCGCGGTCGAGAGATTCTTGGTGGCGCGGTCAACTTCGCCTTCGTAGAAGTCGGAGAGAAAGAAGAGTGTTTCTTCAAACTTACCCGACACCTCCCCCACTCGTACTAGCCTCGTAACAAGCGGCGGAAAAAGTTTGGTTGACTCACTTAAGCTATCGGAGAGTTTAGTCCCCTGGATCGTACTGTGCGCGGCGCGGCGCAGAGCGCGGCGATAGTAGTAGTTACCAAGCGTGCGCTCGGTAACTTCGAGCGCCTCGTCTAAATTAACGCCGCTCTTGAGTAAGAGCCCGAGCGAACCGGCAAAGCGCGAGAGATTGGCACTCCTCACCACCGGCCCAATCCCGGGGAGCTTAAGCAAGACCCAATGCCGGAGCGCTTCGGTAAACTTGCGTCGCCCCAACCAAATTAAAATAATAATGGCGGCAACAAGGCCGATTAAAAACTGCCAACCATCGTTTTCGATAAACGCGCCGAAAGCAATGAGGGCGCGTGTCGTCCAGGGCAACTCCATCTTCAGGCCAGAAAAAAGTGGCGTGAGTTTAGGTAAAAGCACAAAAGCGAGCATCAAACCCAAGCCAAAAGCAGCGACCAAAATAATCGCCGGGTACATCATCGCCCCCTTAATCTTACTAATAAGAACGCGATCCTTTTCTAATTGCTCAGCGATATTGGCCAGATTACCCGCTAAATTACCAGAACTCTCGCCCGCGAAAACTGCGTTAATAAACAAGGGCGGAAAAACTCGTGGGTGTTCGGCCAGCGCCGCCGATAAACTGGCCCCCGCCAGCACTCGTCGTCGAACTTGTTCGAGCACGCGCGCGAGTTTACCCTTAGCCGTCTCACCAGCCGTTTCGAGCGCCTCACCTAAAGTTAGACCTGAACTCAACATCACCGCCAAATGTTTGGCTAGTAAAGTTTTCTGAACTAAAGTTACGCCACCAAACGAAACATCTTGATTAAGGACACCCTTAGGTTGACTAGGAATTGGGCTCATATTTTCGTCACGCGCAAAACTTCTTCGAGAGTAGTTTGACCAGCCAAAACTTTAGCAATCCCATCTTCAAGCATTGTCGTCATCCCAGCTTTGCAAGCAATGGCCGTGAGGTCGTTACTCGATGAACGCTGGACGACCAGATGTTTAAGATTTTCATTCATCTCCATTACTTCAAAAATTCCGATTCGACCACGGTATCCCGTGCGACCACAACTCTCACAACCTTTGCCCCGATAAAAAGTCAGACGAGTAAGCGTGGGGTACCCTTGAGCTTTAAAAACTTGTTTTAACCCGGGTTCAGCGGCCAAAATCCGTTTCTCTTCCGCCGAAGGTGGCGCCGAAACGCGGCAACGATCACAAATATGACGCACGAGGCGTTGCGCGATTACCACATTAACCGTTGAGGCGACGAGGAAGGGCTCAATCCCCATGTCGAGCAGGCGGGGCATGGTGGTGGCGGCATCATTGGCGTGGAGAGTTGTTAGCACTAAATGACCCGTCATGGCGGAGTTAACGGCAATGCCGGCCGTTTCTGGATCACGAATTTCACCGACCACAATAATATCTGGGTCTTGACGCACAATCGCGCGCAAACCACTGGCAAAAGTGAGATTGGTTTTCGGATTAACCTGAATTTGACTAATCCCCTCCACATCATACTCAACCGGATCTTCGATCGTGGCAATGTGGACATCACGCGTATTTAAAATCTTGAGCACGGCATAAACAGTAGTGGTTTTACCCGAGCCGGTTGGCCCAGTAACCAAAATCATGCCGTGAGGATGACCGATCGCCTTCTTAACCCGCCCGAGATCGGCTTCGCCTAACCCTAAATCAGCCAAGCCAAAACGCCGACTCTGCTCGGAGAGTAATCGGAGTACCACATTCTCCCCTTCCGTTACGGGCAAAATCGACACGCGCACATCCACCGCCCCGTCAGCGACACTAAACTGGAGTTTGCCGTCTTGGGCCGCGCGGTGTTCATCGGTCCGCATCTTGGCCAAAATTTTAATTCGAGTAATTATTACTTCCGAAAGTGTTTTGGGTACCTCGAGCACATCGTGCATCACGCCATCGATTCGAAAACGCACCAACACCTTCTCTTTGTAAGGTTCGATATGGATATCGGACGCCTTGTTTTGGTAACCATATTGCAGAAGTAAATCTACTAAATGAATTGTGAGATCACTCCGTGCGTCACGGTCGATATGTTCAGAAGTAGGTTTGAGTTTGGCCACCACCGAATCAAACTCGCTTTTTAAACTCCCGCGGTAATGACTGATGGCCTCACTTAGACCGCGGGCCGTCAGATAATAGGGAATCACTTTCTCACCCAAGCGCCGTTCCAAAAAGTCGATAATCTCGAGATCGGCCGGATTAGTCAAACCAAGACGGATACCTCCTCCTTCCCGATCAAGAGCAACTACCTCACGCTTCCGCGCCACCAGCTCGGGGATTAAGTGCAAAACCTTTTCGTCAATTTCGACTCGGGCCAAATCAAGAAAACGCCAACCACTAGTTTCGGCCAAAAGCTTACCTAATTGGCTGTCGCCGATCAAATCTTTCTCCACCAACACCTCCGCGACGGTTTTGTGTTCGGCTTCGCTCTCCGTTACCACGCGATTAAAATCTTCAAGTGTTATGTGCCCGGGAGCCACCACGAGATCGCGCAATTTTTCTAAACTTGGGTTCATTTATTTATTAGAGGCTAAAACTTGTTTAATCTTTTCGACCACTTCTTTCATCTGGACATCTGATTTGACTAGATAATCTACTGCCCCCAAACTTTTGGCCTTTTCTATATCAGATTCTTGACCCAAGTTAGAAAGAATAATCACCGGAATCTTTTTTAATTTGGGATCAAGTTTGAGTTCGGCCAACACTTCAAACCCCGTCTTTTGCGGCATAATTAAGTCGAGTAAAATCAAATCGGGTGAACCGGAGCGCGCTAACTCCAGAGCCTGCACGCCATTAGCGGAGTGGAGCACCTCAAAACCCTCACGCCCGAGTTTGTCGCTCATGGCCGTGGCCAGAAATTTGTCGTCTTCAGCTAAAAGTATTTTGGCAGTGACCATAAAATTTTAGGACAGCCCCTTGGCTCCCGCTTTGCGCTTCATCCCCGAGAGTGGCAAAGACACCAAAAAGGTTGTCCCCTTACCTTCGAGCGAATCAAACGAAACTTTGCCTCCGGCTTGCTCCACGATTGATTTAACAATATAGAGACCCAAGCCGGTCCCCTCCGCCTCCTTATCTCTTATGTTATCAGCTCGGAAAAGCTTGGTAAATATTTTGCCTTGATCGATAGCTGGGATACCATAACCATTATCGGCCACGGTAAAAAAGACTGACTCCTCTTGCCGCTTGAGGGTGACCTCGACCGTACCGGCCGGCGGTGTGTACTTAACCGCGTTGGACAGGAGGTTTTGGAAAATAATCCGCACCAGTTTTGGGTCAAAATTAATCAATGGTAGTTGGTGATCAAGCTCCTGCTTGAGAACGATCTTTTTCTCGATAATCTTGGGCGTTAACTCTGAAACCACACTCTCAACTAATTTAGCCAAGTCGGTCGGTTCGGGCTCAACGGAAAAAGTACCCAAATCAATCCGCGACACGTTGAGTAAAGAGTTAACCAAATCAACCATTCGTCGATTAGCGTCATACAGATTTTTTAAGTATTCTTTTTGTTTGTCGTTAAGCGTCCCCACTTCTTCGCCGAGCATCATTTCGGAATACCAGTTGATGGCAGAAAGCGGAGTCCGGAGTTGATGCGAAGCCAACGACACGAACTCCGTTTTGGCCTGGTCAACCTGTTTTTCTTTCGTGGCATCACGGAAGAGAATGATCGCTCCGGAGACTGCTGTTTCATCTAATAGTGGTGCAACGATCATCGTGATCGGGAAAACTTGCCCGGCCTTGTTGCGCAAAGTGATGTTGTCGAGAAAACCGAGGGAGATGATGTTTTTTTCTTTGATCGCCTTTTCGATTGGTAGATCCTGGTAAGCAACTGGTTTATCGTTCTTAGAAAAGTTAAGAATTTGGCCCACATCTTGACCCGCCGCCTCCGGCGGTGCCACCCGCAATAAAATGCCAGCGGCTTGGTTCATTAAAATTATTTTCCGATCATTGTCGACGGCAATCAACCCTTCCGCCATAGAAGAAAGGATCGCGCTTAACTGCTCTTGATTTGTCACCGCTTAATTATACAACAAAAAGCCGCGCCCTCAGAATAAGAGCGCGGCAAAGGCAGAAAAAATCAAATGAAAATTTCGGAAATACGGAAACACAGAACCAAATCAGTAGTATCGACGGACTGAGCCTCGAGGTGACAAATAGCAAACCCAATAATCTCCACCTGCTTGCCACGAGGAAGGATCGGCCACGCCAGGCAAAAACGATCAGCTAAATCTCCCAACGAATAACTTGTTGCTACCGTGATAATGACCCCGTTTGCTGCCACCATTTTTGGTTCCTTCCAAAAATTGTAACCCTCTAACGTTCTTTGACCACAAAGAACATTCTGGGGGTATTATGGCATTAAATACGTCCTGTGTCTATGACAAGCCGAAAAAGGAGCTTTCTGATGAAGCGAGTAAAAAAGTAAGTATTATTGGCGCGGCTAAGCCTAATATCCCAATTAGAATAAAAATTGTTTTTTGGCTCCCGGCTTCCACTCTCACTGTCCCTCCTTTTAGAGTTTTTAGATTTTGGTAGAGAATATAGGTATAGCTAATGATAAAAGGAGTAAGGAAGAGGGAAACCAAAAACTGCACGAGCTGCTTCGTGGCCTCACTACTAACCGTTTTTAAAATGATTGCTTGAATCATCGCTACTACAATAGCCAAAAGCCACATTACCAATAGCCGACCGAAGATTCCCCACCATTGGCCTCGTACATACTCGCGACTTTTAAGTAATGCGTCCATCCCCTTAAGACCCTCGTCTACCAAAACAAACATGGCAAAACCAAACCAAATCATAAAAACAATCCCCGGGACAATCAAAAGCATTAACCCGCCAACCAGAATAAGCGTCATTAAAATGGTAATCCAGTAATAAGAACGGATCTTGCCCCAAGCGCGGCGAAACGCCGTTCCCACTCCAATATTTTCGGTACTATCCTTAACAGCGAAAAGAAGGGCCAACAGTCCCCAAGGGAAGATAACGAGGGCAACAATAAACAAAACAACGCCTAAAACCAGAAGTAATCCGAAACTCCCGAGCCCGGGTTTAGTAACGGCCAAAAACCCGCCGGCTGCCGATAGGAGTCCGAAAGCGGTCATCACCAACATTGGAATGACTGTTATTCCTAAAAACGTCCCGAATCTCTGCTTATAGAGGGACCAAGCTTGCTTTAAAATAACAGCCGGCCCAGGCAAAAAAGAAGCGACTGGCTGCTGAGGAACTTGCGGGATTGATGGTGTAAGAATTTCGTTGTCCATGTTTATATTTTAGTTGGGTTAGTAACACTTTTATTTGGCATCTTAAAACCCGAGATAGCACTAAGGATTTCGAGCGGCACAGTGAAGACGACGGTGTTGGATTGGTCCGAAGAGATGTCGTTAATCGATTGGAGAGTACGAAGATGGAGGGCACCCGGAACTTCGGCCAAAACTCTGGCCGCATCAGCCATATTTTTAGAAGCAGCTAATTCACCCTCGGAATTAATGATCACCGCCCGCTTCTCGCGCTCAGCTTCAGCCTGCTTGGCGATTGTGCGTTCCATATTTTCTGGTAGCGAAACGTCTTTAAGTTCAACATTGTTGACCCTTAGACCCCAAGCCTCGGTTTCTTTGTCGACAATCTCCCGAATGCGATCAGCAATCTTATCGCGGCTAGCCAAAAGCTCGTCGAGCGTAACCTCGCCAACGATATTGCGCATTGTAGTTTGAGCGTATTGCGAGATGGCATATTGATAATGCTCCACTTCAATAATCGCCTTCTCCGCAGAGACAACCTTGTAGTAAATGACGGCGTTAACAGTAACCGAAACGTTGTCGCGCGTGATAGCTTTCTGATCCGGCACATCTACCGCCTTAACCCGCATATCTACTTTTTGGTAAGTTTGGAAAATCGACACCACAATCCGCCAACCGGGCTCCATAATCCCGGTATAACGACCCATCGTAAACTTAACTCCCCGCTGGTACTGATTAACCTGTCGCAAACTAATCAAGATCAAAAAGATAACGATCGCAACGATATACCACATATTATTTTATTTAAATTTTTAATTATTACCTATCTCTTCCGGGATTAATAAACAATCCGATAATCTTATTATTAGATACCTTATATCCAATTATTGCTTTATATTTTTGTGAGGGATCAGATTCAACGCCAATTATATATCCCTCCGCAGATGTAACATACGAAGTACTAGTGGTTATATATTCTTTTACCACCGCGTCATTGGGGTCGAAAGTAAATACGAGTCCTTTTATCCTGTCTAATTCTTGCTTAGCACGATTTGCAGTTATATCTCCACAACATTCAGATTCATCGAGTATCATAAATACTTTATCGGCAAAATAGGTACTAGCCTCCGTTAGTTCTGCTTTGTTTACAGCTTTTTCAAATTCTTCAATATGGCCGACAAGTTTTATTCGTTGATCTGTTGTATTAGACGGTGTTGGTTTCTTTATTAGAGTTATATATCCCAACGCTCCCGCTAAAATAATAACGAGTATAATTAAGACAATATTTACAGATCCTTTTTGGTTCATTTATAAAATGTATTTATTAATAATGCTATCAACTACCTGTGCCCAGGAGAGGACTTGAACCTCCACGCCCGTGAGGGCACAGCCACCTCAAGGCTGCGTGTATGCCAATTTCACCACCTGGGCATTATTTTGTCAATATAACTCGCGCTTACTACTAGAGTTTACCCTGTTTAAGCTGTTTCGGAAACAGCTTCCTCACTTACTTCACTCGCGGCAGCTGGAGTGCCGATTAAACCGGCATCGAGCGCCATCTGCTTCATCTTGCGGCGCACATCGCGCGCCGATTTGTCGCGGATATAGTAGAGCTTGGCGCGGCGCACCTTGGCCCGACGGAGTATTTCGATCCGATCGATGTTAGGCGAATAGAGAGGGAAAGTTTTCTCAACCCCCACACCGCTGGCTACACGGCGGACGCTAAAGGAAGCACCAGCTTCGGCGCCATGACGGGCGCTAATAACCAAACCTTCGAAAGCCTGGAGACGAACCCGATCTTTACCCTTACTGTCCTTCTCTTTAATCTTCTGCCAGACGCGTATCGTCATCCCCGCTTTCGGGAGATTTTTGGCGCGCTCGGCCGTATCAATAGGCGAAATGGCGAAAGGAAACTTAGTGGTCATAACGGCAGTCAGATTATCACGACCGGCGCAAAGAGGCAAGAAGGGTGGTCAGATCCTCGGGTAGCGGAGCCTGCAGATGGAGTCGGCGACCAGAATTGGGGTGAGTAAAGCCAAGCGACCAAGCATGGAGAGCTTGCCTAGTAATCCCCTCAAATTTTGACCCGTAAAGCTTGTCACCAGAAACGACATGGTTAAGATATTTAAAATGAGCGCGGATTTGGTGCGTCCGGCCGGTCTTAGGGTAAGCTTCGAGATAAGTATTATTAGCAAATCTCTCAAGCACCTTATATTCAGTTAGCGATGGTCGGAGTTTCCCTCCAGCCTTAAGACTGGCTACGCGCCGCCGGGCATCGGTACTACTGCGCCCAATTGGAACGTCAATTTTGCCGGTATCGTCTTTAATGACCCCATCCACCACCACTCGGTAGATTTTATCGATCTCTCGCGCCTTAAACTGCCGCTTCAGCTCCAGCTCAGCGTCGGGAGTTTTGGCGATCAAAAGCAAGCCGCTCGTGTCACGATCAAGCCGATGGACCATAATCCCTCGCCTCGCCACGCCGGAGCCTAGCGCAGGCGGGTCCACCGCCTCCGACGTCAGCATCCCCGCCGGCTTATTAATAACCAGAATTGATTGGTCTTCGTAGATAACAAGGAAAGGAGTCATCGTTGTGCGCGGTGAGGGATTCGAACCCCCGACCCTCTCGGTGTAAACGAGATGCTCTAACCAACTGAGCTAACCGCGCGATTTGATTACTCTAACATTCAGGGTGAACAAAAAGAAAGGGCGGCCGGAGATCGGTCGCCCTAAAATACTTATTAGTTGTTATTACTGTGCCAGAATTTTTTTGGCACACTTCTTCACTTCTGCTCTCCATTCGACTGGGTCTGTTGTGTCGATATCTGCCACGACAAAACAGGGAGGTTTTTTGATTTCCCATTTACCGCCGCCCTTGCTCGACCATCGGTAGTGGAGAGGTAAGCGACGAACCATCTCCCTCAATTTAACAACGACACCTTGGCTTTGCTCACTCCCCTCCCATTTTGTTGATGCCCCACCGAAGAAATCCTCTCGACTATCCGTGTAGTCAGCTTCCATGATCCGGCCATTAGCGACATCCAAATCGCAGTAGGTGCAAACAAACGCGAGACGCACCCCAGCTTTCCTAACCTTCTCGCGCAGACTCGCCCGTTTGTTGGTGTCGATGAAATCAGAATCAATTACCACATTACCACCCCTCTTCGTAATCTCAATCGCCACATCTTCGGCAATGGCTCGGGTTTTCTCGTAAGGTGCTTTTTGCTTCCGGAGTTCGACCCTGATTTTGTCACCCTCAATCACGGTGGCTGCGATTGCAGCCCCAAGATCTTTGGCGACCGACGTTTTACCTGAGCCAACCAAACCAATCATGGCTACGATAATTGGTTTATTGAACACTTCGCTGTTATAGTAAGAAAGTTCGGCCATAAATGATTGTTTCGCGTTTAGTTCTTTTGCAGTGAGTGTCTCTCGCCGATGGAACCCCAAACCAATAACTCTCCCCCGCCAAGACTCAAGCAAATTCCCATTCATTCTACACCTCCGTTTTCTCTAATTTCAATAAGGGTAGCACTAGCCACCCCCTCATCTTCCAACGCTATCCTATATTAAAAATGATAATCTGTCAATGGTGCTGTACATTAATCAAGCGTTGGTAACAGTTTCTTTAACTCCTTGATTTCTGCTT
>CAYIFC010000008.1:0-20309 GCA_964362645.1 uncultured Candidatus Saccharibacteria bacterium
TTGGAAGAAAAATTATTAGTTTAACCTAGTGTTCGGATTCGGGGGTGCGGGTAGGGTACAACTCCCTACCCAATTCCTACCACAGGCTTACTAAAAAGAAAAGGCCCTGTTCGCGATGACGGGGCGTTGTGTTTCTAGTAGTTTATCCAATCTTTTCGCTATTGCCGCATTGGAAGCAAGTTCCCTGTGGATCGTAGTTGGGAGAGCTACAATTCGGGCAGACACCCCTTTTAGGGTTTGTCCTCAGTCGCTTGAGTGGGTCTTCGGTGTGAGCGACAACAGTGATCTCGTGGCAAGCGCGATAATAAATAGTCTTGTGACAGTAGAGACATGGTTTTTTGAAACTAGTGATTTGACCACAGACTACAGCTGTCCCATCAGAAACATAATTATTATTTTTGCCACAATGAGGACATGTACAGTTAGTGTGGGTACCTCTCGTTTCATTGTAAGCCATCAAGATCTCCTTTCGGGTTAGTTGACCTCGTCATCCAGAGAAAGGGAGTTGGGTTTACCCGTACCAATTCCAATCATAGAAAGATCAAATTCTAAGGCAAACGGTCTTGATGGTTGCCTACCTTCTTCCGTAGCCCTTTTAATTTCTGCCTTCAGTTGCTTTCTGAATTCCCGCAAAGCTCCCAATGCCCCATCTCCATCATGGTACCGATTTACCTTCTTGTATTCGCGGCCACAATTTTGACAAGAAACTTTGTGAGCAATGAGACCGGCAATGTCATGCCCTTGATCATACAAGATAACGACTTCTCTCGAACTAGAACGCTCCACTTCCTTCCCGCAAAAGGGGCAGAAAAAAATCCTCGCAGAAATCTCGATGGTGGTCCAGAATATGTTTTCAGCACTCATGTGTCAGGATCTCCTTTCAACTGTTGTGAATGTCCTCGTTTATCCTCTTCGATCCTAACAGACGCGGCAAGGTTAAGCAAAAAGAAAAGCGCACATACCTTGTGGTCGTGCGCTTGGAGTCAACATTTGTTTGCCCTGTGTTAATCTACGCGGTTCTCACTTTGATAGAGATTTTTCCACCAGGCCGAGGGTTCTTGGTCGTATATTGCCTTACCTAGTTCCATAGCTGACTTTGTCTTAAGGTGTTTAAGGTAGTTATACGGTTGCTTCTCCCTTTTCCCGTCGAGCCACTCTTGGGCTTCTCGATTGCCTTGCCACACATATTCGCGCAGTAGGAGCACTTGGTCCAAGATGTCGGCATCTTTAGCCACTATTGATTCGGGAGTCTCACGAACTCGGTACTCCTCCGCTATCTCAATTAGTTCGTTAAAGGGTAGGGGACCAAATTGTTCTTCGATCGCTTGGTCTTCGTGAGTCTTAACATACCGTTTGTGGATCCAATTATGGTCATTGGTCCGCGATTCGGCCATGTCGTGAGTGAGGCACATCATTACCACCTTGTAAGGATCAACTCCTTCCATTTTTGCGAGGAAGAAGCCAATAATGGCCACTCTGAAGGAGTGAGTAGAGATGTTGTCAGACATGTCGTCGGTGAGTAGGGCCTGACGGTGCATTCTGTTAACCTTACGCATTGTGCCCACCTCGTATAAGAAGTTGGCGAGAGGGATAGTATCTATTTTCCCCATTCGTTATTCCTTTCCAAAAGACCACAATTCTTTATTCCTAAGTTCCAACCACATTACTACCATGCGAGGAGGGGAAAGTAAATAAAAATAGTTACTACTTTGTAGTTTGAAAAATATTTATTCTACGCGAAGCTCTAAGTATGTAATTATTTATTCCAAGAAAGTGTTTTAAGTCCCCAGTAGATTTTTTGGGATTGAGAGAAGTAATAAAGTCATCGGCTGAATCAAATTGAAAGACTGTTTCGTCATCAATCTCGGCAATTTCTTTATAGCCTTTGTTCCCACAAATTGATTCATAAGCCAGAGCTTTTTCTTTTCGCTCGTCTCCATCACAAGCATCAAACCTTATTTCAGCCTCGAAAAAAGTTCCAGCGGTAGATGGCTCCAGAAAAATTACATACCCGCCCAGCTTTGTAACTCGTATCGATTCGTTTATCGCCAAATCCATTTTCTCAACTGGCACATGGTGGAGCGAGAGAGTAAAAATTGCCACATCAAACATCTGGTCTGCGAAGTCTAGTTTTTCCGCCTTACCAATCTGGTACTCAATATTACTTGCTTGATTGGTCTCTTGCGCTTGAGCAATTAATCTCATGTCTGGTTCAATCGCGGTTAAGTCTTTGCATCTTTTAGCTATTTCGAAAGATCGAGTGCCTGAACCGCAACCAATTTCTAAAATACTCTTTCCTTGGAGTTTTACCACCTCTTCAACCTTATCTAAAAACTCTTCCTTTATCCTTTTCATTAATTATTTATCGTTGCTTGAATATTCATTTGATACTTCTCCTTAAGGGTAATGTTTTTACCTTTCTCCTCCGGTTGTTTTTCAGAGTCAGACAAAAGATGCTTTTCCGGGTTGGTGAAGACGTCTATCATTTTCTCTATCCTCTGTTTTTTTAGCTCCCAATATATTTCTAATATACTCTCTATATCATTTGGTGACAGGTCGGGCGTTAACTCGCGTAAATCTATATAGGTATTAGTGCGTCCACTGTACTCGGCGGTTTTTATATATTTATCCAAAACCCCCTTACTTTTAAGGTGTTTATACACTGCGACAAAATGGTCAGAAGAATCACTCTCTCTCATCGTAATTAAAGCCTGGTAGTCCTTTTCAGCTAGATTGGTATTTAACTCTCGAACTTCTTGCCAAGACGGAAACAAATTTCTTGGAATTGATCTATCTTTTATATTTAAGCCCATTTCTGTATATAGCTCCATACCGACATAGTAATTTAACGAAGATGTGCTTGTATTAAGCCTAAGTCTGCCTTCGTCGCCCAAAACATTTTTTAAATTCTCATTCTGTTGAGGCGTGCCAGTATAATTTTTGTGCAGAAGGGTAAAAATTAGCCTACTCGTCCTACCGTTGCCATCCTCGAATGGGTGTATGGCTGTGACAGACCCGGCGAGTAAGAGCGCCATGTCATGTACGTCTTCCATTTTTTTAATACCTTCGAATGCCTTCTCCAGCAATTCCTCCTTGCCTTGTTGTTGAGGGGGTACATAGTCTGTACCCAATAGTGGGCTAACTATTTCAACCCGCTCTCCATCCATCTCTCTATTCGTAATGGGTTTGTCTCGTAATATGCCATTCAGTCTTTCCAACCAACTTTTAAACTCGTCATATGTTAGCCCATGAATGTAGGCAATCTTACTCTGTTCATTGTCGAAAATTTTCTCGGCCTCAATCTTGTGTAAAAAGTCTATAAGCTTATCAGTTTGGTTATCTCTTTCTGATTGTTCCGTTTCGGAGAGTTCACTTTTACTAAGATATATTGCATCCTCAGGAAGTGTTTCAAATCTTTTAATTTTTATTTCTGTTGCCCCGTCAACCCATGCTTTCGTTAATCTATTCATGCCATCGATAACTTCATCCTTACCTATAATTAGAATGGGGTATTTCTCATAATCCGCGTTTCGGATTTTATTAATAGTTTCAATCCAATCTGGATACTCTCGCTCTATTTCGTCCCAGTTTGGGTGCCCACCGAACTTTTCTACCACAGAAAGTATTTGTTGGGGTCCGAGCCAGTCTCCTTTTTTGTCATGCCAGTAATTACCGTTTTTGTTTCCTTCCAATAAATCAATCGAGACTACTTCTTCTGGTAGTGATTCAGCGTGATGTATTAACTTATATACATCGTACATATTTTCCCCATGTGTTGCTGTGTGAGTATCACCCTCGATACTCACTTTCGGAAAGTTATTATTGAGGGCTTTCTCTATACTCATACCAAAAGCATAACAGTCCAGAACTAAAAAGTCCTTACCCCTTAAGGATATTTTAGAAAATTTCTATGATGGGTCGAACGGTGGGGGACGTTACTGCGTCCGCCCGTAGCTTTAGCGAAGGAGGAGGACTATTTTTGAGCGATTAGACGATTCCACGATTTATATTCCTACATTATACCCCAACCCTGGGTGCACTATATAAAAATAGGGCCCCGTCTCCAGTAGAGAACAGGGCCCTCACTTATAGTACAAAATCTCGGGTTAATTGATGTCTTTAAGGAGATCCTCAAGATCTTTCTCCGCTAGCGACGAAGATGACCACCTAGCCACACGAAACCGAGCTTCTGCCCAGGCATCTCCAACTCCCTTAGCCCATTCTGATTTGGAAAGGCTTTCGAGGGCCCCTTCCTCCTCTTTTGAAGAGTCCGCGTCGGGACGAAATAGAATTGGATCAGATTCATCCTCTTGGGTAATAAAGCCAACCCATTCCGAGCGAGATGCTTCAGCTTTGAATGAGGTTTCGTCTGGGTTGATCACGGCAGACAACACCTCTCCCTTGGTCAATTCCGGTGATGATCGAATTGTCGTTAGTAGCTCACGAAGCACTCGGTGAGTGAAATCAGTCAGATGATTGTAATCCCTAACACCAAAGATGAAGCTCAGATATTGCGCTAAGGTATCTCGGCAAGCTCGTACATGATTCACGAAGGCTTCTTTATCCACTGGTTGATAGAGGTGCTTGGTGACCCAACTTATGGTCAAAATAAGGTACCACTCTCGTCCAGTAGGAGCAGAAGGAGCTGAGACAAAATCGTTTCCACTCCGTTCCCTAGCATCAGCCAGAGTGGGGACAATATCTAGCGCCCTCAGAGCTTTGCCCAGTTTTTGCATAGAGATCTCACCACTGCACTTTCCGCCCAGGACGTTCTTGAAAATGCGAGCCACTTGCGCGCTGTTGAGTCCGGCACTTTCCGCAAAATCGTTCTGATATCGCCAATTCCCATCAAGAAAACGGTCAAACAGTAGGCGTAGTGGATTGTATCGAATAGACTCCAAGAGTTCCTCTGGTCTCTGCCCATTCACATTGTTTGCATGGATGCGGTAGAAACAGTCGCGGTAGACGCAACCAACCGGACTACGCATGGCCGCCTGATAACTGCTGTCCCGGACAAAAGATCTGCGGAACAATCGTCGACAACGACTTGCAAACTCCAAAGCATCGCCCGTATAGACCTCAGCCAAGGCTAGAACTCTCAAGATAGTGCTCTGGTCATCGAGCGGGAGCTGGCCCAAAGAGATCTGTTGTCCCAAAATCGTTTGGTAGGTAATCATTGTGTTCTCCTCTAGTAACAAAGAGCATATTTGGAAAAGCAGAACAACGCTGTTCTGCTAGTAAATTCCAACCTCATTCCTACCACGGGTTTAAAGAAAAGAAAAGAGCCTTGCCTGGATTCTTTTTACTAGTAGTATTACCAACGGATTAAGGACAACGAATCTTTGACAGAAAGGGCTAGTTTATGGACGTTCTTCCATATATCGGCATTACCGACTTTACCAATTTCGAGCAGGTGCAGAGAATGTACGAGGCGGTTGAGCAGCACAAATCTCCAGAATCTCAGCGGATGTTGCACGTCGGCGTCATGATGAGCTTCAAAACTCTGAATGGCATCGAGACCAAGTGGTCAAAAGTTTGGCCGCCGAAAGAGACAATCCGAGATATTTTCGGTTCTGATGACGTTTACAATTGTCTCCACTATGCCGACTATGATCATGACACAGATTTCTATCATGACTTGTCGGAGGCAATTATGTGCGGAGGTATTGGCATCAATGCTGTACAGCTCGACATGCTTTGGCCCGATCCCGGACAGGTCGCGAGTGCGATCCACACTTCACGCAAACAGATCGAGGTAATTCTACAGGTCGGTGGTAGAGCTATTGAGATGGCGAATAATGATCCCGCAGAGGTCGTAAGTAGGCTTGAGGACTACGAGACTGTAATCCACCGGGTTTTGCTCGACAAAAGTATGGGGCGAGGACTAGGTATGGATGCCATTGGTCTCATTCCGTTTGCCCGAGCGATCAGGGAGCGGTTCCCCAATTTGGGTCTTGTGGTAGCTGGTGGACTTGGTCCAAACAGCATCAACTTGGTTGAACCGCTGGTTAAAGAGTTTCCCGATGTAAGCATCGATGCACAAGGGAAGCTCCGACCGAGTGGTAACTCTCTTGATCCAATTGATTGGGATATGGCCGAAGACTACCTCGTCAAAGCGTTGGAGCTCTTGAAGTAACGAGGTCCAGCAAGTTTTGTGTATTTTCCCCAGCCGCCCGGCTCACTACTGGCGCGGCTTTTTGTTGTGAAATTAATTTCGGCTGGAACTAAAAAATCCTGACTACTAAAAGCTATTTTAGAAAATTTCTACAATGGGTCGAATAATGGGGGACGTTACTGCGTCCGCCCGTAGCTTTAGTGAAGGAGGAGAACTATCTTCGAGCGATTAAATGATACCACGATCTACATTCCAACCTTTTACCCCACGCATACACTCACTATATAAAAAAGCGCCCAAGCCTAAGCCTGAGCGCTTATACATAATGTCTTTCCCTAACCCTCGCTACCACTCCTGGCCCATTCTCTCCCGATCTTTCCTCCATTCTGCTGTTTCTTCGTCTTCTCGGCGCTCCTTCTGGTCGTAAACCTCTCTCATACCCTCATGGAACCTTTGTATCCACTCGGGTGAGAGAGTTATTCCTGCAGACCCATTACTTTTTGGCTTTGCAGTCTCTTTACGTTTCTTTTGTTTTCTTGGCATGTGACATTCCTTTCTCCGACTTTTTGCGATCCCTGAAGGGAAGGGATTCTTTGAACACCACACTTAGACCACCGATAATGCCGGCCACAATGGCTATGATTAAGATCAAAATTCTTCCAGAAGTCATTAGAATGCCTCCTCTTTGTAAAAGGCCTAGTTTTTGTCCAAAATCCAACCCCATTCCTACCACAAGTTTAGCAAAAAGAAAAGGGCGGGTTAGGCCAAGGTTCTTTTAAGGATTTGGTACAACTGCTCATGGCCGTGGCCGCTTTTTAGAAAAACTTCCCGTGCGGCGGCATCATCTTTATTGATAAAATATTCGTAATGGATAAGTTTGAATGGAACGCGATTGCGTGTAGAAATAACCTCACCACGAGCATGTTGACCCAATCTCTTGCGAAGATTACTTGTAAATCCTATATAAAGTTTTTGATCTTTAAAACTACGTAAAATATAGACGTAATAATGTTCTGTCATGTTTAAGTAACGTTGGAGAACGTTTGACGTTCTGATGTTCTCTACAGCCAATATATAGATTTGTGACGAGCCCCGTCAAACGGGGCACGTCTCCGTGGGCAAAGCCACGTTCGACGTGGGTGCCTGGTGGGAATCGGACCCACAATGCCGCTTCCACAGAGCGGAGTTTTACCACTAAACTACAGGCACCATTAGCGAATACTTTATACCAGTAAAACGGCTAAATCCCAAATCGGCTCGTGTTTTAGTTATCCTCAATTTCCGTTTTGCGTGATCATTTGTTGTGCTAAGGTAAAGAAGAAAGGAGGACATTTTTATGAGATGGACAGATAGAGTTGCCCCGTTGGGTTACGTAATCCACCAAAGCGTCCTCGTTTGAAGGGGGGTGATCCTAAATCAGGAGGGATCCGATTAACTGTCCAAGGAGGGGTGATCAGTTTGAAGCCACAGGGCCTGCAAGCACTTGCAGGCCCTTCTATGTTTAAGAAATTGACAGGGTGAATAGATTATATTATTAATAGGGTTGTTCTTTTTAATGGCTTGAATTTGAGGAACTCTAACTACAAAGGAGTGAAGGATGAGTAACCGCAAGAGCAGGATGCATCCGTATCTGGCCCGTTTGTTCGATTATCCGCTATTAAATGGTCGGGAAGAGGAGGTTTGTTTATCTCGGATAATCCATCGATTAGCTCCGCCCAAAGAAGATGTTGAGGCCCTCGAGAAAGATCGGCAGGAAAAAGAAAAAGCTCGGCAGAGATTTATTCAAGGCAATCTTCGGCTGGTGGTGAGTGTGGCAAAAAAGTTTGCCAAACGATATCAATTAGATTTGTTTGAGCTGATTCAAGAAGGGAGTCTGATTCTTTTTCGAGCGGTTGATGGTTTTGATCCAGATCGAAAAACTAAATTCTCTACTTATCTTACTCGAGCTCTCAACAAAGAATACAAGAGAATTGTTGGTGAATCTTATTATCCCTCGACCCTTTACCCAGTTCACCGGCGAATTTTAGATGTCGCGGCCACGATTCGTAATGAGGAAGAACGAGATCCCACGCCCCAAGAAATCGTTGTTCGTTCGGGCGAAAGTCTGGTGCTGGTAAAATCGGCTCTTGAAAGAAGTCTTCCACTGAAATCGTTGTTGACGAGTCATTTGGCTGACTGCGTGGAGGGGGATTTGGTGGCTCAACATTTAGAACGGGAAGAAGATCTCCAAAGGGTTTCGCGAGACCTCCGTGATGTGGTTGAGCTTGTTCGGAATTGTCAGGTTTCTGATGATCATAAAAATGATTTTTTTGATCGCTATGGTCTTGGGGGAGAGTGTTTGGGGTCCCGAAAAACTCTTAGACAGGTTGCTCAACGGGCTGGTGTTACGAGAGAACGAGTTCGTCAGCGGGTAAAAACAGTTTTAGGGAAAATCAGGAGTTAGGGTTGTTATCGGGGGTCTGCTTTTTGGCAGACCCCTTTTTTATTGAATGCGCTATAATGGACTCATTATTAGCTAGGTTTGTTATTTTTAATTTTTAAAATATGCCAATTGAAGTTAATTTTGTTGCGGTGATTTTGGCGGCTGTCGCTAGTATGGTCCTCGGTTTTCTGTGGTATTCGGATGTCCTTTTTGGTAAGCAGTGGAGACACTTGATGGGGATTAGTCACGAGAGTGTGGAGCACGCTAAGAAGAAAGGTATGGCCGGAGTTTATGTGTGGGGATTAGTTCTCGAACTGCTTACGGCTTATGTGTTGGCGCACTTCATTGATCTCGCTGGAGTTGCTGATCTCGCCATGCTCAAGGCGCTCGTTTTCTGGGTTTGGCTTGGTTTTATGTTACCCGTTTTCGCCGGCAGTGTTTTGTGGGAAAAGAAGCCGTTTAAACTCTTGGTGATCAATGCCCTCTTCCGGTTAGTCGCCTTGTTTGTAATGGGCGCAGTCATTCTTTACGTCTAGCGCAGAAAACTCTACACTGGGTGATGGATTTTAAAGTCATTGCCCAAGATATCTACAACACTCTTCGAGCGGCGAAGAGTGTTTTGCTCCACTTTCATCCTTCGCCCGATCCCGATTCAGTCGGGTCCACCTTGGCGATGAAGCATGTGCTGGAGGACTGGGGTGTCAAAGTCACGGTCATCCGCGGCGACTCGCCCATGCCTACTTCGCTGTCTTGTTTCCCTGGTTTTAAAGATGTGGTTGATAAAAACTTTACCGAGATCGATCTTATCGGCTTTGATTTATTCTTAATTCTCGATGTCTCGCAGGCTAGTCGAATTACTTCTCTCGCGCCCGTGGTTTTCCCTCCCCACTTAAAAACCATTTTAATTGACCACCACCAACTGTCGGACAATTTCGCTCAGATTAATCTTGTTGACCCGACTTACTCTTCAACTTCTGAATTGCTCTACTGTTTATTGAAGGAGTGGGGGACGCCAATTAATCGTTTAGCCGCGACTTGCATGTATGGCGGCATTTGGGCTGATACTGGTGGTTTTAAATATCCGTCGGTTTTGCCTCGGACACTTTTGGCCGCCGCTGGGCTGGCCGAACTAACGCCGGATTTTAGCAAGTTAATTTTTGAATTAGAAAATAACCAACCACCAGAGCAAATCTATCTCGAAGGCTTAATTTTAAATTCGGTTGAGTTATACGGTAATGGTCGAGTGGCATTGGCCGGTGTTTCGTACCAAATGCTCGAAGATAAGAATTTAGTCGGTGCCGCCGGGCATATCGCTGTATCTAATAAATTAAAATCGGTGATTGGTTGGGATATTGGTGTGACGTTGGTAGAGAAGGAGCCGGGAGCGGTGAGTGTGAGTATGCGCACGCGTGATGCCGAGCAGTTTGATTTGTCGAAGCTCGCTGTTGCGCTTGGCGGTGGGGGTCATAAAGCGGCTGCCGGAATCCTAATCCGCAAGCCATTTGTGGAAGCAAAGAAGTTGTTTCTCGAGAAGTTAGTCGAAGTTTATCCTGTTCTAAAATGATTTTGGATGGCAAAAAGGCCAGCGAGATCTGGCAAGCAGAGTTAAAAACAAGAGTCGCCCAATTGCTGCGCGCGCCTAAGCTAGCAATTGTTCAAGTTGGCCATACCGGCAGCACCGATGCCTTTGTTAAACGCAAAAAGCTTTTTGCCGATAAAATCGGCGCCCAGGTTCAGCATCTTTTATTTGGCGAGCAAGTTACTGAAGCTGAATTATTAAACGAAATTGCCGCTCTCAACACGGACCCAAATGTTGATGGCATCATTATCCAACTACCCCTACCTAATCATTTAAACAAAAATGAGTTGGTAGCAACTATTAGCCGAGAGAAAGACGTAGATGGTTTAAACAAAAGCCAATTTACCCCCGCCACTGCTCGTGGCATCCTTTACCTCCTAGATCATTATCAGATCCTGATTACTGGTCAGCGAGTGGTGGTGGTTGGTCGTTCGAACTTGGTCGGCAAGCCCACCGCTCTGGCCTTGCTTGAGCGGGGAGCGACGGTCACTATTGCTCACCGTGGTACATGCGACTTGCCGGCGATCACTCGTGAGGCCGATATTTTGGTGGTAGCCGCCGGCTCCCCTCATTTAATTAGCCAAGCGCATGTGCGGTCTGGCCAAGTTATTATTGATGTTGGAATTACTCTTGTTGATGGCAAATTAGTCGGCGACATTGATCGCGATGTCGTAGAACCAATAGTTAAAGCCATTTCTCCCGTTCCGGGTGGGGTTGGCCCCATGACGGTGGCCGCTCTTTTCGCCAATTTGTTAGACACACACTTATCCGACCGTTATTAAGAGCTTATCCACAGCCCTGTTTGTGCAATACTTCATGAGGTATAGACTTAAGATAGTTTCGTTCCCCGGAGGTGGTAATACCTTTATTTTTAAATAGCAGCAAAAAGGCTTCTTTCCCCTCCGGAAAGCACCGCATTCGCCTTAGGGTGAGGGGTGCTTTCTTTTTATTTGAGACTTGGTACAATCTGGCCAGCTTTGGACGCCTTATTAACCGCTAATTTTTACCTCTTACCTCTATGCAGAACAAGACCAGCACAATCATCACCATTGTTATTGTTGTTTTAGCGTTAATCGCTTTGGTTTGGCCGGCACTCCGCCAGGACGACAATGTTTCTGGTAGTAATGGCACTGCCAGTAGCACTGGTACAGTGGCCACAAGCACTCGCGCCACTAGCACCAGCACGACCAAGCCCTCACCAGTTGTCGTTACTCCCATCACCCCCAAACCAACTACCGCGCCGGTTACTAGCGCAATGATGACGACCAATGTTTATTTGGGTCGTACGGGAGCTACAAATTGCGAGCAGGTTGTAGCGGTTTCACGGACGATTCCTAAAACTGTGTCGGTTGGCCGCGCGTCTCTGGTCGCCTTACTAATGGGTCCCACGGCGAGCGAGAAAGCGGCTGGTTTTACTACCTCGATCAATCCCGGAGTTGTTCTAAAAAGTTTAACCATTACCAGCGGCGTGGCGGTGGCTAACTTTTCGAGCGAACTAAACAAGGGTGTGGCCGGCAGTTGCCGTGTCCAGGCTATCCGTTCGCAGATTACTCAAACTCTCAAGCAATTTCCTACCGTTAGAACTGTTATCATTGCTGTTGAGGGGAAAACAATCGACGTCCTTGAACCGTAATTGATGGCCCAACCAGGTAAGAAGTCTCACGTCTTAACGTATATAATCATCGTCGCTATTATTGTGGCGCTTGGTTGGCTCTTCGTACGGGCGGTGCAAAAACGGATTCCTGCGGGTGAAGATTTAAGCGCGGCGTACGAAATCGTTAGCCGTGACCATATCGAAGTTGGTGCGGCCCATGATCCCTATAACTCCAACCCACCTACTTCCGGACCACACTATGTTACGACCGCGGCCTTGGGATTCTACGATCTTACCGACGAGATTCCGGCCGATGAATATATCATCCATAATCTTGAACATGGCGAGATCTGGATTACTTACCGACCCGCTCTAGCGACCAGTACACGCGAAGCCTTGAGCGCTTTTGGCAACGAGCCGTTAGTAATCGTGACGCCGCGAGCGGCCAACGATACTGATATTGCCTTGGTAGCTTGGGGTAGGGTCGAAAAATTTGATCTCGGTGAAGCGCCGTTAGATTTGGAGCGTATCAAAGGCTTTATCCTCCGCCACAAGAACCGCGGCCCCGAAAAGGTGACCCCTTCGGAACATCGCTAAAATAACCTTATTTTAAGCCACGAATAAACACTCCGTGTCTGGGGTCCACCTGTACCCTTGACGAATTTGCGAAAACATGCATATAATATAGCCAGAAGTTGTTGAGGATTTACGGTCCATTGTGGGCTACCCTCAACAATAAGTTCTTTGTAAGAAAGGAGCTGACCATGACTGAAATCATGCTCGGCGAATGCGCTCTGGCTGATGTGGCTGGACCGCTGCAGGATCTACTGGGAAAGTTGTCTGGGCTCGATGGCAAACCCAATCTTAGGAAGTTCAAACTTTTCCTCCGCGGCGAAAACCCATTCCAGATACCCGTCCTAACCCCCGCCATCTGGAAACAAGTCTACGACGCGATCGGTGCCTCAACCAGCGAGCAAGCCTTGGCCGAACTGATGGCGACCAAAAACCAACCCAACCGTTGGATCGAGCCAGTGCTTCAAGTTACGATCAATCAAGTGGTGGCTGGTCTGCGCAAATTGGGTGAAAAGTATGATTTCAAAGTCATCACCTACTCCAATGATCTTGATGTTGCCGTGCTACACAACGACCGCGATCCAATGAAGCAGGGCCCCTACGCCATTTCCTTCGCTCCTAACGTCGAAGCCGATGAGGAGTTCAAAAACCTCTCGGCCGAGCAGTTGAAAGAACGAGGTCATCAGAGCGACACCCTCCTTGAGTGTCTGCTCCTGGGGATGGCGTACATCATCGCCACTGAAGGCGAGCACCTTGACGACAAGAATGTCACCCTCTGTGCGGGTTCCCGTCGCTCGGACGGCAGTGTGCCGAGCGTCCACTGGAACCGCGACGCTCGTAAGGTCAGGGTCGACTGGTACTTTTCGCGGAACAGGAGCGACAGCCTTCGTTCGCGTTTGGCAGTCTAACCCTTTCCACTTTTTACTTTAACCCTGATTCGAATTTTGGGCCGAGCGCTTTTGCGTTCGGCCCATTTTGTATAAATGAGTGATTTCTTGCTCTTGATTTTCATTAAAATCAGACTATACTACGAATATGTCAAAGGAATTTTCCTACAAAATCGAATATGAAGCTGACCAAGAGACTGGTCAGGTTGTGGCTACTATTCCGGAACTTAACAATATTTCTTCGTTTGGTGACACTTTCGCTGAAGCTGAAGCTAGTGTGCGTGAAGCCGCTCTTGGCTATCTGGAAGTGTTAGTGAAAGAAAAGAAAGAAATTCCCAAACCCGCTTTCCAGACTGAGGGGACTTATCTCAAATTGCTCTTATCTAACATCGCCTAAAATTTATGGGTAAGCTTTCCCGATTGTCTGGCAAGAAGGTTGTCCAGAAGCTCAAACAAGCTGGTTTTAGCGAAACTCACCAACGGGGGAGCCATCTTTATCTTAAGAGCGAGGATGGAACAAGAGTAGTTGGTGTTCCTCTGCATGGCTCGAAAGATATTCCAATTGGCACTCTCTACAATATTGTCGTCCGACAGGCCGGTCTCTCGATCGATGAGTTTAATGAGCTCTAAATAACAGTCAATTGACAGGGTAAGATATAAGCGTATTATGGTAAAACAGCTCTGACCCCGGGGCTGTTTTTCAAACCACATGAGTTTAGCTACTTATCTTAAAGACACTCGTGCTGAGCTTAAGCACGTTAACTGGCCTACCCGTAGCCAGGCTATTGGTCTAACCATTTTGGTTATCGTTTTGTCGCTGGTAACGGCGGCGCTCCTTGGTTTCTTCGATTCGCTTTTTACTTACCTTATTAACTTAGTTCTCGTTTAAATATGCCAAAGCAAGAATTAGTCCAGGATCGTAATTGGTATGCTATCCACACCTATGCCGGTTACGAGAACACAGTGGCGCGTAATCTGCGCCAGCGTATTGAGTCACTGGGGATGGAAGACAAGATTTTTAGCGTGATCGTACCAACCGAAAAGAAGGTTAAAATTAAGGGTGGCAAGCGGCAATTAGTAGAAGAAAAGATCTACCCGGGTTACGTTTTAGTCGATATGATTGTCACTGACGATTCGTGGTACATTGTGCGCAACACCCCGAGAGTGACTGGATTTGTGGGTGCTGGCGTGGTGCCAGTGCCGTTAGATAAGAAAGAAGTGGAAACACTTTTCAGCCGCATGGGCGAAGATACGGTTAAACACAATATTGATCTGGTGATTGGTGAGGCGATCCAGATTGTGGACGGACCGTTTAAAGATTTTGAGGGTAAAGTGTCGGAAGTGGATGAAAATCGCGGCAAGGTTAAGGTGTTTGTCTCGATGTTCGGCCGCGAAACTCCGGTTGAGTTAGACTTTTTGCAAGTAAAGAAAATATAATACGAATTTTAACGAATGGAGTCGAATGATACGAATGGGAAGATCATTTATAAAGAGTTATCGTATCAAATAAACGGATTACTCTTTAAAATTCATAATGAATTAGGGAGGTATTGTAAGGAGAAGCAATATGGTGATGCCTTGGCCACAGTGTTGGAGGAAGCCGGGGTAAGCTTCGCGAGAGAAAAAGGTTTGCCAATCAAAATGGTCTCTAATCCAAACACTAATCGCTCTGATTTTGTAATCGAAGACAAGATAGCTATCGAACTCAAAGCTAAGCCGGTAGTTTCTAGGGAAGATTACGATCAAATGCAGAGGTATTTACAAGCCGGCGGTTATAAGTTAGGGTTATTGGTGAACTTCCGAAATAAGTACCTACACCCCATTCGGGTCATTCGCTTAAATTCGTAACCATTCGTATTAATTATTAGTATCATTCGTTTTTATTCGTAACTATTCGTATTATGGCTAAAAAGGTAGAGAAAAAGATAAAGCTTCAAATTCCGGCTGGTAAGGCTACGCCTGCGCCACCGGTAGGTACTGCGCTCGGTCCGGCTGGCGTTAACATTGGCGACTTCGTCAACAAGTTCAACATGGCCACCAAGGAAATGATGGGCGATATCGTCCCGGTAGAGATTAGCGTTTACGGCGACCGTTCCTTCCACTTTATTCTCAAAACGCCTCCGGCTTCGAGTTTGTTGCTTAAAGCCGCCGGGGTAGAGAAGGGTGCGGGCAAGAATCTTGTGTCTAAGGCCGGCAAGGTCACCATGGCGCAAGTGCGCGAGATTGCCGCCAAGAAGATGCCTGACCTCAACACTACCGACGCCGAAGCCGCCGCTCGCACCATCGCTGGCACTGCCCGCTCGATGGGTATAGAAGTAGTAGGGTAGGCGTTTGTCTAACTAATTTTAGATTGCTAAAATAGGGCCTGTTCTAGGTCCTATTTTAGTTCCTTTACACTTTTGGAGGTGGATTATGGTAAAGAAGAAAACTCTGTATGTTGCTCATCGCCTGACCAATGCCCCGCTCGATTTTCTGATGGTTTTGAAGGCATTAAAAACTCTTCTCGAGAAGGATTATGAGATCCTCCACTTTTTGGGCGTCAATCAAGGTACCGCTGGCGATGTATACGAACGAGACATTATCGAGTGCGTCGCCAGTGCCGACCTGGTAGTCGGAATCTGTGATCAAGAATCTAACGGTCTTGGTTACGAGGTTGGTGCTCGTGTGGAGAGGTATCAAAAGCCGATGTTGACGTTGGCACACAACGATACCAAACTCACTAGACTTCTCATTGGTTCAGCCGATCGTAATCCTCACTGCCACTTCTTGCGTCGTTACGATGATCTGTTACGACAGGTACCGGGATTTATTTATGAGGTACTTCAGATAGTAGATAATCAGATTGACCAAAACCTCCCGCTGTTCCCGGAAACAGAAGCCGTGGCCGTTTAGTCGGCCATTGAGTACTCGAAGCCCCGCTGGTAATACGGCGGGGTTTTGTTATTTTTCTAATTCTATAAAAGAGTAAGGAGGATTGTGTTCGAGGTGGAATTGCTCTGACACTTTTCTTTTGAAATCAGTGTAGTCGGGGAAAAAAGTATCAGCTGTTTTTTCTCCATTAACGATCGTTAGGTAAAGTTTATCTACTAGTGGTAATGATTGCGTGTAGATCTGGCTTCCTCCAATGAAGAAAATTTCTGGTTTAGGTTGTTTACTTTCTTCGGCTTTAGCCAGCTCAATTGCTTGTTCGAGACTTTTTGCGATGGTAATACCCTCGATCTGACTCATTTCTTTACTTACGACGATGTTTGTTCGTAGGGGGAGAGGTCTGCCAATAGATTCGAAGGTTTTTCTTCCCATAATAATTGTATGACCTGAAGTTAGCTGCTTAAAACGCCTTAAATCGTCAGAAATTCGCCATAGTAATTGGTTTGCCAAACCAATTCCTCGATCATTTTTTTGGACAGCGGCGATTATGCTAAGTTTGATTTTGGTCATGTTTGACAGGGGGTGTCTCTAAAGTATACTGAAACTAAATTTAAATCACAGAAAAATGGTTAAATCGAAACAAAAAATTTTTCCTAATCATGGAGACTTGAAAGAGCGGATTGACGCTCATAGAACATTAGGCCATAAGGTGGTTTGTACTATTGGCTCCTGGGATATGCTCCATATTGGCCATCTGCGCTATCTTAACGCGGCTAAAGAAAGGGGAGATATTTTGGTTGTTGGAGTAGACAGTGACCGGAGTATAAAATTTTATAAAGGGCCTTTACGTCCGATTATCCCAGAAGCTGAGAGAATGGAAATGCTCTCATATCAAGATTGCATCGATTATGTAACTTTAGTCGACGATGTCGACGATAAGGGTAATTGGCAGTACGATCTGATAAAAAACCTATCAATCGATGTTTTCATTGCTGTGGAAGGTAATAGTTATTCGGAAGAACAAAAAAAGAAGATCAAGGAGTATTGCGGTAAGTTGCACATTATCCCCCGACAAGCTGAGTCAACTTCTTCGACAGATATTGTGCAAAACGTTCTTAAAATTCACTTGCTCGACATTGTTGAAAAATTAAAAACGAAGAGTTAGAAATGTTGGGAAAAAATCTTCTCATTTATTTACCAGTACTGCATCGTGGGTATTTGGATTTTTTGAGTTCATTTCAAACAGAGGTTTTCAAGATTTATTTATTACCCAAGGAAATAATTTCGGAATATAGTAAGTATGAACCAGACATTGCGGCCCTAGACACTCAAATTGTTGCAAAATTGCTTAAGGGTTTGGGTTATAACGATATTTCAATTTTCTCTCTCAACGATCTTGAGAATCTAAGGAAATCGACAGTTATTCTAGTTAATGACGAAGTTTCGAGAGCTTTTGCTGATAAAAATTTAACAAATTGTAAAATAGAATGGCAATCAGTTTTTCTTAGGTGGGATCGGTCAAAAGTTTTATCTACGGATCCTCTTGAGGAAGACTGGTCAAACGAGCCCCAAGATTTAATTTGGATGAAAGAGGCATACCAACAAGGTAATAATAGCAGCGACTGGTGGCGACAGGTTGGGGCAGTTTTAGTGAAGGATGGAGAAGTGGTTCTTCGTTCTTACAATATTGGGATTCCGAATGATCACTCGCCTTATCTAACAGGTGGGATAAGAGATTACTTAGAAGTCGGGGAAAGGCCGGATCTTAGTCCGACAATTCATGCTGAACAAGTTGTGATTGCGGAGGCGGCGCGTCTGGGCACATCTCTAGAGGGGTCGTCTCTGTATGTTACCCACTTCCCTTGCTCGGTTTGCGCCAAATTAATTGCTTATTCAGGGATCAGTAAGTTGGTTTTTGGCGAAGGATCAGCCAATTTGGATGGTAAAAAATCATTGCAAATGGCCAAAGTTGAGATAAGAAGGGTAAATAAAGTAGAATAGGAATCATGAAACAATATCTGGATTTATTAAAAGATGTGTTAGAAAATGGCCAAGGAAAAAGCGATCCGCATGGAGTCGGTAGTATTGCGGTATGTGGTAGGCAGGCTCGGTTCGACCTCACTAAAGGTTTCCCTCTTTTAACAACCAAAAAACTATCCTTTAAGTTTATCGTTCACGAATTGCTGTGGTTTCTAAGTGGTGATAGTCGTGTTGATTATTTACGCAAGAACGGTGTGACTATTTGGGATGAATGGGCAACCGAAGAATTGTGTAAGCGATACGGCCGGGAAGAAGGTGACTTAGGGCCAATTTATGGACCCCAGTGGAGACATTGGGGTAAAAGGGATGGTGGTGAAATCGACCAGATTCAAAACCTAATCGATAGTCTTAAGGCTCATCCAGATTGGCGTCGACACATGGTTACTTCTTGGAATCCCGAAGACGTAGATAATGTCTTTGTGGCACCCTGTCACGGGATCTTTAAGTGTTTCGCCGTTAATGGAGAGTTATCTTTGCATATGTTTCAGCGAAGCGCCGATGTTTTTTTGGGGGTACCTTATAATATTGCTTCTTACTCCTTATTACTTATGATGATTGCTCAAGTGACAGAGATGAAAGCTAAAGAATTTATTCACACGACAAGCGATACTCATATTTACATGAACCACTTTGAGCAGGCCAAACTCCAGTTAACACGTATACCGAGAGAGCTACCCAAAGTAAAACTCAATCCGGCTATTAAAAATATTTTCGATTTTAAGTTTGAAGATTTTACACTAGAAAACTATAATCCTGACCCGTCTATCAAGGCTGACGTCGCTATCTAAGGGATTAACCAATTGGGAAGAAGACAGTTTGGTTTTTGTTTTTGAAGGGCGGTTTGGGATATATCAAATGAAAATGTAGGTGATACACTGTTGCTCCCGTGTATTCCGTGTCGCCAAATCTAAGGGCTAATCCGCCGCCTCTTATTTTAAATTTTTTGATTGACCAATTAACCAACTCCTTTACTGCCGAGAAATCCTGAATAGTTAAATCAACGAAATTTTCTTTGTGTTGAGTTGAAATCAAAAGTAGGTGATTTTGGCTGTTTTTGTATGGCCAACTATTTTCAGTTACAAACCAACCATTTTTGGTTTTTAAAATGGGTTTTTTGCTGTATTTAAAATCTTTGGGGCAAAAGGGGCAATGGCCCTGTTTTTCGATTTTTTCTAAAACTGCGGCATATTCCTTAGTTTTGGCGAAGCGCCGGTTAACTACTCGTTTCATGCCCCTATCTTATCAGCTTTTATTTTTAATCCAACCTTGCTACGCTTAGGGCCAATGAAGGATAAAAAGATCGAGAAGTTGATGAAGGAGGAAGCTAAGCGGCAGAAACAGGTTATCAACCTGATTGCTTCAGAGAACTATGTTTCTAAAGATGTTTTGGCCGCTCTCGGCTCGGAGTTAACCAATAAATACGCTGAAGGTTACCCGGCCGCTCGTTACTACGGCGGCAACAGCATTTCTGATCAGGTTGAGAGTTTGTGCCAAGAGCGAGCGCTCAAGCTTTTTAAGCTTTCGCCTAAAGATTGGGCGGTGAATGTTCAGGCCCTATCTGGTTCTCCGGCAAACTTGGCCGTTTATCTAGGACTGGTGCCGATCGGCGCGAAAGTTATGGGCATGTCACTAGATCACGGTGGTCACTTAACTCACGGCCACAAAGTCTCGGCTACGGGCAAGATCTGGCAGCAAGTACCTTACGGCGTGTCGGGCAAAACAGAGCAGATTGATTACAACGAAGTGGAGCAAATTGCCGTTCGCGAAAAGCCGGCTATAATCGTGGCCGGCTTCACTGCCTACCCAAGAATTGTTGACTGGCGAAGATTTAGAAAAATTGCCGACAAGGTTGGCGCGCTTTTAATGGTTGATATGTCGCACGTGGCTGGTCTCGTAGCCGGGGGAGTTTACCCCTCGCCCTTCCCGTTTGCTGATGTTGTGACAACTACGACTCACAAAACGCTGCGTGGGCCGCGGTCGGGTCTCATTTTTTCTAAGATTGATGAGCGGGAGTTGGGCAAGAAGATTAACCGGGCTATCTTCCCGGGCCTTCAAGGTGGTCCACATCTTAATCAGATTGCTGCGGTCGCCGTAGCTTTAGCGGAGGCGACCAAACCGGCTTTTAAAAAATATGCAAAACAAGTAATAAAAAATGCCAAAGTTTTGGCGGAAGAATTGCAAAAGCTTGGATGGAGGATTGTGTCTGGAGGTACGGATACGCATCTTATTCT
>CAYIFC010000009.1:0-19660 GCA_964362645.1 uncultured Candidatus Saccharibacteria bacterium
AGATTCATCAGACGAAACACCCCCACTTTCAACTCCAAGTTGATGCCACGCGCGAAAAACTTTCTTACGATCTATACTATCTCAAGAATCGGAGTATCTGGCTCGACATTAGTATTGCTTTAAAAACAATCAAAACCATTCTTTCACGAAGTGGTTTGTAAAATCAGCTGATGAACGAATCTCTCTTTTATTTTTTCAACTCTTTCGCCGGCCAATCGCTCGCGCTGGATCGCCTGATAATTTTCGTGGCTGACTATTTGGGCTGGGTGGTTCTTGGTTGGGCGCTGATTTATTTTCTTTTTTTTCGGCGATCGGAAATGTGGCTTTTGTTTATACCAACTGTTGCTTGGCTGGTTTCAGAAATATTACAGAGACTCACTGCTTGGCCGCGACCGTTTGCTTACCTGCCAGATGTTCAGCAACTGGTTGAGCACGTGCCTACCGGCTCGTTTCCTTCGAGCCACACTACCTTCTTTTTCGCTTTAGCTTTGGTTGTTTACACTCTTTCGCGCAAGTTAGGACACTGGTATCTGGCCGCGGCGCTTTTAATTTGTTTGGCCCGAGTAGTCGCCGGTGTCCATTGGCCGTCCGATATCTTAGGCGGCATAGCACTAGGTGCTTTGGTTTCAGCCATATTTTTCTTAATCCACAATCTCTTGACGAGTCGGCAAGTGCGCCTATAATGCAGGCATGAGTAAAGAAAATAACATAAAGCCACTAGGTGATCGCGTTTTGGTTGAGCCCTTGCGCGAAGACGGCGGCAAAACTAAGACCGGTATTATCATTCCCGAAACGATAGATAAGGAAAAGCCCGAGCGCGGTAAGGTCGTGGCTGTCGGCGATGGTCGCTTTAACGATGAGGGTAAGTTGATTCCCCTACGGGTCAAGAAAGGTCAGACCGTCATCTTCTCTAAGTATGGTCCAGATGAAATTAAAATTGGCGATAAAGAATATTTCATTATCAGTGAATCTCACATCTTAGCAATAGTCGACTAATTATTCGTTCTAATTCGTTAAACATTCGTATTATGAGTAAACAAATTATTTTTGACGACGCTGCTCGTCAGGGTCTCAAGCGCGGAGTCGATAAGGTCGCTAGCGCCGTGCGCGTGACGATCGGTCCGAAGGGTCGCAATGTTGTAATCGACAAAGGTTACGGTACGCCAATGATTACCAACGACGGCGTTTCGATTGCTAAAGGAATTTCGCTTAAAGACAAGGTTGAGAATATGGGCGCCGAAATTGTTAAGGAGGTAGCGTCCAAGACTAACGATATCGCCGGTGATGGTACGACCACAGCTGTGGTGCTCACCCAAGCTCTAGTTGAAGAAGGTTTTAAAAAGACGACGCTTGGTGTTAACGCCATGGGTATCCGCTTGGGTATCGAGGCCGCGGCGGCCGAAGTGGTGGCGGCACTCAAGGCTCTCGCTAAGCCAATCAAAAGTAAGCAAGAAATAAAACAAGTCGCGACAATTTCGGCCGAGAGCGCCGAGTTCGGCGAGATTATTGCCGAAGCCATAGATAAGGTGGGTAAGGATGGCGTGGTGACGGTTGAAGAATCCCAATCCTTCGGTGTAGAAACAGAGGTGGTAGAAGGTATGCAGTTTGATAAGGGCTACGTTTCGGCTTATATGATTACCGATGCTGAGCGAATGGAGGCAGAATACAACGATCCCTATATTTTAATTACCGACAAAAAAGTTTCAGCGATTAAAGATATTTTGCCCCTGCTTGAAACCTTAGCGAAGTCGGGGAAAAAAGAGTTAGTGATTATCGCCGAAGATATTGATGGCGAAGCGTTGGCGACCTTGGTGGTTAACAAGATCCGCGGTGTGTTTAATACGCTTGGTATCAAGGCGCCGGGTTTTGGCGATAAACGCAAAGAGATGCTCCAAGATATTGCTGTCCTTACCGGCGGCAAGGTTATCTCTGAAGAAGTGGGCTTGAAGATTGACGCTGTCGATGTGAGCATGCTCGGTCGTGCGCGCAAAATTGTGGCCAGTAAAGATAATACGACCATTGTCGGCGGTAAAGGTAAAAAGGCTGATATTGATGCGCGCCTTAGTCAGATCAAAAAGCAAATTGAAAACAGTGAGTCGCAGTACGATAAAGATAAATTGAAGGAGCGACTCGGCAAGCTCTCTGGTGGCGTGGCGGTTATTAAGGTTGGCGCCACAACCGAGTCGGAGATGAAGTACAAGAAATTAAAAATTGAAGACGCGGTGGAAGCCACGCGCGCGGCCGTGGAGGAGGGGATCGTGCCCGGTGGCGGTACGGCGCTCATTCGGGCTGGGGCTAAAGTTGCTTCCAAGACGATCAAGTCTACTTCGCCCGACATCGCTCACGAGTTTGAAGTTGGAGTGCAAATTCTCCTCAAAGCGCTCGAAGCTCCGCTTAAGCAGATTGCTATTAATGCCGGCAAAGACGATGGTTCAGTAATTGTTGATCGGGTTAAACAAGGTAAGGGCAATCAGGGCTATGACGCTAATGCCGATAAGATCGTCGACGACATGTTTGAGGTTGGCATTATTGACCCAGTTAAGGTTACGCGCACTGGTCTCGAGCGCGCCTCTTCCGCCGCGGCCATTCTTTTAACCACCGAGGCGGCAATTGTGGATGAGCCGGAAGAGAAGGAGAAGGGCGCCCCAGGAGGTATGCCCGGCGGCATGGGTGGCATGGACTATTAACAATTTCTCGCTTCTAGTATAATAGGAGCATTATGGATCAAGATACTTGGATCGCGGTAGTCGTAGTTTTATTAGTAGTAATTTTAGGTTACGGTATGTATGCAGGGTTTAGCGAGGCGCCAGCCGAGCCCACCAGCTTTGCTGAATGTGTGGCGGCCGGGGGCGCGATTATGGAGAGTTTCCCCGAGCAGTGTGCGTTTAATGGACGGACGTTTACTAATTCTAATCAAGAGGTTCCGCCAGTCAGTGGTGACGATGGTCAATCGGTTGCTACTGGGGCTTGCAGACCGACGGGTTGCAGTGGTCAGATTTGTTCTGATAAAGATGAGGTCAGTACCTGCGAGTTCCAGCCGCAGTACGCTTGTTACCAGACCGCTACTTGCGAGCGCCAACCGACCGGCGTTTGTGGCTGGACGCCTACCGCCGCTCTCACCGCCTGCCTCGCCAACCCACCCCAAATGTGATATGGTTAAGTAATGGAAAGAGAATTATCGATACTCAACATTAAACAAAAACTCCCTCCTCTCCTAGAAAAATATAACGTCGTTTTGGCGTATGTTTTTGGCTCAGCCGTTCGGGGACAGATGGGACCTCATTCCGATATCGATATCGGCGTGGTTTTTGCTGACGACCTCACACCTAAGGAGGATTTTGACCGTCGAGTTAATTTGACGCAGGATATCGCGGACTTTTTTAACGTTCCGGAAGCTGATGTCGTTAATCTTAAAACAGCTAGCGATCCGTTAATTAAACACAATATAATTTTTACTGGCGTACCTGTTCTAGTCAGAGATCCTAACTTTCGTTTTGCCGTCGAGCAAGAGATCGTGCGGGAATACGAAACCACTAAACCATTACGGCGCATCGCTTCGCGAGTTCTTCGACAGCAACTGCAAGACGGAACCTTTGGTCGCCCCTTAATCCACACTTACTCTCATGACCCTTTACGAGCAAGAATCGATTGAAAGTAAGTTATTTCGTCTCAAGGAGATAACCAAAACTCTCGAAGAGGCTAGAGTTTATTCGAAAGAAAAATTTTTGGCCGATAAGTTAATTGCCGATTCGAGCATGTTTAATTTAATGATTGGCATCACTATTATTCTGGATTTGGGACAACATTTACTGACTCGCTACGCCCAAAGGGCAGCTAAGGAATACAAAGAAGTTATAACTATGTTGGGCGAAGAGGAGATTATTTCTCGCGAATTTGCCGCCGCTAATTTAGACATGGCTAAGTTCCGCAATCTGATGGTTCACGATTATGATAAAATTGATGAGGCTTTGGTTTATGATTATATCTCGAAAGCACCGGATGTTTTTCGCCAGTTTGCTAAGTATTATTTAGATTTTGTTGAAAAAACAAAAGATTAAAAATTTAAAACTATGAAAACTAACCGCGGCTTCTCGCACATTACCGTCGCCATGATTCTCGGCGCAGCCTTACTGATTGCGGGTGTGTACTTCGGTGGGGTAAATGATTCTGGTTATCTTAGTGGTCAATTGAACAATTCTCGATCAGGTATAACTAATTATGAAGCTTGTGAGAAAATTTCTGATTACTATCGTTGCTTAACTGAAGCAGCCATAGTTTTAAATGACATAAATTTTTGTAGAACGATTGAGGATAAGAACAATAGCCAAGTAGAAGAATTGAAAAATCTCTATCGGGACTGGTGTACGGCAGCTATTGCGGAAAACACAAAAGACTACAAATTATGCGACCTTCTACCAGAAATTTCGAGTAGTTATGCTATGACCAAAGATTTCTGTTACAAAAAAATTGAATGTAACACTACGCCCGAAAATTGTAAACTTTATTAATTAATAATGTAAAAATATGACATATATAATTATTGCAGTTGTTGCGGTGATAGTGATTTGGTTTGTGGCCAGTTACAACGGGTTTGTTAAGTTGGTTACCCGAGCGCAGGAGGCGTGGGCGGATATTGAGGTCCAACTTAAGCGCCGCTATGATCTGATCCCTAACTTGGTCAACACGGTTAAGGGTTACGCCGGTCACGAGTCGACGGCGTTTGAGAAGGTAACGCAAGCCCGCGCGGCCGCGATGGGTGCTAGCACGATGGCCGACCACGCCAAGAACGAGAACATGCTTACCGGAGCTCTCAAGTCGCTTTTCGCTGTTAGTGAGGCCTATCCAGATCTTAAGGCCAACCAGAACTTCCTCGAACTCCAGCGCGAGCTCTCCGATACTGAAAACAAGATCCAGGCCGCGCGCCGCTTCTACAACGCCAACGTCCGCGATCTTTCGATCAAAATCGATTCTTTCCCATCCAATATTATTGCCAATATGTTTAAATTCGCCAAGCGCGAGTTCTTCGACCTCGACGATTCATCACCCGCCCAAGAGCCCGTCAAGGTTAGTTTTTAAGATAAAAATCATAAAAAGAAGGGTATACGTTTGACCCAATGTAGATACATAGGATATACTTATACATATGACCACTTATGTTAAAAAATGGGGTAATAGTTTGGCGATTAGGATCCCTAAGCATCTTCTGGACTCGATGCGGCTCAAAGAAGGTTCGCCATTAGTTTTTGAAAAGGCGGGCGGAAAGTTGTTGATTAAACCGATCCAAAATCGCAGGCTTGAGTTAGTGGCTACTTTTAAGCGTGCCCGTAAGGATCCAGAAATTAAAAAAATGGCAGGTTGGGGATTTGATGATGTTGCCCTATTTAACTTAGTATCTGGCGGTTTTGATTTTTTATCAGACGAGCCAGATTTATATACAGCTGATGATTGTAAAGTACGCCTCCGTTAAGAAGGGTGGTGTTGTTTTGGTGCCATTCCCATTTGCAGATCTGTCTGGTTCCAAGACTAGGCCGGCTTTGGTTCTGGGTCTTAATCGGAGAGCTAATCGAATTATCGTTTGTTTCATAGGCAGTCGAGTTGATACTTACGATAAAAATTTTGACGTACGGGTCGATCAATATCATGAAGAATTTTCAGTTACCGGTCTAAAAATTTCCTCGATTATTAAAACTGATAAGGTAAGTTCATTCTCTTTGGCCATCGTTTACGGTATTATTGGTGAAATGCCAAAAGACATTTTGGGCCACGTAGACGAAAAATTGAAACAGATTTTTAAACTTTAATCATGTCAGTTAATCTCTATACTCATCAAGCGGCAAATATTAGGAAGACTTGGTTTTTAATGACCACATTTTTGGTGGTGGTTATCGCCTTGGGTTGGTTGATCTCTCAAGTTTCAGGTAATCCAGTTATTCTCTATGTCGCCGTAATCTTTAGTGTGGTAATGAACGTGGTGAGTTATTGGTACTCCGACAAGATTGTGGTTAAATTGGCCGGTGCGCGGCTAGCCGCGCGCGAAGAATTTTTTGATCTGTATACAACTGTCGAGAACTTAGCCATCACGGCTGGTTTGCCTTTGCCGAAAATTTACGTCATCAATGACCAAGCGCCCAACGCCTTCGCGACAGGTCGCGATCCACAACATGCGGTGGTGGCCGTTACCACTGGTCTCCTCGCGCTCCTTACTCACACCGAACTTGAGGGTGTGCTTGCCCACGAGCTTTCGCATATCGGCAACCGCGACATGCTCGTGTCTACGGTTGCTGTGGTGTTAGTGGGTTTTATCTCTATCCTGTCCGATATCTTTCTTCGCTCGCGTCTTCATGGTTTTGGCGGGGGGAATGATCGTAATGGACGCGCTGGCGCTACATTGCTTGTTATTGCTTTGGTGGCAGCAATTCTTGCTCCGATTGGTGCCACCTTAATCCACTTAGCCATCTCGCGCCGTCGTGAGTACTTGGCCGATGCTTCGGGAGCCCTGCTCACTCGTTACCCCGAGGGTCTCGCTAACGCGCTTACCAAGATTGGCGCCGCCAGTCAGCCCATGCGCCGCGCATCTACCGCCACCGCCCACCTCTATATTGCCAATCCATTCGGTGGTGGAGCTGGTCTCTCACTGGCGAGACTCTTTCAAACTCATCCGCCGATTGAGGCGCGGGTTAAAGCTCTTCTCGGCTAAATTACGACAATGGCTATCGTGATGACTCAAACTCCAATAACATACGAAAAAGGGCCAGAGGTCCTGACCTTTACCGACCGGGTGCTGGCCAAAACGCTTTTACTGCTTTTTCCTCGAAAGGTCACGCCCAACCAAATTACGACTTTCCGCTTCGTTACCGTTCCGTTCGTTTTTTACCTATTAATTTATGGAGAGTATGGTTGGGGTGGGTTACTTTTTGCCTTCTCGGCTCTCAGTGACGCTTTAGACGGCGCGCTAGCCAGAACTACAGATCGGATTACTGACTGGGGCAAGATCTACGATCCCTTGGCCGACAAGCTTTTGGTTGGTGCGGCCACTTCAATTTTGGTTGTCCGCTTCGTTAATCTCTATCTAGCGCTAGCGATGATTATCATTGAGCTAGTGGTGATTACGGCCGCTTATTACAAGCGCTTCCATCAAAATAAGGAAATCCAGGCCAATACAGTCGCCAAAACTAAAATGGCCCTCCAGTCGATAGGTATTATCGTTTTGTTTATTCATGCCGTTTCGCCTTCCGACTTTCTTTTAGCTTGGGCGGGCGCAATTTTAGCTGTCGGTGTGCTGTTTGCGGCACTTACTCTTTTCGTATATCGTTCTATTTGAAATGAAAAACTTCGAGTCGGGGACTAGTGAGAAATTAGAAGCACTCCCGGTTCCAGAGGTTGTTATCAGAGAGGAGCCCGGGATTCAACTACTCTCACTTCTACTGAAGGGAGAAAACGATTATTGGGGGGAAACCGAGACGCCACTAGCCAAAGAAACGACTGAATATTTTTCCGCTAACCCCTTGAGCCAAGAGATTTTAGACGCCCTACATTATTT
Organism: uncultured Candidatus Saccharibacteria bacterium; assembly: GCA_964362645.1. Lineage (GTDB taxonomy): Bacteria > Patescibacteriota > Minisyncoccia > Phycocordibacterales > JACOZG01 > CAYIFC01. The sequence continues at coordinate 7,541 of CAYIFC010000009.1, forward strand.
CTATGATCAAGGGGTTGATGAGGAGTCGTTGTATAACTTGTCGCTTGTTTATCAACACCCAGAACGAAAGGAGGAGATTTTTAAATTTATCACCAAATACAAACCGCAAATAGATGACCTAGAACTGATTTTTGGGAAATTAGTATCGATTATAGATCTATTCTCTCGTAGTTTCGATAATTCTCCACTGTCAGAAAAAATTGCAAATGAAATTCGGCGCGACAAGGATGAGCGCGAAGCAACACTCGAAGAAAGAAGAAGCCGAGTTGAAGAATTAATTAATTTTTACCAACCGCGTCGCGAAACTAGCCCCATCCAGACGGTGGTCTATGTACCAACGGACCCCCTTTTTAAGAAAAGTTCCGGTGCCTCTTTCCTTGTTTCGCCAAAGGAGCAGATAATTGTTTCCAATATTGATAACCCCTTAAACCAGGATCACGAGTTTTTACATGGGATAATTAATCCGATTGTCGAAAAAATCTCCCAATCCCTCACGGAAGTACAAAAATTAAAACTAACCGAGTTGGCCAGTCAGTGGCTCAAATCTGACTACGGAGAAGGACACTTTAGTTTGTTGGCTGAAGAATTGATTAGAACCTACACCGAGATTTTCGAAAAGGGTGAGACTCTTAAAACCGAAACAGAGTTTTTAACCCAAGTTCAGGGTTTAGGTGAAGATAAATTTCGTCAGGCCCGGGAGGTGAACCAAGTTTTTAACCAAAGATGTGTAGAGTTGGGTATAGAATCTTTAACTGATTTCCAATCCCAAGCTAAGCAATATTACGAACGCTATGAAAGGAATAAATTACGACAGCTCGTTCTCGAGCTCTACCGTGAGTATGCCAATCGTCCTGACAAAAAAGTAGATTTTGAACATTTTATTCTCGACAATTTGCCGCCTAGTCTTTAAGTCAAAATTAAGGTATCGATCCATATAAATTTTCCGTATGAGTAAATAGTAGTACGATCGTGGTACTATTTACGTATCTAAAATTAAGCAACAAACTCAGGGTGGAATAAAGTTTAAAAAGTTGTTAGGCTGGTGGCAAGGGAAGTAACAGGGAAGCGTCGCATAGTGGTCTAGTGCACCACGTTGGAAACGTGGCATGTCGAAAGGCATCGAGAGTTCGAATCTCTCCGCTTCCGTCTTCGTCACGCTGTAGCGTGACTACGACGTGACGAAGTCCGTCTAGTCAGGCGAAAGCGGATCTCGCCACGACGTAGCTTTAGCGAAGCCGGGTTGATGTTATGTACTACGTTTACTCACTCAAGTGTCGAGACGGTTATTATGTCGGCTGTACCGACAATTTAGATGACCGGTTAGAAAGACACCGTAAGGGGTATGTGCCGGCAACAGTCGACCGGTTACCTATAGAGTTAGATTTCTATTTTGCGATTAGCGATAAGTATAGGGCTTTCGAGTTCGAGAAGTATTTGAAGTCAGGCTCTGGTCGTGCTTTTATAAAGAAGCATTTAAATCAAAAATGACCTATCCCAAGTTAGGCAAATATCAGCATTTTAAGAATAAGAAGTTTTATGAGGTGGTCGGTATCGTGCGGCATAGCGAGACGCTAGAAGAGATGGTGGTTTATAAAGCGCTCTATAAAAGTGAGTTTGGGGAGAATGCACTTTGGGTTCGGCCGCTCAAAATGTTTATGGAAACTGTTGAGTGGGAAGGCCAAAAAGTGCCGAGATTTGAGTATTTAGGAGATAAATAATAAATCATGATCAATTACGAGGAATTTAAGAAGGTGGAGTTGAGGGTGGGGACGGTGGTGGTGGCTGAGCGGGTCACGGGGTCGGAGAAGTTGCTTAAATTGATGGTTGAAGTTGGTGAGGCTGCACCGCGGCAGATTGTGTCGGGGATTGCTAAGGCTTATGAGCCGGAGGCGCTGGTGGGTCGGCAGATTGTGTTGGTAACCAATCTTGAGTCGCGGCAGATTATGGGGCTCGAGAGTCAGGGGATGATTCTCGCTGCCGATAGTGGCGAGGGTCCCGTTTTGCTTTTGCCCGAAAAGCCGGTCTTGCCTGGCACGTTGCTTAAATAAGTTTATGCCTCCAGTCAAAAAAAGAAGTCACTGGTTTAAGCTCTTGCTGGGGTGGTGGGCGTTGTCGCTAATCGGATCTTTGATAGTTATTCTCTCCATCCAATTTTTAAACGCCGTTGGTAATGAGTATGTAGAAATCTTAGGGCTTGATAACTTTGCGCAGTCTCCAATTTTAGTCGCTTGGTCTATTGGCAAGGTCATAATTGGCGCAGTTTTGTTTTTCGGGGTGATTTATTGGCAGAAGTGGGCGGTGGTTGGTTATTTGCCAGTCATTCTAATTTCAATAATTATTGATTTGGCAATTGAAAGCTCGGGCGGAGCGACTCTAGATATTAGTCTTTATTCCCTAATTTCGTCATTGATTTTCCCAACCCTGGTGTTTATTTGTCTGCGCAAAAATTGGGGAATATTTGGTTAAATGCCTGAAATTGAAATCAAACGTTGTACTTGGCCGAAAGACGATCCGTTAATGATCGCTTACCACGACACGGAGTGGGGTGTGCCGTGCCGCGATGATCAAAAGTTGTTTGAATATATTGTTCTCGATACTTTCCAAGCCGGTTTAAGTTGGCAAATAGTTTTGCGAAAGCGCGAGAACTTTAGGAAAGCCTTCGACAACTTTAATCCCGTTAAGATCTCTAAATATTCTGAGAAAAAACTGGAGAAACTAATTGCCGATCCGAAGATAATCAGGAATAAATTAAAGATTAAAGGGACAGTTAAAAATGCGCAAGCTTTTTTGAAAATCCAAAAAGAGTTCGGCACTTTCTCTAAATATCTTTGGCACTTTATTGGCAACACACCGGTTATAAATAACTGCAAGTGCGATAGCGATATCAGCGTTTTTAGTAAAGAATCAGACGCCCTAAGTGCTGATTTAAAAAAGCGCGGTTTTACTTTCGTTGGTTCCACCATCTGCTACGCCTTCATGCAGGCCGCTGGCCTCGTTAATGACCATCTGATGACCTGTTTTCGGTATAACAAATTAACTAGATGAACAAAAAACTAGAAACAATCGAAACTTATAATCGCGGGGCTGAAGTTTTGGGTAAAATGTTTAACGAGATCGGACCGAGACGAGCCGATGTTGAACGCGCTATGTCGTATTCTAGGAAGAAAAATCCTAAGGTTATAGAACTCGGTTGTGGTAACGGTCGGGACGCCAAAGAGATCTTAAAATTCACTACTAATTATCTTGGCCTAGACGCTTCCGAGACGATGATAAAATTAGCCAGAGAGTATTTGCCCGAAGCTAATTTCCTAGTAGCTGATATCGAAACTTTCGATTACCCGTTAGATGTTGATATCGTTTTTGCCTTTGCTTCATTACTACATTTTGATAAGGAAGGTTTAAAGATTATTTTCGATAAAATATATAAGTCTCTTGTGCCAGGCGGCATTTTTTATATTTCGGTTAAGCATGATAAATATCAAGAAAAAATCAAAACTGATCAATTTGGCTCTCGTTATTTTTATTACTATCACAAATCTGATTTAGTAAACATCGCCGGAAAAGAATTTGAGCTTGTTTATTCCGCTGGGTACAGGTTGAAAGGGGTAGATTGGCTTGTCGTGGTGTTTAAAAAACTTGCTTGACACCGAGCTCGTTTCGTGTATAATGGTCTTTGTAAGTGTATTTCTCAGTAGGGGGTGGACCCCGAGGAGAGGGTCGCCCTTACGATCTAATTTAAAAATTAGATATTAGGACTTAGAATTTAGACAAGTTATGGCTAAGAAGTTATATGTAGGAGGACTCTCCTACAGTACCACTGACGACGTTCTTCGCGATGCCTTCGCCCAAGCTGGCGCTGTCGAGTCTGCGACCATCATTATGGATCGCATGACCGGTCGCTCCAAAGGTTTTGGTTTCGTGGAAATGGCTTCCGATGAGGAAGCGATGAAAGCGATCGAAGCGTGGAATGGGAAGGAACTTGATGGTCGTCGCGTGACGGTCAACGAGGCCCGCCCCATGACCGAACGCCCTCCTCGCCGTGAAAACGGTGGTGGCGGTGGCGGGGGTCGCTGGTAATCCTACTTTAGGATTAGGCATTGTCTCGATATAACGTCGGGGCAAAAAAATAGGCCCGGTTCGCACTTTGCGAATCGGGCCTTTGCCTTTGTGTTGATCACGCTCTACGAAGTAGAGACTCATTGAGTTCGACGTCGGTTATTCTCGCTTGGACTACCACTGCACCAGCCGTAGGATTAACCCTACGAACCAATAATGGATGTCCGACATCCTCCGGGAGCAATTTCAAAGCCCCCATTCTTTGTTGCGAGATCTGGCCGACAATGATGACTCGTTTGCCGACAAGGTCACTAGTGACCTTGAGAGCGGTTTTATTACCTCCTCGGTTTGAAAGAAGACCCTCATTTCCTAGACCCTGAGCTTCCGCGCTCACCTTTTGTTTGGTCCTCATCGATTTTCTCCATAAAATGACAAAGGGACCACCAGTCAACCCTTAATGGTACTCTTCGCAGGATTTTGGTCAAGGTGGTAAGATGGAGGGTGTGAAAAACTCGATTTTAGATTTTCCCAAGCAACTTACTTATCAGCCGGTAGTGGAAAACGCCGGAAAGCTGGTTAAAAAAGAGCGTTTTACTTTAATCGGCATGGGTGGTTCACGCTTGGCCGCTGACTTACTCCGTAGCGCCAATCCAGAGATTGATTTAAGCATTCATGCTGACTATGGCTTACCGCGTTTACCTCAAGCAGTATTAGAGAACTCATTTTTAATTTTTTGCTCTTATTCGGGCAATACCGAAGAAGTTTTGGATGGGTTCGAGGAAGCACTTAAAGCTGGGTTGGCGGTGGGAGTAATTGCAGCTGGTGGTAAACTCATAGAGAGGGCGAAAGAAACGGGTGTACCTTATATTTGTTTACCCGACTGGCAGCTCGTACCGCGTTTAGCTGTCGGCTTGATGCTTAAAGCGCTGGTAGTGCTTTTAGATCTCCAAAATCTTAAACAAGAGCTAGAAACCCTAACCACCAAACTGACCCCAGCTGGCTTAGAAAGCGTCGGTCAAGATTTAGCCAAAAGTTTAGAAGCCCGTGTGCCCATTATCTACACTTCGGCGGCCAATGCCCCGCTGGCTTGGATTTGGAAAATTAAATTTAACGAGACGGCTAAGGTGCCGGCCTTCGCCAATGTTTTGCCCGAACAAAACCATAACGAGCTAGAAGGTTTTGACTCGATTCCCGTTAATTCAGGCCTTTCCGGTCAGTTTTCTTTCGTTTTCTTAACCGATTCGAGCGATAATTCACGAATTAAACGCCGTTTTGAGATTTTAAATGATATTTTAAGCAAAAAAGGCTTGCCGGTGACCACTTTGGAGTTGAAAGGGGAGAGCAAGTGGGAGAAGTTCTTTAATTCCCTCACTCTCTCTGATTGGACGACACTTGCTCTGGCCGAGCACTACCAACGCGACCCTGCATCTGTACCCCTGATCGAAGAATTTAAAAAACTAATGGCTAACTAATCATGTCTTATTTACTTGGCGATATTGGGCGGACGAAGTTGCGGTTGGCTTGGGCGGAAACGCTAGATAAGTTTAATGAACCGATAATTTTAAATACGCCGCCCAGTTTTGACGCGGTAATTAATCTGATTGTTGAGGAGGCGACTAAGTTGTCTGGCGGCAAGAAGTTTGAGCAGGCGATAATCGGCGTTACGCGTAAGGTTGCGAGTGGCGAAGATTTGGTCGCGGCGCTCTCTGCCAAGCTCGGTGTGCCCGTTAAGGCTGAAAACGACGCGGCGCTCGGTGCGCTTGGTGAGGCAATGGCTGGCGCGGGCGCGGGTCACAAAATCGTTGTTTACTACACTATTAGTACTGGAGTAGGCGGGGCCAGAATCGTGGAAGGCAAGATCGATAGAAGTGCTTTTGGCTTTGAGCCAGGTCATCAGGTTATTGATGCTGGCCGCTCGCTGTGTCCGGAATGTTCTGGTCCATTTCTTGAAGACTATATCTCTGGTACCGCTGTCGAAAAGAGGATGGGGAAGAAGCCATTTGAGATTAACGATGACGAATTTTGGCAGCAAATGGCGCGATTTTTAGCTCAGGGCCTCGTCAACTCATGTGTTCATTGGTCACCCGATATAATTGTCTTGGGCGGCAGTATGATGAAAAAGCCAGGTATCGCCGTCGAAGAAGTTGTGACTGCTCTCCATTCTCTTTTACCATCTTTTTATCCACCGCCGAAAGTAGTTGCCGCAATGCTTGGTGATGTGGTGGGACTACATGGAGCCTTAGCCCTACTTCGAGAAACTTATCAACATTAGCTACCGGAGGGCGAAGTGTTTTACAATGGGCAGACAAGTTTATTAATCACTAATTTTTATTTTTAGATTATGCCCAATCCAACCAAACGGGGTGCCAAAAAGAGTTTTGTTCCGGCAGAAATTAGGAAGCGTGATGGCACAATAGTCCCGTTTGAGGCGGAGCGTATTGCTACCGCCGCCTGGAAGGCCATGAAGGCTTCTGGCGAGGGTGATGAGAAGACCGCCGGGCTCGTCGGTCAGGCCGTGGTCCGTGAGCTCTCCGGACTCGTTAAGCAGGGTGGTAAGGGTTATTTGCCGACGGTTGAAGGCGTTCAAGATTTGGTCGAAAAACAGCTAATCCTCCACAATCTCGTTAAGGCTTCCAAGGCTTATATTCTCTACCGCCAACGGCGTTCAGAATTAAGACAAGAGAAGGGCGAAGTGCCTAAGGAAGTGCGGGATTTGACCATTGAAAGCAAGAAGTACTTCCGCAATCAACTATCAGAATTTGTCTATTACACTACCTATTCGCGCTGGCTTGAGGAGAAGAATCGGCGCGAGACCTGGATCGAGACGATTAGTCGGTATGTGGATTTTATGCGCAAAAATTTGGGCGACAAACTAAAAGAAAAGGAGTACGAAGAAATCCATGAGTATATGTTGGGGATGAAAACTCTGGGTTCCATGCGCCTATTACAATTTGCTGGTAAACCGGTAGAGCGTGATAATGTGGCGGCCTACAACTGTGCGTTTATTGCACCGTCAGTGTGGCAAGATTTTGGTGAGATCATGTACATTCTGATGCGAGGCACGGGTATCGGCTTCTCGGTTGAAGAGCAGACGGTTGGTCTTCTACCAATTATCAAGCGCCAAATTGGCGAAAAGGCTTCTACTCACGTCATTCCTGATAGCGCCGAGGGTTGGGCGGATTCTTTGGTCCACGGCATGAAGACCTGGTCGTCCGGTAAAGATGTTGTTTTTGATTATTCGCAACTTCGGCCGCGCGGCGCCCGCCTTAAAACGATGGGTGGTCGTTCCTCCGGACCAGACCCTCTGCGCAACCTAATTAACTTTACTCGCGAGAGGATGCTTAGTCGTCAGGGTCGCCGAATCAAGACAATTGATGCTCACGACATCATTTGCAAAATTGGTGAGGTGGTAGTGGCTGGTGGTGTTCGTCGTTCGGCTCTGATCTCACTCTCTGATCTCGATGATACCGATATGCGCGAAGCTAAGAATGGCCAATTTTATCTCACTCAAGGCCAACGCTCGATGGCCAACAACTCCGTTGCCTACAACGAAAAGCCAACCATGGATCAATTCTTAGACGAATGGATCAATTTAGCTAAAAATGGTTCGGGCGAGCGCGGAATTTTTAATCGCGGTGGTTTGAAGGCTCAACTACCTACTCGTCGCTGGAAAGCTTTTGAAAAGGATAAGGATTCTTCAGGCACTAATCCTTGCGGTGAAATCGTGCTCAAATCCAAACAGTTTTGTAACCTAAGTGAAGTGGTCGCTCGACCGGAAGATACCGAAGAAACGTTGATGGAGAAAGTGCGGGTAGCCACCATCTTGGGTACTTATCAGGCAACTCTTACTAATTTCCCTTATCTCTCTAAGACCTGGAAGGAAAACTGCGAGGAAGAAGCTCTGCTCGGCGTCTCTATTACTGGTCAACATGATTGTCCAGCGCTTCAGAAGCCGATCGTTTTCCGCAAACTCAAAGAGATTGCCATAGAAACTAATCGTAAGTATGCCGAGCGTTTTGGCATTAATCGCTCCACTTGCATCACCACTGTTAAGCCGTCAGGTAATGGTTCCCAACTCTTTGATTCTTCGTCCGGCATGCATCCTCGTCATGCGCCTTACTATATTCGCCGGGTTCGGATCGAGAGCCATAATCCGATTTTCAAAATGCTCCGCGACATGGGTGTGCCTTACCATCCCGAAGTTGGCCATAGCGCGGAGACGGCCACGACCTTCGTGCTTGATTTCCCAATTAAGGCTCCCAAGAGCAAGGTTTATAAAGATGGTTTAACGGCCATCGAGCAGCTTAATTACTGGAAGATGGTCAAAGAAAATTATACGGAACACAACCCTTCGACCACAATTTCGGTTGGGGCTGATGAATGGTTGTCGGTGGGCAATTGGGTTTACGAAAATTGGGATATGATCGGTGGTCTGTCTTTCTTGCCACGTTCTAACCACGTTTACCGTTTGGCACCCTATGAAGAGATAACCGAAGAGCAATACAACGAACTGACTAAAAAATTCCCTCAAATCGATTTTTCCAAATTAGTCCTTTATGAAGCGCAGGACAATACGGAAGTTAAGAAAGAATTGGCCTGCGCTTCGGGTACTTGCGAAATTGATCTGCCTGTTGCATCGCAAGAGAATCCTGTGGTATAATTAAATTACCCGATCCGGGTAGTTGCCCTCGCTAAGCGGGGGAGGAAAGTCCGAACACTCACGCCCTTAATAGGAGTTAAAATGGTAGCGGGTAACGCCCGCCCTCCGATGTTACATCGGAGCGAGGTGCGAACAGAGACGAGCCTTTGATTTTGTCTGGGGCTTGCCCTGAGCGAAGTCGAAGGGTGAAACGGCTAAATCCTTATCGGAGTGCAAGGCCGTATCCCGATGTTACATCGGGGGGTGCCGCTTGACCCGCCAGGTAACTGGTGAGGCAGACAAATAACTACTTAAACAGAATTCGGCTTACGAGATCGGGGTTAAATCTAAACATCCGGCGCTAAGCGCCGGATGTTGCGTTTTAAGCTGTTGGCGCGGGCAAAACTCTCGAGTTGCGAGATGTCGTAGAGACGATAACCGTTTTCGCTCCGCAAGGACTTTAATTTCCCCAACTTTTCCCAGCGGCGGAGGGTTTGTGGCGAAACACCGAGAATCTCGGCCGCCAGACTGATCTTTACCGGTTTTTTCTCCATTGCTACAATCATTCTTGCTTAAGCCCGAGGCGCCGTCAACCACCTTAAACGTGGCAAGCTAATAATATGGTCGAAAAAATTTTTAAATTTCTTAATCGCGAGTTTAACGGCCTGCACGAGGCCGCTTTTTTGCTGGGTGGATCAGCGATTGCTTCACAACTCCTGGCTTTAGCTCGTGACCGGCTATTGGCCGCCACTTTTGGCGCTAGTCGGGATCTCGATATCTACTATGCCGCTTTTCGCTTGCCGGACTTAATCTACGTTTCTATAGGTTCTTTGGTGTCAGTAACGATTATCTTGCCTTTCTTGATCAAGCATCGGGAAGGAGGTGATTATGTTTCCTCGGCGAAACTAATTAATAGTTTGTTGACTGTTTTCTTGCTCACAATGCTAGTTGTAACTGGGTTAGCCTTTTTCTTAATCCCTATTTTAACTCCTCTCTTGGCTCCCGGTTTTGAACCTAACGCGGTAGCGACGCTTATTAGTCTTTCTCGTCTCTTACTCCTTTCGCCAATTTTGTTGGGCCTATCCAATCTTTTGGGTGGTGTCACCCAATCGCTTAAGCGCTTTGCTCTCTATGCTCTAAGTCCGGTGGTTTACAACATCGGGATCATTATTGGCATTGTTTGGTTAGCGCCACGTTGGGGTCTTAAGGGGCTGGCCGTTGGTGTTATTTTGGGGGCGGTGTTCCATGTTTTAATTCAATTGCCGGCCCTGGCGCGGGCCAAGTGGTGGCCGCATTTAACGTCTAGGATCGCATGGAAGGAGTTGGCGCAGATTGCTTTGGTTGCCCTGCCCCGGACGATTGCGCTCTCGGCCCAACAGTTAGTCATTTTTGTTTTAGTGTCACTAGCCTCTTTGATGGCGGCTGGTTCAATTGCCGTTTTTAATTTTGCTTACAATCTGCAGGCTGTACCGCTAACCGTCGTAGGAGTAAGTTACTCGGTCGCGGCCTTCCCGACCCTAATTCGGTCTTTGGTTGGTGGAGATCGGAAGGCGTTTGTAACCCAAGTTTCGAACGCCGTCCGGCATATTATTTTTTGGTCTGTTCCGGCTACGGCCTTGTTTGTGGTGTTACGGGCTCAAGTCGTAAGAGTAGTTTTGGGTAGTGGCGAATTTGATTGGTCAGACACGCGCTTAACGGCGGCGGCGCTCGCGTTATTTATTATTTCAGCCGTGGCGCAGAGCCTTATTTTGCTTTTCGTTCGGGCTTATTATGCGGCCGGGCAAACCAAGAAACCTTTGGTAATTAATCTCTTTTCAGCGCTAGTCACGGTAGCCTTAGCTATCGGGTTACATTTCGCTCTGCGCTTTTTCCCAACTTTTGATTCCACTTTAGGGCAAGAATTACGTGTGGCTGAGGTGGCCGGCCGAGAGTTGCTAGCCTTGCCTTTAGCCTTCTCACTGGGTTCCTGGCTCAATTTTGGACTGTTTGTCTATTTTTTCCGTCGGGACTTTGGTGACCTAATCTCGATCCGTCGTGTGGTCAGTGAGGTGGTTTTGGCCTCGGTCGCTATCGGCGTGATGGCTTACACCGCCCTTCAATTTTTAGCCCGGGTCTTTGACCTCGACACTTTTAGCGGCATTTTCCTCCAAGGTTTAATTGCCGGATTGCTTGGTATTGGTGCTGGTGTGGCCGTTTTGCATTGGTTGGGTAACCACGAAATTTTAGAGTTCAAACGCTCGCTCACCAAGCGCCTTTGGCGCGAAGTTAAGACTGTCATGCCCGAACCCACCGAGTTGTAGTACAATGCCGCAATGAGTTTGAATATCCGGAATTTCTCGATTATTGCCCATATTGACCATGGCAAGAGCACCTTGGCCGATCGTTTATTAGAGGCGACTGGCGCCATAGAGCAGCGCAAGATGCGCGAGCAGGTTCTCGACAGTATGGAGCTCGAGCGCGAACGCGGCATTACGATCAAAATGCAGTCCGTTCGTTTATCCTACAAACTACAAACTACCACCTACCAGCTTAACCTTATCGACACGCCGGGGCACATCGATTTTTCTTACGAAGTATCGCGGGCGCTTAAAGCAGTGGAAGGAGTTTTGCTTTTAGTTGACGCGACCAAAGGCATTCAAGCCCAAACATTGTCGGTACTTGAACTGGCACGCGCCGAGAAGTTGGTGGTCATTCCGATTATTAACAAAATTGATTTGCCCGCGGCGCGCGTACCAGAGATTAAAAAAGAAATTGCCCTACTTTTAAATTGCCAAGAAGAAGAGATTTTAGCAGTGTCCGCCAAGAACGGAGAAGGGATCGATCTCTTGCTCGAGACCATTGTTAAAAAGGTGCCGCCGCCTAAGATTGCGCCGACTGACTCGGTTGGACCTAAGGCAATAGTTTTTGATTTTGAATATTCTACTCATCGCGGGTTGGCTGTTTACGTCCGACTTTTTGAGGGCGAAATTAAGAAGGGGGATAGGCTTACCTTTGCGATTGCTGGTGAGCAGTTTAGCGCTTTGGAGGTTGGTATTTTTGCCCCGGAAGCGGTAGCGACCGATATCTTGCGCGCGGGCGAAATTGGCTATTTGGTAACGGGGATCAAAGGCACGAGCCGCGCTCGAGTGGGTGAGACTGTAGCAGTCGCCGGTCGCGCGGTAGAGCCCTACGCGGGCTATTCCGAGCCTCGGCCGGTAGTTTGGGCCTCGATCTACCCCGAGAGCCAAGATGACTGGGTAGAGCTCCGCCAGGCCCTCGAGCGCCTCAGTCTCACCGACGCCTCACTCTCGTTTGAAGAAGAAGCTTCGGGGTCACTCGGTCGTGGCTTCCGTTGCGGTTTCCTCGGGATGCTCCATTTAGAAATTATCACTGAGCGACTTAAGCGCGAGTTCTCGCTCTCGTTGGTGATCGCCGCGCCTTCGACG
>CAYIFC010000010.1:0-19392 GCA_964362645.1 uncultured Candidatus Saccharibacteria bacterium
GGCGCGGCGGCCGGTGAGGGTTTGGGCAATCAATTCCTCTCCCACATTCGCGAAGTGGATGCCATCGCCCAAGTAGTGCGCGTTTTTGAAGATAAAGATGTGATCCACGTTGAGAACAAGATTGATCCGGAGGCTGACATTGGCACTATTAATCTCGAACTCGCGCTCGCCGACCTTGAAACTGTGCGCAAGCGCCGCGCGAGTATCGGCCGTGAAGTTAAGCGGGGCGATAAGGAGGCCGTGCTCGAAGAGTCGGTTCTAGCCCGACTGGAGCAAGCGCTCGGCGCGGGCGAGCCGGCCCGTAGTGTTAAGCTGGAGCCCGAAGAGGCGATCGTGGCTAAGGGTTACCACCTGCTTACCAGCAAGCCGGTGATTTACGTTTTTAATTTTTCGACCGCGAGCAATAAAGTTGATACTAGTTTTAGAAATAAGTTGGATGGCAAGGTGGTGGAGATTGATCCCGTGTTTGAAACGGGTTTCGATGATTTGATTAAAGCCAGTTACGAGCTACTTGGCTTAATGACCTACTTTACCACTGGAGTGGACGAAACGCGGGCTTGGACGATCCCGGTTGGTTCGACGGCGCCTGAAGCGGGTGCCGCGATCCACACTGACTTCCAGCACAAATTTATCCGCGCCGAAGTTATCAATTGGAAAACCTTACTCGACGCTGGCTCCTACGCCGCCGCTCGTGATAAAGGCCTCCTCCGGACCGAAGGCAAACTCTACATCGTCGCCGACGGCGATGTTATTGAATTCCGGATTTAATTTCTACACCAACTCCTTCAGACCATCCACGATCAAGCTCGGTTCGCCGTTGCGGTGGGAGACGCGGGCACGCAGGGCGACGCACTTGTCGACTTCGATTAATTCTTTGTGAGTATCGTAAACGGAGGTGAAGACGACCGTCTCTAAGCGGTCGTCGAAGTCGGCGACGCGGACGAAGGCCATACGAGAGCCGCTTTTGGTGGTGATCATTTTAACTTCTTCGATAATAACGGCTATTACCACTGGTGCGCCATCTTTAGCCAGTTTAGCCTTTTTAAGATTAAATGGCGCTAGATTTATTTTTTCTCTAAACTTTTCCAGCGGATGACCGGAGAGGTAGAGGCCAAGCAGATCTTTCTCCCAAGCCAATTGCTCCTTCATGGTTATAGGTTTAGCGGGGATGAGTTTAAGTTGAGGCACAGTCGTTTGATCGCTCATGGCACCGAAAAGACTGGCTTGATTATTTAAAGACTGACCAGAAGCTTTATTGTGCTCAAGTAGGTCTTCCATGTTAGCGAGCATAGTTGCTCGATCGTAACCAAGACCATCCAAGGCGCCGGCTTTAATTAGAGACTCAAGCGACTTCTTGTTTAAATTTTTATGCGTTACCCGTTCGAGAAAGGTGGCGAGTGTAAGATACGGACCACTTTGTTTACGCTCGGCCACGATGGCATCGGCGATGTCGGTGCCAAGATTTTTGATCGTATAAAGTCCAAAGCGGATTTTGTCTTCGCCCGCCGAAGCCTTGGCGAAGGCGGGTCCGGTATTATTCTTCAGCGCCGTAAAGTTACCGAAGCTCTCGTTAACGTGTGGCGCGAGCACTGGCAACTGCATGCGCTGACATTCATTAATAACTTCGGCCACTGTTTCGTTGTCGCCGCTTTCGGCCGAGAGCACGGCCGTCATGTACTCAGTGGGGAAGTTAGCTTTCATATACGAGGTTTGGTAGGCAACGCGACCATAAGAAGCGGCGTGCGCTTTGTTAAAACCGTAAGCGGCAAAGGGTTCAATTAGCCCCCATAATTCGTTCGCTTTCTTTCTGTCTAAACCACCGGCGACAAAACCTTTCAGTAACTTTTCTTTCTGCTCGGCCATTTCTTTCGGAATCTTTTTGCCCATGGCTTTGCGGAGTTTGTCGGCCTCAACCCAACTGTAACCAGCCAAGTGGATGGCAATTAACATCACATCATCTTGGTAGGTGATAACGCCGTATGATTTATTCAGAATATTTTTTAAACGCGGATCGAGATATTTAACTAGTTTGGGATTATGTTTACGTTTAATATATTCGGGAATCATTTCCATTGGCCCCGGACGATAGAGGGCGACCATGGCGTTGATGTCGTGGATCGTGCTTGGTTGGAGCTCCTTGAGCCAGCGAGTCATGCCGCTGCCGTTGAGTTGGAAAAGACCCATGGTTTCGCCGCGGGCGAGCATCTCAAATGTTTTTTTATCGTCCAGCGGAATATTATCAATGTCGATTTTTTGTCCGTTAATTTTTTCGACTAACCGCACGGCATCTTCCAAGATTGAAAGATTGCGAATACCAAGAAAGTCGAATTTAAGCAAGCCTGCGTCTTCAACGGCGTGCATATCATATTGCGTAATGATCTTGCCGCCGCGCGGATCATTCTGGAGTGGTACGAAGTCGGTGAGAGCGCTGGGCGCGATCACCACCCCGGCGGCATGGACGCTAATGTGGCGCGAACCACCCTCAATCTTTTTCGCCAGATCAATTATTTCTTTGCTGTCGGCTTCTTTCTCATAAATTTCTTTCAGCTCCGGCGTCTCCTTCATAGCCCGATCAATCGTCATCGGGAAACCTTGTGCACCAAGGGGGATTAATTTAGACAGCCGATCACCAACACCGTAAGGGTGGCCGAGCGCGCGCGCTACATCGCGCACGGCGGCGCGCGCCATCATTGAACCAAAGGTACCAATCTGTGCCACGTGGTCGAGACCATATTTACCGCGGACGTAGTCGAGTACTTCGTCACGGCGTTTGTCGGCAAAGTCCATGTCGATATCGGGCGGAGACGGGCGATCCGGGTTTAAGAAGCGCTCGAAAGGCAGTTCGTAAACCAGCGGATCGATGTTAGTAATGCCAATTAGAAAGGAGGCGAAGGAGCCAGCGGCCGAGCCTCGAGTGTTGGTGAAGATGTTGTTCGCGCGAGCGAAGGTAATAATGTCGGAGACCACGAGGAAGTAGGGGGAGTAACCCTTTTTTATGATGACGCTCAACTCATATTCCAGACGCTTGGTCGCTCCTTCATTCCGCTTCTGATTTTTAAAAAGATAGTCGGCCAGTTTTTCTTGAGCGAGTTTTGTTAGAGCTTCATCGGGAGTAACGCCTTCTGGTAGTGGGAAAGTGGGGAAGACCCATTGTCCGAGCGTAAGTTCCACATTACAACGCTCGGCTACCAAGCCAGTGTTGTCCACGGCCTCTGGCGCATCGGTAAAGTATTGACGGGCTGTTGCTTCGTCAATAAAAGAATAATCTTCAGCGATACTGGAGAAGCGTTTACTCTCGGCGTCGGTATTGGTTTGGATGGCGACCAACGTGTCGTGAGCTTTCGCGTCTTCGGGTTCAAGATAGTGAGAGTCTTGCGTGGCAACGAGTGGGATGTTTAAGCGCTGGCCCAGTTCAATAATTTTAGCCTTAACTTCCATCAACCCCTCAATCTTGGGGTGATGCATAATCTCGAGATAGTAATTTTCCTTCCCAAAAATTTCTTGGTGCTCTTTAATTATTGCCAGCGCGCGGGCTTCGTCTCGAGCCCGGAGCGCGCGTGATAGCTCACTACCAAAGCAACCAGAGAAGCAGATCAAACCCTCACTGTGTTTGCGCAAGATCTCCTTATCCATCCGGGGCTTATAGTAATAGCCTTCCAGGTTAGACAGAGAGACGAGTCGGAGCAGGTTTTGGTAACCGGTGTTGTTTCGAGCGATGAGAGTAAGATGACAGCGACGGCTATCGACATTGGGTTCCTTATCAAGCCGTCCACGAGCGGCGATGTAGGCTTCAACGCCAATGATTGGTTTGATACCTGCGGCTTTGCACTTTTTATAAAAATCGATTGATCCGTAGAGGTTGCCGTGGTCGGTGAGAGCGATGGCCGTCATACCTAGTTTCTTGGCCTTAGCGATCATTTGGTCGAGCTTGGAGAGCCCGTCGAGGAGTGAATAGTTGCTATGAGTATGGAGATGGACAAACGCCATATGCAGGGATTATAGCAGATCAAATAAGGCCCCCAAGACTGTTTGACAGGAAGTATGAACTATGACAGGATGACAAAGGAGGGGGACGTTGTAAATTAAATACTAGCTTTAGAAAGGAGCCAAACAATGAGCTACAGTACTAACGAGATGAGGTGGATTAGTCGAGCAATGACCTTTGCGCTGGTCTCTCATGCCGAGAGGGGGCGACCGATTGACTTCTTATTTAAGCCCGGAGCGGCCGGGAATAAGTTGGTAATCTGGGGATGCCCAATTGATGTGGTTATTGCGGCTATTTGTTCAGATGTGTCTAACGGCAGTAATTTAGATTTAAAGGAAAATGAGTTATGTTGTACTTTAGGCTACGAAGCCGTCCAGATAATCAAGGAGATCAGTGGTACTCGCTCTTCTCCCGATTGGTGTGAGCGTCAGCGCTTTAAACTTGAGCGGGTTTCGAAGGTAAGTCTTGAAGCCTGTGTAGTTTTGGCTGCTCGTCAATTAGCTAATCTTGAGTTCAGTAATGATTCAGTAGATCAAATCGCGGCGACCGTTACTGAAGGCGAAGCCCAAGAGGCTGCTATTGAAGATTTTTTCCAGCAATTCAAATCTCCTGGTCAGGACTATCTTCGGGCGTATAACATATTACTGGTTCATCTGCTCTTAAAACGGGTAGATAGGACGGATGATTTCGAGCTCATGACAATTTTGGACCGCGTTACAGAAGACATTCCTCACTTCATAACCGATCTATGGCCAGGTATGGGAATGAGTCTCGAACAAGCAGCCAGTCTACTGCAATTTAGCCTTGAGCAGGAACAAGTTTTAGAATCCTTGGGATGCTAGTTCAAATTTTTACCCGCGCGTTTCTCGCCCACAGACTTCCGAGTTGTGGGCTTTTTTGTGTCTGGTGGGGGTTGTAGAATGGGGAGTGGTAAAACAGGAAATAAAATATTTGGTCGGTATTGACGAAGCCGGCCGCGGCCCCTTAGCCGGCCCGGTTGCCGTGGGTGCGGTCGCCATGTCAAGCTTGCCTGTCGGCAGACAGGGATCCGTCCTTGACAGTCGGGTCAGGGATTCGAAGCAGCTATCGGCGAAACAGAGAGATGAGTGGTATCAGTGGCTTAAAAATCAACAAAAACAAAAGAAGTTAAAATTTGCAGTGGCTTTGGTAAGCGAAAAGGTGATAGACAAGATTGGGATTAATAAAGCGATTATGCTAGGAATAAAACGCTGTCTCATCAAACTCAAAATCCAAAGTTCAAAGGCCAAAATTTTATTGGATGGGGGATTGAAGGCGCCGGAAGAGTTTAAGAATCAAAAAACAATAATTAAGGGTGATGAGAAGGAGAGCGTAATCGCCCTGGCTTCCATCGCGGCTAAAGTGACCCGTGACCGTAAGATGCTCACCCTGCATAAACACTACCCCGCCTACGACTTCGCCCGCCACAAAGGCTACGGCACCGCCGCCCACTACCTCGCCCTCAAAACCCATGGCCCCTGCCCCCTCCACCGCCGGACGTTTATTAAGAATCTGTGATATTGCACTTTTAGTAAAGACTAGCTATACTCCTAGCCATGGTTGTACGAATGCGACATACCCGGAGTCATACCGCCAATCGGCGGTCGCATCACGCGCTTAAAGTGCCGCGCTTTTCCAAGTGCGCCAAGTGTAGCACTATGGTAATCCGCCATACGGCTTGTGCCAATTGCGGCACTTACCGTGGCCGGGAAGTCATTGATGTCATGGCTAAATTGTCCAAAAAGGAACGCAAGGAGAAGGAGAAGCAACTGAACACCAAATAATTTTAATATGGCCAATCGGCACCTATCGCGAAGCATTGCTTTGCAATCGCTCTTTGAATGGGACTTTAACAGCAACCCAACCGTTGATGGTAAAAAAGTGGTGGCTCCTCCTGTGGAGGAAGTGGCTGAGCGCAATGTGGCGGAGTTTGCGCCCGGTCTCGACGATCTCTCGTTTATAACTAAGCTACTTTCTGGAGTCTCGCAGGAACGTAAAAAACTGGACGATATTATTGAGAAGGCGGCCCCCGATTGGCCGATCGACAAGATTGCCATCGTTGACCGTAATGTTTTAAGAATCGGTTTGTACGAACTCTTATTCGCCGATCGTAGCGAGGTGCCAGCCCGTGTCGCCCTCAACGAAGCGATCGAGTTAGCTAAAACTTTTGGAGGAGAAAATAGCGGTAAGTTTGTAAACGGCGTGCTCGGCACAGTTTATAAGGAACTCGGTGAGCCTGGCAAGGATGATATTCCGGCCAAAAAGCGTCGGGCCAACGATGTGCGTTACGAAGATATGCCCATTGAATTGTTGGCCGGTGCGGTAGTTTATACTCGGCGTGACGACGGCTCAATCGAGTTGGCCCTCGTGCACGATATTTTCGGCTACTGGACTCTATCAAAGGGTCATGTAGAAGAGGGAGAAGATAAGGAGACCGCCGCCGCGCGCGAGATTAAGGAAGAAATATCGCTTGATCTTGATATCAAGGAGCCACTTTCTAGTAATGAGTATGTAGCTTCTGATCCTAAGCGCGGCAAGATCCGAAAAAATGTCTCCTACTTTTTGGGCGAAGCTCGCGATGCTTCAAAACTCGCTCTAACTAAGCACGAAGGTTTGGACGATGCTCGCTGGTTTAAGCTCGATGAAATTTTAAATTTAAAAATGTACGACGATATTTTGCCAATCGTTACTGCCGCCATTAATTTACTTCAAAAATAGTATGCCACTACCTGAGCTCCCGAAATTAAGCAATTCTCTGGGCGTAACCTTTCGTGATCAAAATCTTTGGCGGGAGGCGTTGACTCATCGCTCATATTTAAACGAGCACAAAGAAGCTTTGTGGGATCACAACGAACGGCTTGAGTTTTTAGGCGACGCGGTTTTAGAATTAGTTTGCACCGAGCATCTTTTTAAACTTTATCCAGATAAGACTGAAGGCGATCTCACAACTTATCGTGCTGCCTTAGTTAACACCAACACCTTAGCCCTTGTGGGTGCGCGATTGGGTTTGGGTGATTATCTTCTAATGTCCCGTGGCGAAAGTAAGGATACTGGCCGGGCAAGGCAAGTAATCTTGGCTAACGCGGTAGAGGCGCTAATCGGGGCGGTTTACTTAGATCAAGGTTTTGAAGTGTCGCGCGAGTTCGTGGTCCACAAAATTTTGTCCGATCTACAGCAAACCATTGCCCGGGAACTTTCTCATGATGCTAAAAGTTATTTTCAAGAACGAGCGCAGTCTGAAGAATCTATAACGCCAACCTATCAACTTTTGAGCGAGACGGGTCCGGATCACGACAAAACTTTTACTATTGGGTTGTACTTGGGCGAGAAGTTGGAAGCCCAAGGTGCTGGTCACTCCAAGCAAGAGGCTGAGCAAGCGGCCGCTCGAACGGCCTTGGCCGCTCGTGGTTGGAGTGTGAGCGGTAAGTAGTATAATGGAGCATGCGCCTTTCTTCGCTCGAGCTTACTGGCTTTAAATCTTTTGCCAAAAAAACTAAGCTTTCTTTTGATTCGCCGGTAACGGCGATTGTCGGTCCGAATGGCTCTGGTAAGTCTAACGTGGCTGAGGCCTTCCGCTGGGTATTGGGCGAGCAGTCGCTCAAGTCTTTGCGCGGTCGCAAGGGCGAAGATTTTATTTTCGGTGGCAGTGCCAATATTTCGCGCCTCAATCGAGCTGAAGTGGCGATTACTTTTGCCAACACCGACCGAGCCTTCCCCCTAGATTTTGATGATATAAAAATTGGGCGCGAGGTTTACCGTGATGGCACGAGTGGCTATTTTCTCAATGGGTCGTCGGTACGTTTGCGCGACATTGTCGAACTTTTAAATTCGGTGTCTATCGGAACCACCGGCTACCACATTATCAATCAAGGAGAAGTTGATCGGGTACTCTTGGCTCGACCGGTCGAGCGCCGGACAATGATTGAAGAGTCGCTCGGTCTCAAGACTTACCAGTGGAAGTTAGCTGAGAGCGAAAAGAAGTTAGAGAAAACGGAAGCAAATCTTAAAGAGGTGGAACTCCTGCGGCGAGAGATTGCGCCGCATTTGCGCTTTTTGAAAAAGGAGGTTGAGAAGATCGAACAATCACGCGAGGTACGCGTAGCGCTCAAAACTTTGGCCTCCGAATACTTTGCCGCGGAACTCTCTTACCTTACGGGCGCGCGGCAGGGGGCGGATGGTGAGCGCAATAGCTTAAAAACGGAACTCGGCAACTTAGCCGTGCGTCGAGCAGAATTAGAAAGGAGTTTAAATACTGAAGCTGATGTAGTAAATCGGGAATTGGCCGACAAACTTGGTCGCTTAGCTGGCGAGCGGCAAACAATTTTGGCCCGGCAAGAAGAGGCGTTAAGGCGCTTAGGGCGTCTGGAAGGCAAGATGGAATCCTTACCAGCCGTTGAAGAACATTCAACCGTGACAATGACTGAAATTAAAGCTTGGGCTGAAGAATTAGAGAACGAGATCAGGCAGGCCGAAACTCTAGATTCATTAGAAAGTGTAAAAGGTGTTTTAAATAAGATTAGAGAGATCGTGCGGCGGATTATTGGTGGCGGGGCGAGCGACGCCAAACGCGAACGTGAGGCATTACTGGCCGCGTTGGAGCAGGAAAAGCAGAATGCAAAACAAGAAGTTGAGAACTTGGCGGGCGAATTAATGGCCAAAGAAAGTGAGTTGACAGCGGCGCGTGCCGAAGGCGAGCAGGGAGCTAAGCGGGAGCGCGGCGCCGAGCGCGAGCTTTTCGACCTGCGGCTTAAGGAGGGCGAACTATCTGGTCGGCTAAACTCACTTAACTCTCAACTCGAAAGAATCAAACTGGAAGAAGAAACTTATCGCAACGACTTGGCTGAAGTCGCTTCGCTGACCGATAGAGAGATTTTAAATGTGCCAGTCAGTCAGATAAGTATTGACCCGTTTAGACTCAGCGAGGCTAGTAGGGGAGAGCAAGCTAAAAAACGCAAAGAAGTGGAGCGATTGAAAATTAGGTTAGAGGAAATGGGGGTGGAGTCGGGCGATGTGCTAAACGAGTTTAAGCAGGTAAGTGAGCGGGATGAGTTTTTGAGCCGAGAGGTAACTGATCTGACGGCGAGTAGTCAGTCTCTTAGGCAGGTGATGGAGGAGCTTAGGAAACAATTTGACCAAGCTTTCAAAACCGGTTTAATAAAAATTAACGAGCAGTTTGTAGAATTTTTCTCCGCAATGTTTGGTGGCGGGTCAGCGAATTTGCGCCTAGTTGACCTTGCTTCTGAAGAAGATGAGGACGAAATGGGGGAGAGGGCTTCGCCACGCCAAAGCGAAGCGGCGGCGGGACTGGAGATAGATCTTAGCCATCCCCGCAAGAAGATTAGGGGTCTCGAGATGCTCTCGGGCGGCGAGCGGACGCTCGTATCGATCGCTCTGCTTTTTGCTATTTCGCAAGTTAATCCGCCGCCATTCTTAATTCTTGATGAAACCGATGCGGCGCTCGACGAAGCTAACTCCAAACGCTATGGTGACATGATCGAAAAGCTCTCTAAACACTCCCAACTTATTTTAATTACCCACAATCGCGAAACGATGTCGCACGCCGGCATTATCTACGGCGTTACCATGGGCGCCGGTGGCGACTCTCAACTCCTCTCCATTAAGTTCGACCAAGCCACCGTTTACGCCAAATAATTTTTAAAAAAGAAAATCCCGTAATTTGCTCGAATGAGCAAATCACGGGATCTATGTACTGTTGGGCCAAACTACATGGCCCTTTGGAATCGGAATGATGCACGCTGTGATCGCGGGTCCAGGCAATTGACCCAAACACTCTTAGCGTTGAGAGTTTGCCAGATCAGTTGGCCCTGATACTTGCTGCCACCGGCGAGACTGTTGGCTGGATCGATGATCGCATCACGATTGAGTGTGATCATCGCCTCGAGTTCCCACAGAGTGAGACCGTCATGCCCAAGGGAATCCACTGGAGTTGACGTCGGTTCGCCACCATCGATAGCCGTCACGATCGCTGCGCGATATCTGCGGAGGCCCTTGATGACAGAGGGGGTAATGATACCCCAATCGCTGGCGCGCCGACCCTTATCGTTGGGCCGACCTTCGAAGTAGAAGATCTGCTGGCCGACTTCCGCCGTCGGCATTTCCAGTCCGATTTCGCCGTCAGGATCGAGGTCCTTGATGTTGGCCAAATGTGCAGCACCGAACTCGTTCGGCTCAACCAACCGTTGGGTGGCGAACGAAAGGAACAATGTTTGGTCCTTGTTGCCATTCATATTCGCAATCGCAAAAACGCGACGCAGTTCCGGTTGATTGTGCACGACGGTGATAGTTTGCCTTCAACATGTCAAAAACTCCTTATTCTGGGGTTTACTGCTCTAGTCGTGCTACATGCACAACCTCTACCTACCATCTTAGCATATAGCACCTAACTTGTCAAGAGGTAAAATAGGGCCTAAACAAACGCTAAATCAATAGTGCGTTGGGTAAGATCGGCGCCGGTGATTCTGGCCTTCACTTCGTCGCCGAGGCGGTAGCGCTTGCCAGTGCGGGCGCCGACCATCACATAATTCTTTTCATCCAGTGTATAAAAGTCGTCCTTGAGATTGATTAAACGCACCATCCCTTCAGCCATGGTCTCTTTGTCTTGCACATAGATGCCCCATTTAGCTAAGCCAGAAATAACACCACTAAAGGTTTGACCGACGCGATCAAGCACAAACTCCACTTGTTTGTAGCGGATTGAGTCACGCTCGGCTTCTTGGGCCTCAATTTCTTTTTGCGAAGCGTGGATTACCAGTTGGCTATATTGTTTAAGCATCTCTGGTGGTGGTTGTTTGTCGGCCAAATAGTAAGCAAGTAGACGATGGACCATTACATCGGGATAGCGTCGGATTGGTGAAGTAAAGTGAGTGTAATAGCGGAAGGCCAAGCCATAATGGCCAATGTTTTTAGTTGAGTAGATCGCTTTGGCCATTGAGCGCATAGTAGCGGTTTTAACCATCGACTCTTCGGGCTTACCGGCCATTTGTTCGAGGAAGGTGTTGAGATCGCGTGAATCGATCCGGCCACCGGTTAGCTTGAGATCATAGCCCAGTGGGTGGAGAAAGTTAGCTAGTTGTTCTAGTTTTTCTTGGTCGGGCAGATCATGAATCCGGTAGACGAAGGTGCCTTCCGCCTCATCCGTCTTTTTAGCCACAAATTCGGCCACTGAACGATTAGCTAAGAGCATAAAGTCTTCGATCAGTAAGTTAGTATCAGTTCTAACTTTTTTGTATATTTTTATGGGTTTACCTTTTTCATCAAGAACAAACTTAATTTCCTCATTTTCAAAACTAATGGCGCCGGCGGCCATCTTTTTCTCCCGTAATTTTTTAGCCAAAGTGTTGAGAGTGGCGAGTTCGGTGGCAAATGGTCCCTGGCCGGTGTCTAAAACCGTTTGCGCTTCTTCATAAGAAAAGCGTTTGTCGGAATTAATAACCGTTCGGCCAAACCATTGTTTAGTAATCTCGCCCGAGGCCGAGAACTCAAACACGGCAGAGAAAGTGAGTTTGTCTTCGTTGGCGTTTAAACTACAGAGATCGTTGGAGAGAACTTCAGGCAGCATTGGGACCGTTCGATCAACAAGATAAATCGAAGTCGCGCGTTTAATAGCCTCTCGATCAAGAGCGCTCCCGGGCGTGAGGTAGAAGGCGGGATCGGCAATGTGGATACCCACTTCGTGGCCCCCGTCTGGGAGTAGGCGATAGGAGAGTGCGTCGTCGAAGTCTTTGGCGTCGGCCGGATCAATGGTGCAGGTCGGTGCATCGCGGAAGTCGCGGCGTTTGGGCAACTCGCTCGCCATTAACTCGGCCGCGCGGCGTTTGAGCACTTGGGCTTCTTCTTCTACTGCCGCCGGAAAACCGGTTTTAAACCCGCGGTCGAGCACGATGGCCCGCATCTCGGTCTCGTGTTCACCCGGTTGGCCGATAATTTCTAGCACCTCGCCGAGAGGATCCTTTTTGGGATCGTTCCATTTAATGATCTGGCCTAGTACTTTTTGCCCCGCCTTCGCGCCATTCATTTTCTCCGGCGCGATGAGAATATCTTTATAGACTCGCTTGTCGTCTGGGACGAGGTAGATAAAAGCATCAGCCTGTTCAAGCGTGCCGACAAACTCCATCTTCCGGCGCTCTAAAATTTCTACCACCTCACCGGTTTGCGGCTCTCCAACTTTTAGCGGGTGGAGCATGATCTTAACTCGGTCACCGTGGAGCGCAGTTTTAATGAAGGTCGGATCGATCTCTATTGATTGGCGCTCGGAGCGCTTTTTGCCAGCTTCAAGCGGTAAGTCGATGTAGCCGACTCCCTTCATGGAGAGTTTAATTATTCCTTCGAGATAATGGGGCACTTGGCAATTAACATACCATTTGCTATCATCCTCGTCTATGATAATGATTCGCTTACAGCGCGTTGGCCGCAAGAATGACCCCTCTTTCCGAGTGGTTGTTGTTGATCGTCGCCGTGGTCCTAAGAGCGGTAAGGCTCTTGAAGTGATCGGCTCGTACAACCCCCGCCGTGGTGAGGCGACTATCGATGCGGAGCGCGTTAAGTACTGGCTCGGAGTTGGCGCTCAAGCTTCGATTACTGTCCACAATCTTTTAGTTGACAAAAAAATTGTCGCCGGAAAAAAACGTGACGCTCTCCCCTCGCGTAAACCAACCCAGTCAAACGGGGCTGAATCAACTGCTACAGCAGTTGCCGTTGAAGCTTCTCCTACCGCCGAAACCCCGTCTGACGGGGCCGAGCCTGTTAAAGAAAAAATAGCTGCCGCTTAACTTTTACCCCTAGCTTGTGCTAGGCTCTAAAAGGATCTAGGTATTTTGGGTTTTTGAAAACTCTTAATGAAAGGTAGGATAATCATGTCGATGACGGAGTCTAAGGGTCTAACAAGACCGGCTCGTTGGATGGCGGTTTCAAGCACAGCCTCTGCTTTTATAGGTAAGACTCTAAAATGGAAAGCAAGAAGTGGCACTGATAACCAATATGGAGACGTAGTTGAGCGTAGTCAGTGTCGAGGAGCCCTTTTTGCCCTCGAACGCTTTTTCGTAGCTGCGCTTTATGGTCTTGACGGTCACCTTGGTCACAATTCTGATCTGAATGGCCCGTCTTCTTTTTGTGTCGCGATCGGATCATTGGGACGACCGATGAGGGAAAAATTGGACCTGAAGGTGATCGAAGTCGAACTTCTGGCTTACTTAGCAACTGTTAAACTTTTGCGTGATGAAACGGGGGACAGTCTCGTTGCCCTAACGCGCAATAGTTTGGAGCGTCTGAAGGCTTATCTTGATGTGCTAAATGAACAAGCGTGTAGGGATCACGAAGGGATGGTTACGGCCAATACCAAGTGGCCCTAAAATAAAAGGAGGACATTTAGGGGAGGCGAAGCTGGTTATAAATCTGCCAAGCCTCCTTTTTATTTGTCCACAGTTGGTTGACAAAAGGGCTTTTTTGCCTATATACTTGAGGTAGCAGTTGTCTTGGTCGACTTACTGCTCGATTACTTACCAACTCCAATTCAACGATGTCTGAAAAATACCAAGATCAAGAGTTTCTAGATGGTCTTATTAAAGCCTTAGTCGATCATCCGACCGACGTTAAGATTAACCGCAAGGTTGATGAAATGGGAGTCCTTATGACCCTCGATCTCAATCCTGAAGACATGGGCAAAATTATCGGTCGCCAAGGCAACACCGCTAAGGCTATCCGCACCTTGCTCCGCGTCGTGGGTATGAAGAATAACGCTCGCGTTAATCTTAAGATCAATGAGCCAGAAGGTGGCCGTGCCCCGGTTAAGAGCGCTTCCGCTTCGGTTGACGAAGTGATGAACGATCTCAAATCTTAAAACTGTGTATCCAGAAAACCCTCAGCTCTAGCGGGTTGAGGGTTTTCTTTTTTTTAATATAAAAATGTTTACCTTTCATGTAATTAGTGTTTTTCCAGAACCGATCCGGGCTTATACCGAGAGCTCGATTCTTGGGCGTGGCCAAAAAGCAAAAAAGTTTAAGGTCGTGCTTCATAATCTCTGGGATAATGTAAAGAAAGGGGAGCGAGTGGATGGCCGGCCGTATGGCGGGGGGCCAGGCATGGTGCTCCGTGCCGAGCCGATTATGAAAGTTTTAAATAAAATTAAAAAAACGCCAAAAACCAAAATATTTATTTTCTCACCAAGAGGCAAACAGTTTGATGCAAAAATTGCTCGCGACTGGAGTAAAAAATATGAGCAAATAATTTTAATCGCCGGTCGTTACGAAGGTCTTGATGCGCGAATTAAAAAAATGTTTAAGGCCGAAGAAATTTCGATTGGTCCTTATGTTCTCTCCGGCGGGGAAGTGGCGGCAATGGCCGTTATTGATGCGGTCGCCCGACACATCCCCGGCGTCCTCGGTAAAAACGAATCGTTGGAAGAAAATCGGGTGGCCGGCGCTGAAACCTTTACTCGCCCCGCCGTTCTCAAGCACAAAAATCGCTCTTACAAAGTCCCCAAACTCCTCCTCTCCGGCCACCACGCCAATATCGAGTCCTGGCGCGCCAAATCATAACTCACCCCCAGAATAACCAGTAATTACGGGAAGCGACGCTTCCCGACACCCCAACAACCTAGTGTTTATGGGAAGCGTTGCTTCCCAGTTAAGGGATTGGTAGAATGGGAGATATGGCTATACGCAAATTTGAGTTTGAGATTGATGGCTACTACCATATATACAATCGAGGGGTTGATAAGCGGGAAATTTTTCTTACTAATGACGATTATCAGAGATTTATTTGCACCCTGTATTCGGCCAATGCAACCGAACCAATTCATTTAAGCGATTTACCTAAATGGTCACGGCAAGTTTGGGAAAGAGATAGAGGTGAAACAATCGTTGATATTGGGGCTTACTGCCTCATGCCGAATCACTTTCATTTACTGATTAGGGAAAAGAACGCGGGTGGAATTACTGCTTTTATGCAAAAACTCTTAACTAGTTATTCGTTATATTTTAACCTTAAACATAAGCGAACCGGGAAGTTGTTTGAGGGACCATTTAAAGCGACCGAGGTTGATACTGATCCTTATCTACAGTATCTCTATGCGTACATACACCTCAATCCAGTAAAAGTGACGAATCCAGATGGATGGCCAACTAAGATTGTTGAGGATATTGAATTGGCTAAAACTTTTCTAGATACCTACTCATATTCCAGTTATCACGACTACCTAATGCGCGAGCGCAAAGAGGGGAAGATAATCAATCGCGAAGCTTTCCCTAGCTATTTCGATGGTGAACCAGATTTCAATGAATTTATATCTGATTGGATGACCTACGATTACGACGAACCCTCAAAATAACCAGTAATTACGGGAAGCGTCGCTTCCCAGTGTTTGGTAACTTTCTTAAACGATTGGATGTCTTACGACCAACCCCCAAAATAATCAGCATTCTCGGGAAGCGTCGCTTCCCAGTGATCTATAAAAGTTTGACAGATAGGTCAGATATGTGCTATCCTCGATAGTAGATAGTGAGATTCTCCTTAATCTATCTTGGTCAACGAAAGTTCGAAGAGGTTGAAACCCCTAAGAATGCCTAGAAGCCGTTGACCATGAATCGGGGATAGAAAGAAAGGCAGTATAGAATGGACCTTAAAAAGCTGGTAAGAATGGCGCGAGAGCAAGACCCGAGCCCGTGGTTGGCGAAATTGTCTAGCCACTGGGAAGAGGAGAAAAGAGACGAGAAGCTGGATAATCCAATCAAGAGTGCAATCTGTATGTGGCGCTGGCGAAGGTTTTTGAGCGTCGAGATCCCAATATTTCTCGTCTGGCTGATTGTCATCTGTGCATTCAACCCCTCCCCATCTCTTTGGCATGGATTTGTGACGATTGCGCTCATTCTTCCGTTGTTCTTCTGGTTCGTGGATCAATTTGGATTGGATGAGAATCAACCTGAACGGAAGAAAAATCGTGATGCCAAACAATTTATCAAGGCCATCACTCTTCTCGAATCCTTAGTGGGCAAGACGATTGACGAATGGCCTGACCAAGAGGATCTTGAGGGGCCTGCTCGTAATTACCTGGAAGCATCAGCTGGATTAGTAAAGACGGCTGAAAAGATCGACAAGCAACGGTTTGAACGTAGGCCTTGGGCAATATCTCTTGAGGAGAAAGAATCAGCGCCCACACGATGGGTTTTCAAGTCTGGTTTCGAGCTTCTGACAAATCTTTTACCCCTCCCAAAAGATCAGAAAGTATATTTCGACAATAGTTAGAGTCTAACCCTCTCTAATAGAACCATCTTGCTTGAGCCTCTGCTTCACTGCGGGGGCTCTATTTTTGTTTGAGTCTAAAAAGTTGCCCGTCAACATAGTTATCCACAGGGGAGTTGACAGGAAAAGGGGGTTATATTAGACTGGTAGTCCTAGTTGCTTCGATTGTGTTGCGTCCATAACTACAAGTTATTTTTTTATAAACCATAGTAATAAGTGGGGTATTAACTTTTCGTTTTAATGCAAAAAAAATACTTTAGTGAGTACCGGGATCCGCTCCTACAGATCCCTGACGCAATTACTGTTCAAAAAGATTCGTACGTTTGGCTCCTTAAGGATGGTCTTAAGGATCTTTTTCGTGAGTTCTCGCCGATTAAGGATTACTCGGAAAAAAAGTTTGAACTTGAATTTCTTGGTTTTCAACTCGATCCGGCGAAGAACGATGAACGCCACGCGAGCGAGAATCAAATTTCTTACGAGACGCCGTTGAAGGTGACGGTTCGCCTCACCAACAAGGTCCTCAATCAGTCCAAGGAGCAAGAAATCTTTTTGGCCGACTTCCCTTTAATGACGGATCACGGCACCTTCGTGATTAATGGTAATGAGCGCGTAGTGGTACCTCAACTTGCTCGCTCTTTCGGCGTCTTCTTTACGGAGAATGAATTGCGTCGCGGTAAATACTTTGGCGCGAAGATTATCCCTTCTGGCGGCGCTTGGGTGGAGATCGAAACGGAAAGTGATGATGTGATCTACGTTAAGATCGATCGCCGTCGCAAGTTCCCAGTTTCATATTTGTTTAAAATCTTTGCCGATATGGAAGGCAAGGTGATCACCCACGAAGAAATTCAGGCGATGTTCGCTGACGTTAAAACCGATACGCCATATATTGCCAACACACTCGCTAAAGATCATACCGCTAATGCCGACGAGGCTTTCTTGGAGGTTTACAAGCGTCTTCGCGATAGCGATTTGGCCTCTGTGCCTTCGGCTCGCGACTTTATTAATACCCTTTTTAGCCGTGAAAAGTATGACCTGTCTGTCGTCGGTCGTCTCCGGCTGGATAAGCGTTTCGTTAAAGAGGGGACGCCTGAGCGCGCCGAGCTCCGTACCATTACTCTTACCGACCTCGTTTCAATCGTTTCGCATATTATTGAGCTCAACAATACTGAAGATGCCGTTGGTGACGACATCGACCACTTGGGTCTCCGTCGTGTCCGTTGCGTGGGCGAAATGCTCCAGCAACGTCTGCGCGTTGGTTTGGTCCAAATGAAGCGCAATATCCAAGATCGAATGTCGACGATCGACTCGTCAGCGCTTTTGCCGATCCAATTCATTAGTCCGCGACCGCTACAGGCTCGGATCAAGGAATTCTTCGCCACCAACCAGCTCTCCCAGTTTATGAACCAGAAGAATATCTTGAGCGAGGTTGAGCATCTCCGCACACTCTCGGCTCTCGGACCAGGCGGCTTAACCCGTAAGCGCTCCGGTTTGGAAGTCCGCGACGTGCACACTTCGCATTATGGACGCATTTGCCCAATTCATACACCCGAAGGTCCCAACATTGGTTTAATTCTCCACTTGGCCAACTATAGTCGTGTTAACGAATTCGGTATTCTTGAGAGTCCTTATCGCAAAGTTAAGAACGGCCAAATTACGGAAGAAATCGAGTATTTAAATGCCCTCGAAGAAGAACAGCATCCGATTGCTCACGGCAGTGTACTCTACGACGACAAACTACGTTTAGTGGAAGAACAAATCGAGGTACGTCATTTGAGTCGGCCGACTATGGTTGCTCGTGAAGACGTTGATTACATCGACGTCGCCCCGTCGCAAGCTTTCTCGCTCGGTACCACCCTTATCCCTTTCTTGGAACACGATGATGCTAACCGTGCTTTGATGGGTTCGAACATGCAGAAGCAGGCTATTCCTTGTATTCGCCCAGTTCGGCCGTTGGTCGCAACTGGTGTGGAGGAAAAGGTGGTACTCGACTCGGGCCGGATCGTCTTGGCTCGCGCCGCTGGTGTCGTTGAAGTAGTGGATGGACGCCGGATCGTTATCCACCGCGAGGATGGCAAACGTGATGAGTACACGCTCGTTAACTTTACCAAGACAAACGACAACACCATTTTCCACCAACGGCCGGTAGTTGAAGTGGGTCAGAAGGTTAAGAAGAATCAGCTTTTGGCCGACGCTTCATCGAGCGACATGGGTGGTCTCGCCCTTGGTCAGAATGTTTTCGTGGCCTTCATGTCTTGGGGTGGTGCTAACTACGAGGACGCCATCATTATTTCCGAACGCTTAGTTAAGAATCAAACTTTCACCAGCGCTTATATTGAAGAATTTAAAACTAATGTTCGCGATACCAAGCTCGGACCGGAGGTTACAACTCCCGACATTCCAAACGTTGGTGAGGCTAAACTTAAGAATCTCGACGAGGATGGCATTGTCCGTTTGGGCGCCGAAGTTACGCCCAACGATATTTTGGTTGGCAAGATTACACCGAAAGGTGAAACCGAACTGACGCCGGAAGAGCGTTTGCTCCGCTCAATTTTTGGCGACAAGGCCCGTGATGTTAAAGATACCTCAAAGCGCGTACCGCACGGCAAGAAGGGCAAGGTCATTGGTGTTAAAGTTTTCTCGCGCGAGCGCGGCGATAAACTTGAGAGTGGTATCACCAAACGGATCCACGTTGAAGTCGCTGAACTCCGTAACGTCTCGGTGGGCGACAAGCTTTGTGGTCGTCACGGCAACAAGGGTGTTATCGCCAAGATTCTGCCCGAAGAAGATATGCCTTATATGGCTGATGGTACTCCCGTTGATGTTATTTTAACTCCGCTTGGTGTCCCGAGTCGTATGAACCTTGGTCAGATTTTCGAAATGCATTTGGGTTTGGCTGCTAAGACACTTGGTTACCAAGCTATCACGCCGCCTTTCATGGGCGTAACCGATGCCGAAATTAAAAGTGAGTTGGTCAAGTCCGGTTACCCGGAGGACGGTAAGGTCAAACTCTTTGATGGCCGCACTGGCGAATCTTTTGAGCAAAATGTGGCTGTTGGTTGCATGTACATTCTTAAGCTCGACCACATGGTGGAAGACAAGATCCACATGCGCTCGATCGGTCCGTACTCGCTCAT
>CAYIFC010000011.1:0-18823 GCA_964362645.1 uncultured Candidatus Saccharibacteria bacterium
GGGGGGCGGACATCGCCGTCGCAGTACTGGCGGTTCAGAAGAAGAACCCACAACCATTTCTCCCGACTCTTGTGATGTTTGGATTACTGACTTTATAAAGTTGGGAGCCAACAACGATCGCGATCAAGTTATCCGGCTCCAGCTCTTCCTTCGCTACTTCGAGAACTACGAAGTCCCCGTTAATGGTGTGTACGACAAGTACACTTATGAGGCTGTTCGTCTATTCCAACAGCGTTACGCTGGCGCAATCTTGGCGCCGTGGGGTATATCTGAACCTACGGTGTATGTGTATATCACAACCACATTGGCTATAAATAGCCGCTTCTGCCGTCAGAGTCTTAATCACAATATTGACCTGCGGCAGTACTCGCGCGGCCAGGGTGTATCTTCGGCAATAACCAGAGGGAATGAGGGTGAGAAGGGTTTCGGTGTTACACCGTTTGCGACTTCAACTATCGCAACTACAACGGCTAGCACCACACCTATTCTTGGTCAGGTGGCGACGACCGCAGTCGGTGTCGCTTCTTGGGTCAAGTCTTACCTCTGTCCTATAGTTATAGGGCTACTCCTCATATTAATCGGCTTGCTGTGGTGGCGAATCGAGATGCTTAAAAAGCGTCTACGCGATCTCGACCCGCCCACACTGCCATTGCCGCCTCCACCTAGTAGTTAGTAAGATAATGAAGGGTTTGCCTGCGTTGGCAGACTAAAAGGAAAACAGAGAGAACATTTACAACAGAATAGGGAGAACAAAGATGAAGAATTTCAGTAAGTTTGGTTTCTGGTTGTTTGGACTGGTTTTGGTGGGGTGCGCGCCTGTGCCGCCAGATCTTGTCCTTCATCACATGGCCACAAGTGAGTTTGAACGGCCGGTGGAGTTTGATGATTCGGCGGACTTCAATGGTCCGGTCACTATCCACGACGGTCCGACTGTTATTACCGGGCCGGTTAAAATCGATGGACCACTGGAGGTCACTGGTACGATCACGGGGGGTACTATCGTTTCGGAGGGAGATGTGATTGCCGAAGACGACGTCATCAGCAATGACAATGTTGTCGAATACAACGACAATCCCGATGACGATGATAACTACAATTTCAACGACAACGGGAACGACAACACCAATGGCAATACAAACGGCAATGACAACGGGAACGATAACAATAACGGCAACCATAATGGGAACGACAATACGGACGACGATCCCGATCCGTTGTCTCTAAGTATGCAGACGCTCAATGGTCAAATCGAATTTGCCATCAATTCAACTGTTTATGTTACGGCTACAGCTTATGGTGGAGAAGCGCCTTACACTCTTCACTGCTTGGCACCCAATGGAGTGATTACGGACAAGTCAGAAAGTTACGATGGAGTTTTCGAACTCCAGTTGCTTTTCGATATGCCAGGGTCAGGTACCTGGAATTGCCAGGTTACTGATGCCAACAACTGGAAAGCCACCTCGTTCGTATCCTTGGTTGTCGAGTAAACGCGTCGCTTCATAATTAACACACGTGCCCTAGACTATCCTGCGAGATAGACCTAGGGCTTTTTTATTGCCGGCGCTTGCTTTTTTAAGTCCAATATGTTAGCTCTGTTGTACCAATTTGTCGGTTTATAAACATAAATAATTATCATGACTTTAAGAATAATCAGTATTTTAACGCTTTTGGCCCTTTTGCTCGCTCCGGCTGGCCTAATGGTTAATGCTCAAGACGCCGAGCTCCAACTTGAAGCTGGCACTACTGCCGCTGCTTTGGAAGCTAATATTGGCGCTCCAGCCAGTGGTTATGAGGCTGAAGTCGGTCAATCGATCACCTTTACCGGCTCTGGTAGAGGCGGTTTGCCACCTTACGCTCTCACTTGGAAGTTTGGCGACGGTAGCGAAGCCTTCGGCACCAGCTATAGCAAGACTTACACGACAGCGGGTACTTACACAGTAGAACTTACGGTCACCGACTTTAACGGCGTCCAAGAGACCGATAATATTTCCGTTACAATAAAGGCTGAAGAAGTTTCGAGCGCTCTCGCTGTCAGAATTACTGCCCCGACTAGTCAACGCTTCATAATTAATAACGCCATCACCTTTACTGCGGTTGCTACTGGCGGTTTGGCTCCTTACGCTTTCACCTGGGACTTTGGTGATAGTAGTGAGGCCTTTGGCACCAGCTACAGTAAGACTTACTCGGTCTTAGGCGAAAAGACGGTAACGGTTACAGCCACTGATTTTAACGGCACCAAAGTTTCAATTACCAAGATGGTAAATATCGTAGCTGAAGATGACGGCAATCCTAGCGACCCATTAATGATCTCCAATATCCGCATTACCGACATTACTCAAAACAGCGCGATCGTTCGCTGGACGACTAACCGTAATGCCACGAGCCGCGTGATCTACGATACAGTGTCTCACTCGAGTATTGCCACTAGTTCGGCCCCTAACTTCGGTTACGCCAACTCGACCGGTACGAGCGATGTTGATACCAAAGTTATTGAACATACCGTAAATGTGACTGGTCTCGCCGCTAGCACTTCATATTTCTTTCGAGTTATCTCGCAGGAGTAGGGGATAAAAAG
The DNA here is from genome assembly GCA_964362645.1 of uncultured Candidatus Saccharibacteria bacterium. Taxonomy (GTDB): domain Bacteria; phylum Patescibacteriota; class Minisyncoccia; order Phycocordibacterales; family JACOZG01; genus CAYIFC01. The sequence continues at coordinate 2,576 of CAYIFC010000011.1, forward strand.
CTCTAGTCAGCGTTCAAACATAATGTTAATCTCAAGGAGATTATCAGAAATTATTAATTAGGAAAATTAATCAAATGTTTGGAAAAAATAATTTACAAAGAGGGATGTCAAGCCTAACAACAATTATTATTGTTGTTTTAGTGATTGCCGTTGGGAGTATTTATTTTCTTAGTGATAGAACAGGTGCCATTGACATCGTTGGCCCGGCAACTGTTGGTGGAACAAATTTGAAGGGCGATCCAGTTTCTTGCCCGGCGGATGCTTTTCAATGCCCAGATGGAACAGTAGTTTACCGTCTTCCCCCAGCTTGCACCACCTTTGCTCCGTGCCCAAGGACTTTGCCAACTCCGCCGGTTAAAATAAGCCCCGCTGTTCAGTAGGGTCTTATTATTGTAATTGTAAATGGGGAAGTTTAGAGAAGCATTAGTGATTACCTGTTTACTGGCGGTCGTGGTTCTGTTGATTATTTCTCAACTTGCCTTCTAATTTCCCTAGAGCCATAAAGAACGAAGAAATAGCGCCCCACACCACGTTCGGCCTCGGCGGCCGAGCGGAGTGGTATTTGGCGGTTAGCTCCGCCACGGAGCTCGTGCAAGCAGTCAAGGCCGCCCACAGTAGCGGGCGCCTTTATTGCGTGATTGCCGGTGGTAGTAACGTCGTTTTTGATGATAACGGCTTTAAGGGGTTGGTAATTCAATATCAAAATCCAAAGGCCAAAATCCAAATTGAGGGCGATAAAATTACAGTTGAAGCGGGTACGAGTTTGGCGGCTTTAGTAAAAGCCGCGAATCGAGCCGGCAGAGAAGGGCTCGAATCACTCGCGGGCATTCCGGGTACCGTTGCTGGCGCGGTTGTTTGTAATGCCGGCGCCTACGTTCGAACGATCTCAGATTTTCTAGAATCTGTAGAAGTTTATAATCCCTCGACTTCGCTCGGGATAACTAAACTTACGAAAGCTCAAAGTAAGTTTAGTTATCGCACTAGTATTTTTAAGTCTAAGAAAGCGAAAGATTGGTTAGTTCTCTCGGCAACGTTTAAGTTGCCAAAAGGGGATAGTCAGGAGCTCACGAAGCGTTCGCGCGAGATAATCAAGATCCGCGAGGCCAAGTATAAGCCTCGTCTCAAGTGCCCGGGCAGTTACTTTAAAAATGTGCTGTTAAAAGATATTTCGGCCAAGTCAAACAAACTTATCAATTTAGATAAAGTTAGAGATGGTAAGATTCCTGCGGGCTATTTGTTAGAAGAAGTGGGTGCGTGCGGTATGCGCAAGGGTGGCATCTGTGTCGCCAGCTTCCACGGCAATCTGCTTATTAACGATGGTACTGGTACGGCTAAGCAGGCCAAGAGTTTGGCCACGGAGTTAAAAAAGCGAGTACAGAAACGCTTTGGTATAGAGCTCGAAGAAGAAATCCGCTACATGCTATAATCGCCCATTATGGCTGACTACTTATTAACGGTGGGGTTGGAAGTGCATGCTGAGCTCAAGACTCGGACCAAAATGTTCTGTAATTCGGCCAACGATCCGGACGAGAAAAGGCCTAATGTAAATATCTGCCCTATCTGTATGGGTCACCCCGGCACTCTACCTACCATCAACGAGCAGGCGGTTAAGAGCGTGCTCCGCGTGGGCTTGGCGGTGAACGGCACGCTCGCCGGCGATTTTACCGAGTTTGATCGCAAGAACTACTTCTATCCCGACATTCCTAAGGGTTATCAGATTAGTCAGTACGAGCACCCGCTGGTTAAGGGCGGGGAGTTGGCTGGAGTTAAACTCACACGCATTCATTTGGAGGAAGACACGGCGCGCTCACAACATGGTGATCAAGGCCGCAGTTTAGTCGACTTTAATCGCGCCGGTGTGCCATTGATGGAGTTGGTAACGGAACCGGTGATTACCACGGCTGTACAAGCTGGCAACTTTGCTCGCGAACTCCAACTGCTCATGCGTTATCTTGATGTCTCCGAAGCTAATATGGAGAAAGGGGAGATGCGGGTGGAGGCTAATATCTCAATCTCACCAAAGACTACCTTTGAGAGTTCAGAAAAGGTAGTCTTTGGTACTAAGGTGGAAGTTAAAAATTTAAATTCTTTCCGAAGCGTTGAAAGAGCAATTGAGTACGAAATTAAAAGACAAGGCGAACTATTAGATAAGGGTGAGAAGGTGGCCCAAGAAACGCGCGGTTGGGATGAGGTAAAAGAAACAACGTTCTCACAACGCGAGAAGGAGTCGTCGCACGACTACCGCTACTTTCCCGAGCCGGACTTACCCAAGCTCCGACTTAAAGATTTGCCTTGGTTTGCCGATTTGCCAAATACGATTCCTGAACTACCCTGGCAAAAACGCGAGCGGTATCAAAATCTCGGATTAAAGTCGGAAGATGTGGAGCAGTACGTTAGTGATTTTAAACTCGCCGCGTTTATAGATGCAGTTATTGCCGAATTAAAAGAGTCAGAGTTAATTAAGGTTGCTTCCAATTTTATTGCTAACGATGTGGCCGGTAAAAGAAAGAAGGAGGTAGACCTGCCCGACGGCAAGGCGGGGTGGCTACCAGATGTAAAAGTTTTTATAGCAGTAGTGCGCAAATATCATAATAAAGAGTTGCCGTCGCCGCAGGCTAAGAGCTCTATTTTGAATGGCGTGATAGCCGAAGTCGTCAGCGACGACTCGCTCGCGAGTATGATAGAGAAGATTATCGCTGATAATCCGAAGGCGGTGGCCGAATACAAGTCCGGCAAGGCCGAATCACTCCAATTCCTCATTGGTCAAGGCATGAAGTTAAGCCGCGGCTCCGCTAATCCCCAAACTCTCTCAGAATTATTTAAGAAGATGTTATAATGAGCGGATGAAAAAAGTAAGGATCGGGATCAATGGATTAGGGAGGATCGGCCGGGCGTTTTTAAAGATTGCGGTGGAGCGACCGGAGGTGGAAGTGGTGGCCGCCAACGATCTTGGCGATTTAAATAATCTGGCTTATCTCCTCAAGTACGACACCGCTTATGGTCCATCGTCTTTGCCGATCAAGGCGCATGATAAAAAGCTTTTGGTTGGCGCACACGAGATCCAAGTTTTCCAAGAGAAGGATCCAAGGAACATCCCTTGGGGTCAGCTCGGTGTCGATGTTGTTGTCGAGTCAACCGGCTTTTTTACTACTTACGAATCGTGTAAGGCGCACATCGATGCCGGCGCCCGCAAGGTGGTGATCTCGGCGCCGGTTAAGGGAAAACCATTGCCAGGTATTAGTGGTGCTACAGTGCTACTCGGTATTAACGATCACTTACTCGCCACGAGCCAGATTACTTCCAACGCTTCCTGCACTACTAACTCGGCCTCGCCAGTGATCGCCATCTTGCACGAGGCGATCGGCATTAAGAAGGCGGTGCTCAACACCACCCACGCCTACACGGCCAGTCAGCGTTTGGTGGACTCGCCGGATGCCAAAGACTTTCGTCGGGGCCGGGCGGCCGCCGGCAACATTATCCCTTCCACTACTGGCGCGGCTGAGGCGGTAACGGAGGCCATTCCGGCGCTCATCGGCAAGTTTGATGGCTTGGCGCTCCGCGTGCCGGTCATTAGTGGCTCGATTGCCGACATTACTTTTATCGCGGCGCGACCGACGACGGTGGAAGAGGTCAACAAACTCTTACGCGAGGCGGCCAAGCTCGATCGGTGGAAGAAAGTTTTCGCCATTACCGACGAGCCGCTCGTGTCGTCCGATATTCTCGGCAGTCACTACGCTTCGATTGCTGATCTGGGCCTGACGAAGGTAGTCGATGGTGATTTGGTAAAAGTGATGGCCTGGTACGACAACGAGTCCGGCTACTCCCACGCCCTCCTCGAGCATGTCATCAAAACCGCTAACGCGTAATTTTAAATGAAAATATTTCTTGGTACAGATCATGCGGGGTTTGAGTTGAAGGAGGCGGTTAAGCGCTGGCTTAAGGAAGGTGGTTACGACGTCGCCGATGAGGGAGCGTTCGAGTTAAATGAGGGGGATGACTACCCCGACTTTATTGATATCGTCGCCAAGCAGGTCGAGGCCGATCCGGAAAATAATCGTGGGATTATTTTTGGTGGCTCGGGGCAGGGCGAGGCGATGTGTGCTAATCGCTACAAGCGCGTGCGAGCTGCCGTATTTTACGGCAGCTCGTCGCGAGCGGAGTCGAGTGACGCCCCCGACATCATTAAGCTATCGCGAGAGCATAATAATGCCAACATTCTTTCGCTCGGTGCCAAGTTTGTGAAAGAGGAGGAGGCCAAACAGGCGATCAAGCTCTGGCTTGACACCGGCTTCTCTGGCGATGACCGTCACATTCGCCGCATCGCTAAGATTGATAATAAGCTTGAGCGCGAAAACTTTTTCTAACATGATTATCCCCGCTGTTTTAGGTCCTAACTTTACCGAAGTCCAGCGCCAAATGCGTTTGCTTGAAGGCCATACTGACTGGTTGCATCTAGATGTTACCGACGGCCGATTTACGGGTGTTAGGAGTTGGTCCACACCTGATGATCTTAAATTTTTAGATGGTAAAACTAAGATTGAACTGCACTTAATGACCAAGCAACCCGAAGAGATGCTGCGCGATTGGGCCGATGTTGTCGATCGAATTATTGTCCACCCCGAAGCCACCGATCATTTGGAAGAAATTTTAAGCTTTCTCGAGACTTCGCCGACCCAAGCCGGCGTGGCCTTACTTTTAAATACTGAAGCGGAAGATATCGAACCGTATCTTGATCGAATTGATGTTGTGCAGTTTATGAGCATCGCCGAAGTGGGTAAGCAAGGTTATGCGTTTGATGAAAGCGCAGTTGAGAAGATTAAACTTTGGCGTGCGAAGCACCCTGGTGTTACAATTAGTGTCGACGGCGGCATTAATTTAGACACAGCTAAATTTGTGCTCGCCGCTGGCGCCAACAACTTGGTAGTTGGTTCAGCAATTTGGAAAACTGAAGATCCAATCGCAACTTTAAATGCATTTACACGACTCCAAAAGTAAATTTTTAGAAGAGAAGGCGAATCAGATTCGCCAGTCGATTATTGAGATGCTCGTGGCGGCGGGTTCTGGCCACACGGCCGGTCCGCTCGGCATGGCCGACATTTTCGCCGCCCTCTACTTCCACCTCCTCAAGCACGATCCTAAGAATCCGAGCTGGCCGGAACGCGACCGGCTCGTGCTCTCTAACGGTCACATCTGCCCCGTGCTCTACGCCACCATGGCCCACGCTGGCTACTTTCCAGTAGAAGAATTAAAAACTCTCCGCAAATTTAAATCGCGCCTGCAGGGTCATCCGCATCGGGAGTGGCTGCCAGGGCTCGAAACTAGTTCGGGTCCCCTCGGCTCTGGTCTCTCGCAAGCTGTTGGCATGGCGCTGGCCGATCGAATCGATAATGGCCGCTCGGCCAACAAATTCTTCTACTGCTTACTTGGTGACGGTGAGCTCGACGCGGGTGAGAACTGGGAGGCCGCCATGCTCGCTGGTCGCGAGGAGCTCCACAACCTGATCGCCATTATCGATCGCAACAATATCCAGATCGATGGCTTTACCGAAGACATAATGCCACTTGAGCCATTGGCCGATAAGTGGCGGGCGTTTAATTGGCACGTTATTACTATCAACGGCCACGATTTCGAAGAGATCAATGAGGCCGTTGGTCAGGCCAAGAGCGTGTTTGCCAAGCCGTCTGTCATTATTGCCAACACCATTCCGGGCAAAGGGGTCGGCGCTTTCGAGCGCCGCTACGAGTGGCACGGCAAGCCGCCAACGAAAGAGGAAGGCGCCATGGCCATCAACGAACTCCGCACCCTCTGGGGCCGCATTTCCAGCGAACATGAGTAAACTTATTTAGATAACATGGGTAACATAGTATTATTTTTGTCACCGGCAATTATCTTCTTTGGTGCTATTTATTTAATAAACAAAGCTGTAGATTTTTTTAATAAAAAGAAAGATCTAACACGTCTCCGATTGTTCGTAATTGCAATAATTATTTTGGCCTTCGTTATTTATAATTACACCTGGGAATTATGGCTAGACTTAGTATTTAGTGGTTCAGGCATTGGTTGGTAAAATTTTAGGCTCAACCCCCAACAAAAACTTAATCTGAAGCTATTTATCTAATGTTCTACTTTCGTTCAGCGAGACGTTATCACGGTGATATGACAGGTGGGATGGGGTTGCTTTGGTATTTTTTCATAATAATCTCGTTGGGATTAATCGTTACCTTTGGTGGAGTTGCTGATAGTTGTGGGATTAACCATCGTTTGTGTAGCGGTGGATTTGTAGTAGGAACTCTTATTTTTCTCGGTATTTTTAACAAGACAATTTTTAAAGGTTATGGAGTTGAGCACATCTCATGGATTTGTGGGATTATCGTTACATATCTCTTGTTCTTATTATTAAAGTTTTTAACTTAATGTGTAATCGTCAAAGCGTTTTTATGCTAAAGTTAATCTACCGCATTTCCAGCGAACATGAGTAATCCCAACCCACAACAAAAACTTAATCCGAAGCTTTACGATCTTAATATCGAGCAGGTGCCGATACGGAAGGGTTTTGGCGAGGGGTTGCTAGCGGCGGCCGAGCGCGATGAACGCATCGTGGGTCTGTGCGCTGACCTTACCGAGTCCACGCAGATGCACTTGTTTAGTAAAAAGTTTCCTAATCGTTATGTGCAGATCGGCGTGGCCGAGCAGAACTTGGCCGCCGTGGCCAGCGGCATGGCGGCGATGGGCAAGATCCCGTTCCTTACTTCTTACGCCATGTTTAGTCCTGGTCGCAACTGGGAGCAGATTCGCACCACCATTTGCTACAACGATCGTCCAGTTAAGATTGTGGGTTCGCACGCCGGTGTTTCCGTTGGTCCGGATGGCGGTACGCACCAAGCGGTGGAAGATTTGGCAATTACCCGCGTCATTCCGCGGATGCAAGTGGTGGTGCCGACCGACAGTATTGAAGCCAAAAAGGCGACGCTCGCGATTGCCCAAACTAATAGTCCGACTTATTTGCGCTTGGCGCGCGATAAGACGCCGGTCGTGACGACCGAAGAGTCACCGTTTGAAATCGGCAAAGCCAATTGGCTTTTGGAACCGGTAGTACCAACTGTCGCGATCATCGCTTGTGGCCCAATGGTCTACAACGCTCTGATGGCGGCCAAAAAATTAGCTAAAGAGGGGATTGAGGTGGCCGTGATCAATATGCATACCATTAAGCCGCTAGACACGGAGTGTCTAGCAAGAGCGGCCAAATTGGCTGGCGCAATTCTGACGGTAGAGGAGCATCAAAAGCGCGGTGGTTTGGGTAGCGCCTGCGCCGAGTGGTTGGTGGAGAACGCGCCGGTACCGATGACTCTGATGGGCGTGGACGACGTCTTCGGCCAATCCGGCACACCCAATGAACTCATTGAGCACTATGGCCTCGGTTCAAACCACATCTACGAAGCAGTTAAATCTCTTGTGGCGCGTAAGAAGTAGGCGCGGTTTTTAAATATCCTCCTAACTTTTCGCGGGTGAGAAGACCTTCTTGGGCGCCGACGTATTGCACGACCGACATCGAGTTGATTGGTCCCCAGGCGAGCGCTTCTGGAACGCTCTTGCCGAGTGCGAGTGCGGCGGTAAAGGTGGAGGAGAAGGAATCGCCGGCACCAGTGCGCTCGAGCGGCGGCTTAGGATCAGGATAGGGCGGCATAAACCAGATTTTGCCATCAGCCGCGGCATAGGCGCCGTCTTTGCCATCGGTGATTACCACAATTTTCGGACCCAATTTCTGCATCTCGGCAATCAACTCTTTTATCTCACCTGATTGGTTATTTAAAATCTTCTGCGCTTCTTGCTTGTTGCAGAAGAAAACGTCGGAGCGTTTGTAGAACCCACTCAATTTGTCGCTACCCAGTTTCATTTGAAAGGTGCCGGGTTGGAAAGCAAGTTTAATCTCGGGGTGCGCGTTTAAATAATTTAGAATTTGCTCGTGATAGGGGAGAGAATTCTCGCCAAGCGATGAGAAATAGATCCACCTCGGACTACCGATGTTAGGTAATGAGTATGGGTACTCCTCGTGTTTAATCAAAATCGTGCGGTCATCGCCGTACCACAACACGTAGTGGTAGTTGGTGGCGATACCTTCATGCTTGCGAACAAAATTAGTTAAGACCCTGTTTTTTTCTAGCGCTTCAATAGCCTCATCGCCATATCTATCTGCGCCGAGGTCTGTAAGGAACGCAGTTTTTAGCCCCAGTCTTGCGGCGCAAACCGCGGCGTTGCCGCTATTGCCCACGGCCGGAATCACAGTTACCGATTCGTATGGGACCTTTGAGCCGAAGTCCATACAGATCTCGCACTTCTCGTGGTTAACTGAGCAGTTGAGATGGGCCTCTTTAATTCTGATAAAGGCATCGGTCATAATGTCGCCGATGGCGAGGAAGTCGAGTTGATCGTTGTTCATTAAACAATTGTAGCGTGTTACAATATTCCCATCAATGATGAGCTTGCTTGAGCTGGTGGCGGAGGCGCAAGGAAGGAAGGTGGCGATTGGCCATTTTAACTTTTCGAACCTCGAAGGTTTGTGGGGCATATTTCGCGCGGCGCGCGAACTTAATCTCCCGATAATCGCTGGCGTTTCAGAAGGGGAGCGGGACTTCGTGGGCGTTAAGCAAGCGGTGGCGTTGGTTAAGAGTCTGCGCGAAGAGTTTGACTACCCAATTTTCCTCAACGCCGATCACACTTACTCCTTCGAGCGAGTTAAAGAAGCGGTGGACGCCGGCTTCGACGCTGTTATTTTTGATGGTAGTAAGTTGCCGTTTGAAGAGAACGTCACTATCACCAAGCAAGCGGTTGAGTATGCTAAGAGTAAGAATTCTAACATTGTAGTTGAGGGCGAGATTGGCTACATCGGCACTTCGTCGAAGATTCTTGACGCCGTACCCGAAGGCGTAAATTTGGGCGAAGAAAGTTTAACTACCGCTGAAGAAGCTAAGCAGTTTGTGGCCGAGACTAACGTCGATATGCTCGCTCCGGCCGTGGGTAACATCCACGGTATGCTCCGCGGGGGCCAGGATCCGGCGCTTAATATTGAACGCGTTGCGGCAATCTCGGCCGCGGCCCGTGTGCCGCTTGTGCTCCATGGCGGCTCGGGCAATAGTGAGGACGATTTTAAACAAGCGATCGCGGCCGGTGTGGCCGTGGTCCACATTAACACCGAGATCCGCGTGGCTTACCGTGACGCGCTCAAGAAGTTCTTACAAGAAAACCCCGACGAAGTGGCGCCCTACAAAATATTGCGTGAGGCCTCACAAGAAGTGCAAAGTGTGGTTGAACGAAAACTAAAACTGTTTTCGAATCTCTAATTACTAATTTCTAAATCCTAAACTAATATGTCAAAAATTTATATTACACGGCAGATTCCAGATTTAGCGGCCAACATGCTCCGCGCGGCTGGGCACGAAGTAGACATTAGTACCAAGGACGGGATCCTTACTCGCGAGGAGTTGCTCGGAGCTTTAAAAGCCAAGCCGTACGATGCCGTTTTACCTCTCCTTACCGACAAGATTAATGCTGAAGTATTTGATGCTGTACCGACGGCGAAGATCTTTGCCAATTATGCTGTTGGTTACGATAACATTGATTTAGTTGAGGCTCGCAAGCGAGGAGTCTTCATTACCAACACGCCGGCCGTTTCTACTAGTCAGAGTGTGGCCGAGCATGCGCTCGCGCTTATGGTAGCGGTAGGGCGCCGGATTGTGGAGTCGGATCAATTTATCCGCGATGGCAAATATGTGGGTTGGGCGCCAATGATTTTTATTACCCCTGATTTGGTCGGCCGCACGCTCGGGATTATCGGCGCGGGACGAATCGGTTCGCGTTTGGCCTACCACGCCGCGCGCGGATTAGATATGAAGGTGGTCTATTACGACATTCGTCGCAATGAGCAGTTAGAGAAAGATTTCGGCGCTAAGTATTATGATAAGGTTGAAGATCTTTTGCGCGAGGCGGACTACATTTCGATCCATGTTAATCTCGACGACAGTACGCGGCACCTTATTAATAAAGAGCGGTTAAGTTTGATGAAGCCGACAGCTGTTTTGGTTAACACTTCGCGCGGACCGGTGATTGATGAGACGGCTTTAGTGGAAGCTCTGCAGAACAAGAAGATCGCCGGCGCTGGCCTCGATGTGTATGAGCACGAGCCGGCGCTGGCGCCCGGTCTTGCCGCTTTGCAAAATGTTGTGTTGACGCCGCACATCGCCTCGGCCACGCTCGAAACTCGCAACGACATGGCTAAAATGGCCGCCGAAAACATCCTCGCCGCCCTCTCTGGCCAACCCCCCCAAAATTTGATTAAGTAGCAAAAGTTGCTTTAAGGCAAAGCTTTTGGCATAATGGTCGGAATGCAATTAACGGCTGAAAAACGCGCCATTTTTGGTAAAAAGCTGAAAGCTTCCCGGGCCTCGGGCAAAATGCCCGTTGTTGTTTATGGTCGTAACGAGAAGGCCTCACCCTTCTTCGTCTCTTCGGGTGAATTTAAGAGAGTATTAAAAGAAGCGGGGGAATCTTCGATTGTAACGCTTGTCGCCGATGGCGAAAAGAAGAGTGTTTTGATTCATGAAGTGTCTTTCCATCCGGTTGATGGTCAGGCTCTCCATGCCGATTTATTGGTTGTCCGCTCGGACGAGAAGCTGAAGGTGGAAGTACCGATTGAGTTTGAAGGTGTATCTCCGGCCGTTAAAGAGCTCGGTGGTATCTTGGTTAAAGTTTTGCATAAGTTGGAAGTGGAGGCTCTGCCTAAGGATCTCCCGCATTCTGTAAGTGTTAATTTGGAATTACTCGTCGCTATTGATAGTCAGATTCTCGTTAAAGATATTAAACTGCCAAATGGTGTGGAGGCCGTACCTGGGAACGAGCAAGTTGTAGCCGCTATCGATGTGGCTAAGGACGAACCAGTAGAAACGGAACCCGTCGATCTTTCGGCGATTGAAGTAGAGAAGCGCGGTAAGGAAGAAAAGGAAGGCGAGGAGGGTGCGGAAAGTGGTGATGGAGGCAAGCCCGCCTCCGCCAAGCCTGCCCGTCCGTCAGGCGGGGCTACGGCGGGTAAAAAAGAGTAGAATAGTACAATGCGGAAGTTAATTTTAGTCTTGGCACTGACTTTGGTGATTGGTGCCAGTTTTGTTGCCCTTAAACACTCTCCAGTTTTTGCTCAATCGGCAGAAGAAGTTGTTAAACGTAAGGCCGCACTGGAAGCCGAACTAAAAGATGTCGAGAAGCAGATCGCCGAGCAGACGATCTTACTCAACAAGACTAGGGCCCAGACGTCATCAATCCAGAACGATCTGACAATTATCAATTCCGAGATTAAGCGCGCTGAGCTAACGATCAAGGCCAAGCGCTTGGCGATTGAGAAACTCGGTGGCGACATTGCCAAACGCACTGGTACTATTGGCGAGCTGGAAGCCAAGATCGAGAAGGAGAAGAAGTCGCTCTCCGAGCTTCTGCGCCAGGTGCGCGATGCCGAGGACGAGTCCTTTTTGGAGGTAATGCTTGGTCGCGAGAAGTTGTCGGAGGCAACAGCTGAATTGGATCAAATCCAGTTTGTGCAAGATGGTCTCAACACCTCCTTTGCTGAAATCAGAAAACTTAAGAGTGGTGCGGAAACCGAGCGCACGCAACTTTCGGTGCGCCGGTCGGCCGAGATTGACGCCGAGAAGGCGATTGAAGAAGAGCGCAAGTTGATCCAGCGCAAAGAGGCAGAGAAGAAGCAACTTCTAGCTCTCAGCAAGAGTACCGAGTCGGCTTATCAGAAGTTACTAGCTGATCGGCAGAGGAAGGCCGCGGCGATCCGCTCATCGCTCTTTGCCCTGCGCGACACGGCGGCTATCCCTTTCGGTAAAGCGCTTGAGTATGCCACCGCCGCTTTCAAGAAAACGGGCGTGAGGCCGGCCTTTCTTTTAGCGATCTTACAACAAGAGTCCAACCTTGGTGCTAATGTCGGCACTTGTAACCGTCCCGGCGATCCACCAGAAAAGAGTTGGCAGAAGATTATGCCAGGGCCCGCCGCCAATCAGCTCTATTACGCGCTGGGAAAAAGTTGCAAGAATGCCAAAACCTCTTGCTCTTCTCGTGATGATCAAACCCATTTTATAAAAATCCTATCTGCTTTAGGGCGCTCGCCAGATGGAACGCCGGTTTCCTGCCCGATTCTTTCGGCTGGTCCTTGGGGCGGAGCAATGGGTCCGGCTCAGTTCATTCCTTCCACCTGGTCAATATTTATTGACCGTTTAAAAACTGCTTTAAATGTGAGTGTGCCCGATCCGTGGCGCGCCGAAGACGCTTTTATGGCTTCCGCGATGTACCTCTCAGATTTGGGTGGAGTCTACGGCAGTTATAGTGGTGAGATTGGAGCCGCTTGTCGGTATTATGGTTCGGGTGGCGCTTCCTGCACTTATGGCACGCAAGTTATGGCCCGGGCCGCCGATATCCAACTAAACATGATTGATCCCTTGCAGAACTTATAAAGTGCTGTTATCATATTGCCACAATGAAAAAAGAAACCCACCCCCAATATTTTGCCGAGTCTCCAGTTAGCTGTGCCTGTGGGAACTCTTTCCCCGTGGGCTCAACGCTTAAGGAGATCAAGATCGAAATCTGTAGCGCCTGCCACCCCTTCTTCTCCGGTGAGGAAAAGATCATGGATACCGCCGGTCGCGTAGAAAAGTTTAAGGCTCGTGCTGCTAGCAAGACCAAGACCACCAAAAAAGTTGCCTGATCTCGAGCCGTTTAAAACTAACCCTAAAACAACCTATTTAGCTGGCGAATACGAACGCTTGGCCGGCCGCTTAATCGAACTTAAGGAGTTAGCTTCAACTGACCCCTCACTCGCTAGTTTGGCCACCGACGAAATTGCGGCACACGAAAAGTCGCAAGCTGATCTTTTAACTGAAATGCAGCGGATTGTGGAAAAGGAGGAGGGTTCTGCGGAAGGAGAGAATAGCAGTGGTTTGATTTTAGAAATCCGCGCTGGCGCTGGTGGCGATGAGTCGGCCCTTTTTGCTGGTGAGTTGGCTGAGATGTATCAACGTTACGCCGAAGGAAAGGGGTGGAGCTTCGTCGCTGTTTCCGAATCCAAGGCCGAGCTCGGTGGTTACAAGGAGGTAATTTTCGAGGTGGGAGGTGAAGGCGCTTATGATGACTTCCGCTACGAAACGGGCGTGCACCGCATCCAGCGTATTCCAGCCACGGAGAAGCAGGGGCGGATCCATACCTCTACCGCTTCCGTGGCTGTTTTGCCGCTCCAGACCAAAATTGATTTCGTCCTCTCGCCTGCTGATTTGGAGATAACAACCACGCGCTCCGGCGGCGCGGGTGGTCAGAATGTTAATAAGGTTGAGACGGCCGTGCGCATTCTCCATAAGCCCTCGGGCTTGGTGGTGCGCTCGCAGAGCGAGAGGAGTCAACAGCGCAATAAAGATAAAGGGATGGCGATCTTGGCGGCTAAACTCCAAGACGCTCAAGAAACCAGTTCTTCGGCCGCCACAGCCGAAGACCGTCGGCGGCAGATCGGTCGCGCTGACCGTTCCGAGAAGATTCGCACTTACAACATTAGCCAAGATCGACTCACCGACCACCGGATTAAAGAGTCCTGGCATAACCTCGAAAAGATCTTTCAGGGCCAATTAGAGCCAATCTTGGCAACCCTTAAGGAGAAGTTGCCACCTCCTCGTTAAAGTGCTAGACTCTCAATTATGAAAGATATGATTGGCGAAATGTTTAAGCGGGGGATCCACTTTGGCTACTCTCGCTCTCGGCGTCACCCCTCGGTGACCCCGTATATTTTTGGTTTTAAAAATCGCACTGCGATCGTTGATCTAGAGAAAACCGTCACCTTACTAGAATCGGCCAAAGCCTTTGTGCGCGAACTTGGTCGCAGTGGCCACAAGATCGTCTTCGTGGGTAGTAAGCCGGAAGCGCGGGAAGCCGTTATTAAGGGCGCGCTAGCTATTAATATGCCCTATGTTGCCGAGCGTTGGATTGGCGGTACCTTTACCAATTTTGGCCAAATCAAGACTCGTATCGCTAAGTTGAAAGAGTTAACGGAAGCCAAGCGCGAGGGTAAGCTACCTGGCGAAACGAAGCGCGAGCGCGCTCACTCCGACCATGAGCTCTCGGGTCTTGATCGCTACTTTGGCAGTTTGCAAACGCTTGATGCTTTACCGAAAGCAATTTTTGTTATTGATCCGGGGCATGAAGAGATCGCCGTGGCTGAGGCCACTGTAGTAGGTGTGCCAGTCGTGGCTGTCGCCGGCGTTGATTGCAACATCAAAGGGATCGCTTATCCGATTGTCGGCAATGACGCTCAATTGGCCGGCATTCAGTTTTTTGTTGATCAAATTGTTGCTGCTTACAAAGAAGGCCAAACTCTTGGCCCCGTTGAAGTCCCGGTTCCTTTCGCCGTTCCTACTAATTAAATTTAAATGATTTCTGCTAGTCAAATTAAATCACTACGCGATAAAACTAGCCTTTCTATTTCGGCCTGCAAAAAGGCGCTTGAGGAATCCGGCGGTGATGAAGCTAAAGCCATTGAGTACTTAAGGTCGGCGGGCGAGAAGATCGCCGCCAAGAAGTCCGACCGAACGCTCGGCTCGGGCGCCGTAGCTGCTTATGTGCACGGCGGCAATATTGGCGTGTTGGTCGCCTTGGCCTGCGAGACTGACTTCGTGGCCAAGAATCCCGATTTCCGCGTAGTGGCTGATGACATTGCGATGCAGATATCAGCGATGGGGCCTGCTGATACCGCCGAACTTTTGGCCCAACCTTTCATTAAAGATCCGTCCAAAACTATTACTGACCTCGTTAAAGATGCGACGCATAAGTTTGGAGAACGGATCGAAATCACTAAATTCAGTCGGGTTTCTTTCGACGATTAAAATATGTTATTTATCATAATCGCTATTGTCTCCTTCCTATTCCTAGCTGCAATTATTGCTGACCAGATCATTAATATTCGCCGAGGGATTGTAGATGTGCCGGAAGAAGCATCAACCTTGGCTCACAAGATGGCGCCTAAGATTGAGAACACGGCGCTGGGTTTAACCTTGGTTGGCCATCGAGCGGGTGCCGGTCTCTACCTCCAATTACTCCTAGTTCTTAAGCGCCTCGTTCGTTGGTTTAAAATCTTGCTCCACAAGCTCGAAGTTCGAGTGAGTTCCCTTATTTCCGCTGCGCATGTGGGGCGGGTACGTCTTACAGAATCTGAAATAATTCGTGAGCGCGGCTCCGTTTCCTTCTTTTTGGCGCAGATCAAGGATCATAAGGATGATCTCGCTCGCCGTGCACGTTAGTTTTCTGCCACTCTAGCTCAATTGGTACTCGCCCGAACGTACCCCGCCAGAATGACTTTGTCGGGCTGGCGTTCGGTACGGGCGGGGAGCAACGGTTTTGCCCGTCCGAATGTTCGTCCGGGCGGATAAATTATGTATACTGTTTATGTTTTAAGGGATAAGATAGGGAAACTCTATAAGGGTTTAACCAATAATCTTAAAAGACGAATGAAAGAACATGAGAGTGGTCACACAATTACCACCAGTAAAATGGCAGGAATTCTAGTGGTATATATGGAAGAATATCCAGATTTTGAGACAGCGAGAAAGAGAGAACTGTATCTAAAATCTGCCGCCGGTAGGAGGTTCCTTAAGGATAAATTGCCACTCTAGCTCAATTGGTAGAGCAACGGTTTTGTAAACCGTAGGTTGTCGGTTCAAGTCCGACGAGTGGCTCCAGTTTTTGTTTTCAGTATTCTGTTATAATAAAAACATGAATGAAGAAAATAGTGAGCAACAAGTTAATAACTTGCCATCTGTCGATTTCATTGCGCCCAAAAACAATAATTCAAAATTAGCCATTTCAATGGGCGGTATTCTAATTGCGCTTCTAGTCATAGGATTTTTCGTTTATAAAAATTATCATGTTGCTGAAAATCAACCGATTCAAACTCAAGAAGTTGTCGTAAAAGCTGGATATTCCTTGTATGAAGACAAAGACACAGCAATAAGTTTTCAATATCCACAAACCCTCACCCTTCTTGATCGAGACGAGGACGGGAGCAAAATGTTGCCGAATTTATTTTTCCAAAGCTACCAATATCCGGAAGGATTTAGTCGCAATGCTTGCCCGATTGATTGTATAAATTTTTCAGCTTGGTCAAGTCCCGATTATAAATTACCTAACGATCTATCTTTTTCGGTCTAATGGTAATTTAAGCAGTCT
>CAYIFC010000012.1:0-18048 GCA_964362645.1 uncultured Candidatus Saccharibacteria bacterium
GCGAATCCAGCGCCGCCTCCGAGATCTCCTCCCGGTCCAGCACATGATACAAATATCGGTGATGATTAATCACCTCCCGCAACTTCGCCGCACGCGCGCGGGCGACTTGGCGATTAATCATGATTCACTGCTTTTGCTAGTCGATTAAGCTGACGATCAAGAGTAACGACCCGAGCGTTCAGTTTCAAAGAAAGAAAAATAAGGGCAGCATCCACGAAAGATATTCTTTGCTGCAATTTCTGAAAAAATTCTATCTCCTCGAGGGCAATGTCGTCTATAATTTTAAAATCTTTGTTGTCGCGAATATAGTCAAGAAACTGATCCGCCTGTTTTTTGGAATGCTTATAGGTTAAAACCGCGGTAGTTTCAATCACTACACAGTAGGGAATGTAAATTAAGTTTTCTAATTTCTGGATTAGTTTTTGGGCTTGATTATGTTGCGTATCGAAATCAAGAAATAACGCTACCCAAACCGAACTGTCAACGATTTGCCCCATAGAGAATAGAGTCAATATTGCCACTGACCCTTTCTTTATTTTGACTCTTGGACGGCAAAACATACCGCTTCCAATCATCCTTTCTTGTTAATGGCCGAGAAATATCAACCATCTCTAGTCGGCGGATGATAATGCTGTCGTTGTGCTGATCAACGGCCACACCGCTCCCCGCCCTTAGGTTTAGACGATTTGTTACGGCTTTCGGCAGTCGCACCGCCAAACTATTACCCCATTTTTGGACCTTGGTAGTCATAAAATTATTTATCTAAGTAGATACTAATAAACTAAGTATATACTTTATCTTTAGTCACTGTCAAACCCTTATTTCACAACGTTTTTAAACCATAACTTCCGCTCACGATCTACGAATAATTAATAGTCAGCCCGCACTCCCCTTTCTACTTTTCGTGATGATGTTACATTACAATCAAGATTATAGCCACGCGCACGAATAGTAGTGGGGGGGTCGTCGCTTCCAGATTGATAAACATTTTGGTTCTTTGTAATTTTCACATCGGAACAACCACCGCCAGGGAAAGAAATATTGAAAGCGGTCGTAAATACATCTTCAACAAAATCATCTCTGATAAAATCCCCCACCGACTGACCTGCACAATATATGTCATCTCTTACGCCCGGAGTAAAAAAAGCACCATACTTACCAAAGGGATAATTGGTGGCATTAACAATGTTAATACTTTCTGTCCGATAATACCTATCCCAATATTTAGCGCAACTAAGACCAATATACGCATTATTATAAGCAACTTGAGAGTCTTTACCCGTTGAAGAAAGGATTATTTGTTTATAAGTAATATTGAACAAACTTAGACTAATTGTTAGAACAACACTCACCATCAATACCGCAAAGAGTAGTACAAAACCTTGATTGTTTTTATAAAACCTTAGGTTCATTTTGTATTATAGAGATACCGCGACAAATCAAGGTGCCGGGGCGAAGTTTTGTCCATCCAATTCATACTAACTTCAACCTTAACTTCTTTCGAGTCCAGATCGTTGCCGCTGGTATTCAAAATTAATTTTACGGCGCGTCGAAAAATTGGTCCCGACCAATTATTACCGCCGCAAATACCGCCTATTTTCACATACAAACCAAGACTAGGGCAGTATTGAATTCCACAAGTCTCTTCCACACAAGTCGTAAATGTCGGGTCACTTGAAAATGAGACCGTGCAAGTTTCTCCATCTTCATCACAAGCCTCGAACCCAACTAGCCAAGTTGAGGGGTTATTTTTTAGATTGTTTTGAATTTTATTACTAACCAAATCTAACCCCTCCTGCGCAAGGTAAGTGGCAGTAACTATATTTTTTGCGTAAAAACCGTCAGTAATCCCCCGTGTTGCCATATTAAGCGGGCCCAAAACGCCGATAATTAGCACGGTAATCGCCACCAAGGTTTCTACTAAAGTGAATCCTTTTCTAAATTTACTTGAAATTTTAGCCATATTAGGTGCGAAAATCTACTACCGTCTCTAAATGAAATTCCGTTTTAACTTTACCCACTGTGCGTGCCTGAATTGAAAGGCCAACACGAGGAGGTACATCGCCCGGATCGTAACCAACAACATGGAATTGTAGTGACTCAACATCAATCTCGCGAGAGGTCATATCAATAAATCCCTCCGCCGCCTGTGTGCCGATTTGTAAAACTCCGACACCATCTCCGTTTGTAATTAACCGATACCCTATTTGCATATTACTTTCTAGCACACGCTTGCTATTAAAAACGATGGCAACACCTTCAGGACTACCGGAACCATCAAACCCGCAATTTAAACCACTTAGACTTCCAGTACTAAGAGAGGAGGGATTACTTGTTAGACAATGATAATTAGTGCCATCACGCAAACGCATAACCATACTATCCATAGCAAAACGCAGGTTGTCGACGACTATCTTGGTGGCTTGAGCTTGACGATTTATCGACATCACGGTTATTAAAGCACCACTCACGATAACCGCCACGATCGAAAAAATCGAAACAGCCACCATCATTTCTATGAGAGTGAAACCATTTTTAGTCATGAATCAAGAACGGCAATCTGGCCAGTATTCCAGATATCGATGTACTTTTCCCTTGTGTCATCCTTGGTTGATTGTATCGTAATTCTATAGTGACTGTAATCGCTTGCCGGATTCAAAAGAGCCTCGGGATAAGGGCGCTTAAATAGAATTGTAGCTCCATCTGGGCCGACATCAGTATTACAACCCGAGTTATTACAGCCCCAAACATTGGCAATTTTCACAGCACCATTGATCATAAACTTTTCCACACACTCTGACCCACTTTGACCACAAAGAATATTTGGATCAAACAGGCCATCTCCTGGTGGATCCCCTGAAGGTAAGGAATCAGAAAAAAAGATGAACGAATTATTGCTTTCAAAGAGGTTGATGTAAATTCCATGGGAAGGAAATTTGTCAAAATCAGCCAAAGAAACCCTGGTGGCAACTCCAAAAACTTGGGCTTGGCGGATAGTCACAGCAATTTCTTGAGCAATAAGTTGGAGAAAAGATTTATCGCGGAAGTTGGGTAAATTAGCGAAAACCACACCAGTAATAATCAGGAAGATACTAATAACTACCATCAGCTCAACCAAAGAAAACCCCTTATTGTTTCTCTGAATACGCAACATTAACTATTATTATACCACTCTCTTACCTTACACTCTCCCACTTATCCCCCAATTTGATCCTGACATCAAATTTTATTCATCATTGATATCGGGAACGGTGTATTCAAAATAAAGAGTGGCTTTGGCCCCACCGATTTGACCAATATCAATAAAGTAAGGAGAGTTGCTTCGTACTTTAATCTTTTTTTCCTTAACTCTAATATAAAATTTCTTGGCATTTTCCGCTCCAGGTAAAATATTTACACAGGTGGAAATACCACCAACACAGCCTTCATTTCCACCGAGCCAACATTCGATATTATTAGCGGGGACAGTAATCAATTCATTAACATCAGCGATCGATCTTCCAGTTCTCTCGGAGACAGAACCAAGGAAACAAATGTCGGTGGGTTCTGTTCCTATCCATGTAATTGTCGACTCGATCGTTTTGGCCGGGACACCATCTGCTTGTTGGTCAATTAAAAGTCCCGGCGGAACCGCAGTTAAACTTCCGCTGGTTGGTGCGGTTCCATAGTTAGCGGTCACCCAATTTTCTAGGTGATTTGTATTAATTCCGCAAGTCATATCACCAACACCTCCCGCCGAATCGCAACCAGTCCAAGTTAAACTCTCACCGGAAGCCGGTGTCTCACCCGTAAGAATAATTTCTCCACCATTGTACCCAAGATCATAAATATGGTTCGGGCAAGAAGTATTTAGGTCACAGTCAATAGTAGTGTCATCTATTGATGAGACATTTCCACTAGTCCCATTACCAACAACGCTAAGAAAAAGTGTGGACTTGGCAGCCTCGCTAATTATAAGATCCTGACAAGAAGCTGATCCCTTTTTACCTGCGCCATCTTCTATTGTCACTGAAGCAGTGTGGGGACCCGCTGAAGTATAATCGCGATTAGGTTGGGCAACAGTATCTGCAGTGGGTGTTACATCAAAAGTCCAGTCGTAAGTATAAGTACCGTTTCCATTAGTCACGACTGCTTCCCAAGCGACATTAAGAGAAGTGTGGGTTGAATCAAGTTTGCCATCATTTTCAATTGGCTCTATTGGGCCACAAGTAAAGTTTAGTGTATCTAAAGAAACACAACCAGAAGTACCACTATTACTACAAAAATCAATCCACCCAATTACATCCGAACCCCACGCATAACCTTGAAGTTCGTTGCCAACCATGTGGACATCGTTTGTAGGATTGCCGGTTGAATTCATTTTAATCCAACCATCCCAGCCACCTCTTTGGGCATTGTCTTTTAGATCACCACTACAACCACCACTAGCAAAAACCGAACAGGCTCGAGCCCAACCGGTTACATTATTACCTTCTAGCCAAACTCCATGAGGATCAGTTGCTCCACTTGGTAAAGCATCGCCACCAGAACCAATAACTGGATCAAAATTTATCCAACCAATGTTCGAACTCCAAGCTGAACCTTCAATTATATTAGGATTCCCGGGAGAACCGTAGGTTATTTTAACACCATAGGGTGTCGAACCCTCCATACTAAGCCATCCGATATTTGAACTCCAAGCATAACCAGAAAGTTTGGATGGGGATGAATCCGCCCTAGAATGCTGTAGACCGCCGGGGATATAAATTAACGCGAGGGTTAGGAGAACGGCGGCGGATAAAAACAAGGAGAGCTTTTTCTTCATGTTAAATATTCTACCATCTCTTACTCTCGACGACCGCGTGACTTATCCACAAATTGAAAATACTAGAACCCCAGGACATTGATTTGGAGGAAGAAGGCGATGAAGACGCCGAGGATGAGGAAGGGGGCGAAGGGGATCTCGGTTTTAAGCGAAACCGTCTTATATCTACTGCCCTTCTTCGGTCGAGCAGAAACTTTGC
This sequence comes from uncultured Candidatus Saccharibacteria bacterium, assembly GCA_964362645.1. Classification (GTDB taxonomy): domain Bacteria; phylum Patescibacteriota; class Minisyncoccia; order Phycocordibacterales; family JACOZG01; genus CAYIFC01. The sequence goes on from CAYIFC010000012.1 coordinate 5,004, forward strand.
TCACGAACATCATTAGCAAGCCAACGATCGCTCCCGACCAGAAGGCCAAGACCGTAGCCGAGATGGCCATCGTTGGCCCGAGTAAGAGGCCGATGCCGACGGCGAGCTTGGCATCGCCAAACCCCATCCAACGACCCTTCGATCCGGCCCAAAGTAGAAAAAAGAAGGCAAAAAGAGCGGCGGCAGTAATAACGGCAGGAATAATTTGACTAGGCGTAAGGTAAATTAGGCGCAAAAAGGCGAAACCCGCGAAAGCGTAAGCTAGGCCATTCGGGATTATTTGGTGACGGATATCATAAACTACGATTAGTAAGAGCAAACTCCAAATAGGCCAATCGAAAATTAGCGCCGGCAAACCAGCCGCGGAAGCAAGGGCCGAGCGATAAGCGAGCAGGAACAAGACTCCGGCTATCGTCTCCACCATTGGATATTGAGGAGAAATAAGACATCGGCACTTACGGCAACGGCCGCGCTGAACAAAAAAACTTAAAATTGGTATGAGCTCGTACCAGTGCAGAGTTTTACCGCAAATGAGGCAACCGGAACGACCGGTGAGTGAGTAGCCGGTGCCATAGCGATAAGCCACGACATTAAGAAAACTACCGATAATCGTGCCGAACACGAAAATAAAAACATCAATCCACACATTCATTGCCAATTATTATACCACACACTTATTCTCCCTCCCCCACTTATCCCCTATCCTTGTTAAAAAATTATCGGTTTCCTATCTATACCCACTGACTCAACCCACCTTACTTTATTCTTATTGTCTTCAGAAAAATACACCGTAATTAGTCGGTCCCCTATATAAAACCCTAGTTCTAACCAATTGCTTTTTATTTTTCTCCCCAACACCAGCTTACCAACTAGGTGGGCCTGAATACCATCAAAAATTCTTTGACTCAATTCTCGGGCGGCTTGACGATAGTTTTCGATAATCAATTCCTCCGCCCAAATCCCACTATCACGGTATAAAGTAAAAAATCCCTCTTCGTAAGAGCGGATAAAACTTTTTATTTCAGAAATAGCTAATTCCCTCAAATGTAACTCAAACATTGGCTGCCGCTTTCAATTTAGCTTGCTCATCCCAAGCCTTTACCAACCGTTGGCGCAATCGGTCAGCCGAAACATCAATATATTCAGTTACAATTTTACTGGCCTCATTAAAAGAATAGCCCCTATTAACACTTACTCTCACTGATTTACTTTTGGACAACATATATCCCCACTCTAGCTCAATCTTATGAAGAATTCAAGTGCGTCCCAATCCAAAGAAACAAAGAAAAACCGGCATTGCTGCCGGAATTTCTCGTGTCAAGCCTGCCTGCCGGTAGACAGGGTTTAACCTTGCCGTAGGCTATAAATTACCGTCACAAACTGGTACTGTTTCGGTTGCCAAAAGGATTTCAGTGTTGGCTGCGGATGCCCCAGTAGTGGTCGCGGCGCCAGTGTTGTCTACACAAAATACTCCTCCTCCGTCTAATAATACTGCGGCTCCCCACTCAGTATTGGCGGCACTCTGAGCACATGAAACAGATGTCGCTACTTGGTTTTCAACCGCGGTAATTAAAGTAGCTAAAGCCCCTGCGCAAAGACCTGGCGGATAAGTACCGGAACTAGTTACAGCGAGTTCGGCCTCGGCACGCATCGAGGATAAACTAGCTTTAGCCGAAGCATCACGAGCCTTTTCGCGGGCGGTACCGAGGGAGGTCAAGACGATACCGGCTAAAATACCGATGATGGCTATAACAACAAGCAATTCGATAAGGGTAAAACCTTGATTAGCTTCTAGCTTTGAGCTATTAGCTTTTAGCTTAAAATTCATAAACATTTAACTATATATTATTAATAAATCGACTGTTAATCGTTACCGCTTATTATAAACCCACACAGGAATAAGGGCAAACAGCGTGTGGATAAGCTTTCGCGACTAAATGCCTTGCGCGACGTTGTAGATCGGCATGAGGACGGCGACGAGGAGGATACCGACCATTAAACCGAGCATGATAATCAAGGCCGGCTCGATGAGGTCAACGAGGGTCTTGATCTCGTTATCGACTTCTCGCTGATAGAAACGCGAAAGAGTTTGGAGCACGAAGCCAAGCTTGCCTGATTCTTCACCGATCTTCATCATTTGAACCATGATCGTTGGGATCTCGGGAAACTTGTAGAGAATAGCCGAAATGTAACTACCGGTTTTAAGACTTGAGGCCGCTTCAACCAAAATCCCGCGGTAAACTTCGTTGTCGACAACCTCACTCGTGATCTCAACGGCCCGAACCATCGAAATACCGGAGCCAAGCATCGTGGAGAGATTGTCGGCCATACGCGAGAGATAGATTTTGCGATAAAGACGACCAATGTACGGCACAGCGAGCTTGAAGCGCGAAAGACTTAAACTGCCAGACGTCGTTTTAATATAGCGAGTAAGAAAAACAGCCAAGATAACTATAAGGATGAACAAGAAAATGCCGTAATTAAGGAAAAAGTCGCTGGTCCAAATAACGATTTTAGTGTAGATCGGAATATCTTGCCCCGTCTCGAGCAAGATGGAGGTCAACTTGGGAATCACGAAGGTCAGCATCAAAATCATTACGCCCACAAAAGCGCAGATAACAAATAACGGGTAAATTAAAGCGTTTTTAGCTTTAGACGTAAGTTCGTACGAACGTTCTAAGTAATCAGCCAAGTAATTAAAGTTGTCTGAAATTTTACCAGTTTCTTCGCCAGCTTCCACCATCTTGACATAAAAGTTGGAGAAAACTTTCGGGTGCTTGGCGAGCGCTTGAGAAATATTGATACCACCCTTAATATCGTCGGTGACTTCAGTAAGAATCCGCGAGAGATTTGGGTTCTCGGCTTCGGCGGCGAGCATTCTAAAAGCGGCGAGCGCCGAGACCTTGGCCTCAAAGAGCGTGGCGATCTGGCGCGACAAAATAACAATGTCTTTAACTTTGACGCGCGAAGAGGAGAGGAAGCGCGAGAGGGCCGTGCCAGCTCCTTCGGCAGTGATGTCGATAATAATCAGACCACGACGCTGAAGCGAGCCAATCGCCAAATTAACATTCGGCGCTTCAATCGTGCCGTTTTGCTCCTGACCATCCTTGGTTGTGACGCGGTAATTAAAAATCATATGTTACAGCATTCGATCAAGGGCTTTAGGATTGAGTGAGTAACGATAAGCTGTTTCGGAACTAATTTCGCCCGCCCGAACAAGCTCAGACAAAGAGTGGTTTAGATCCACCATCCCCTGCTCCGATCCGGTTTCAATTACTACATCAATCTCTGGCGTTCGCCCTTCACGGATCAAGTTAGAAACGGCGGTATTGTTGAGCAAAAGCTCATAGGCCGGCACTAAGCCACCTGATACGCGAGGGACCAACCTCTGTGAGAAAATGCCGAGCAAACTACCGGCTAATTGCACGCGAATTTGGCGTTGCTGACCAGACGGAAAAGAGTCGATGATTCGATCTACCGTCTGTGATGCCGAGTTAGTGTGGAGAGTAGAAAAAATTAAGTGACCAGTTTCGGCGGCTGTAACAGCGGTAGAAATTGTTTCTGGATTACGCATTTCGCCCACCATCCCAACGTTAACGTCCTGCCGAAACATCGAGCGCAAAGCGATGTGGAAACTCTTGGTGTCGAAGCGCACTTCGCGCTGATCAATAATCGAGCGATCGTTGGTAAAGAGATATTCCACTGGATCTTCAATAGTAATAATATGTTCGGCGCGCTCATGATTGATCATCTCCACCATCGCCGCGAGCGTCGTCGATTTCCCCTGACCAACTGGCCCCACGACCAAAAAGAAGCCCTGCTCTTTCCGCGTAAAGTCGAGTAATTGTTCTGGCAGATTGAGTTCCGCCAGGGTTTTAATTTTAGTTGGAATCAAGCGAAAAGCCGCACCCACCAAACCCCGCTGATAGAAAGCGTTACAACGAAAGCGCATGCCGCTAGTAACACTGTAGGAAAAGTCGACTTCTTTTTCGTCTAAGAAAATCTTGCGGTTGTCGTCGCTTAAAACCTCCATCACGATCCCCAGCGTATCTTCGGGCGTTAAAATTGGTTTCGAAACAATCGGAATGAGATCACCAGAAACACGGATTGTAGGATGGCGACCGGCGGTTAAGTGGAGATCAGACGCGCCCTCTTTGTTTAAAACCACAACTAAATCCTCTAGTTCGTGTTTATAGTCTTTGCTCATGATTGAGGGTTACCCTTTTATTATTGGCAATGTCGATCACCTTACTAACCACCTCCGATGGTGTCGCCGTGGCTTTAACGATATAACCGTCGACGCCCAGAGCGAGCGCGCGCTCAATATCCTCTTTTTGGCCCAGATTAGAGAGAATAATGATTGTCGCTTTTTGGTGCATATTTCGCTTCTTAAGTTCTTCCACCATTTGGAAGCCGTCCATGATCGGCATGATCACATCAACCAAACAAATGTTTGGCTCGAAACCTTGTTCAATCTTGGTTAGTGCTTCAGCGGCACTAAAAGCGGTATCAACCTCAAAACCGTCTTCGGTAAATTTGAGGGCGTACATCTCGAGCAAAAACTTGTCGTCGTCGGTAATTAAAATGCGATGTTTTAGAGCAGTCATAGGTAGATATATTATATTACAGCTTGGCCACCTCTTCAAACGGGATCAAACCTTCAAAAGCTTTAAAGAGTGCATCATCACGCATAGTAGTGAGACCGCCGGCGCGAGCCACCCGCTCAATTTCTGATTCGATCGGATTTTTAAGCAACACGTCTTCGATCTCTTTGGTCATTTCGAGTACTTCGAAAACGCCGAGCCGACCGCGGGTACCGCCGGGGCAAGTGGCCGAGCGTTGAGCACGGTAAAGCTTTTCTGGCACCACTAGATCTTGGCGATACTGCTGGGGAATCCCCTCTAATTGCTTATCGACCATCACTTTAATCGCGCCATCAACCGCAATCGCCTCCTTAGAGTCAGGGCACAGCGCCGGTACCAAGCGCTGACCCAGGGCCAAAATTAAGGTGGCGGCAATAAGATAGGCCTCCACACCCATGTCGATTAAGCGCGGCACGACGCCGGAGGCATTGTTAGTGTGGATTGTAGCGAGCACCAAATGACCAGTGAGCGAAGCCTGCACAGCCAGGCTCGCCGTTTCGCTATCGCGGATTTCTCCCACCATTATAATGTCTGGGTCCTGACGCAAGATCGAGCGCAGACCATTAGCGAAAGTGTAGTCGATCTCTGGTTGGACCTGCGACTGATTGATACCCGCCACATTGTATTCAATAGGGTCCTCGAGCGAGACCGCATTATTCTTTTCCCGATCCAGTTCTTGGAGCATAGCGTAGAGGGTGGTGGTCTTACCCGAACCAGTTGGCCCAGTAACCAAAATTAAACCATAAGGTCGTTTAGCAGCATTGCGCACCTTTTCCAAATTGCGGCTGTTGAGACCGAGGGAGGGCAGGGTTAAAAGGGTCTTATCTGGATCAAGAATACGGATCACAACCTTCTCACCAAAATAAGTTGGTAAAGTCGAAACACGGAAATCAATCTTGCGTGTGTCAACCGTAGCCGAAAAGCGTCCGTCCTGGGGTTTGCGGCGCTCATCGAGCTTCATGTTTGTTAAAATTTTTATGCGCGCCACAACCGCGTCATGAACCGAATTTGGTAAAAACAAACTTGTATAGAGTACGCCGTCAACGCGGAAACGAACGCGGACACGCTCGCCGATCGGCTCAATGTGGATGTCGGAAGCATTACCACTTGTCGCATGCTGGAGGATAACCGCCACAATTTTGGTCACCGGAGCGTCTTCAATAATCTTGGCCTGCTCCTGCTTAACCACCTGTCGCTCTTCCGGCACTTTCTCCGTCTTAAGTTCCACGTCCAAATCAGAGAGTGCTTTAGTAACTTGAGTGGAAAGCCCTTCGTAGCTGGCCAGCACATGATCATAGCTTTCTTGCGAAATACGAAAAATCTTAAACGGTAAACTGACTTTCGTCGCAATAAATTGGAGTGCATCACGCGCCTCCAAATTATTAGGATCGGTCATGCCGATCTCCATCACACCGTCAGTCAAACCAATCGGCACAAACTTGTAGTAAGTGGCCGAACTGCGGGAGACATAATTAAGAATATCGCCAGAGATCTTGTGATCCGCTGGGATTTCCCGGGTGGGAATGAGGCGGTCGTTATCTTGATCCATCAGTAGAACTAGCCGCGGGTAAACCATTCATAACCGAGATCGGTAAGAAAGGGTTTTGGCGACCTTTATCTTCATCAATCAGGGGTTTGCTAAAATTCTTAAGCGATTGAAAGGCCGGACTAGCAAATAAATCCGTGGTTAGATCAACACTTTGTAACTCATTGATCAGGGCGATGAATTCGTCAGTCCCCTGACTGGCATCACCAGAAAAATCAACGGCATTTAAACCCTCTGGTACTGGCTCATCGCTCTTAACGTAGAAAAAACGGTACGCTAAAAAAGCGGCCACCAAGACAACTAGAATGATAATGCCGTTTAAAATAAATTTATGATCTTTCATATTATTTGAACCAATAAGTCCGTAGGCTCACCTTGTAATCACCAAGCGAAGAACGTTCCACGCCAGCCGTAACTGAAAGGTCTTCAATGTCTACCAAGCGCAAACTATGAGCCAGATCATCAAGAAATACTTTAAGAATTTCGTAGGTGGTCGAGACGGAGAAACTAATCACTACTGAATTATCGGCCTCTAGCTCCTTGCCGCCGCGAACAGATTTAGTTTTTTCTTCCTCCTCTTCTTTGTTGCCAGTGATGGCCGGGTTTTTAACCGTTAAACCGTAATTTTTAGCGATATTATTAATATCAATAATCAGACGCACGTTGTCGATATTATCAGGCAACATTCGATTAAGATTTTCTTCATCTTCGCTACTAATGTTGCGATAATCAGCCAACAATTTATCTTGGAGCTTAAGTAACTTATCGGCGTTAACTAGCGCAACCTCGAGCTCGGCCTCCCGAGCGCGTAAGCCGTCGATGTCGGTCAGAACAGGATCGGTAAAATAGAAAAAGACAATGGCAGCGACGATCAGAAGTAAAATTGGGGTTAAAATGCGCGTCATAGGGCTAAATTATTAACATAAGAAAGTAATTCTGTATCAATATCCATTTTAAGACTAAAAGAAACATTACCAACGTTATCAAGGGCTAGGTCAGAAAAAATAAAATTGGTAACCCAAGGATCTTTACCAAATTCTATCGACTGGAGAGCGATACTCTCGTAACTACGAGCCTGTCCGCGAATATCGAGTTTACCAGCACTATAGTTCATACTATTGTAACGAACAGTAATCAGAGTTTGTGCTTCCAAAAAAGCAAAAAGTGGTAATGCGGTGTTGTGTGAGGCAAGCAAGGCTTCCGCTCGAGCTAGCTGACGATCCAGTAATCTAAATTTAACCAAGGATTCGCGCTGGAGCTTTTCTCGCTGTTTTTGAAGGGTATCTTCCAGACTAACTATTTTGCCCTTAGAGTAGATGCGGTAACCCCAAGAACCACCGAAAAATAGTAGGGCAATAACCAAAACCGCTCCCGCAATAAGCATGAAAAACCCCATCGGCTCCGACCGACGATTAAACTCCCGCGACAACGTTTGTTTGGGGATAAAAGAAGTTTCTACGCCCTTAGTTTCTACCATAAAATTAATTTAATTCTTCTAACTGCCGAAGAGCTAAACCCATAGCCACCGCAAACCCTGGACCAGTATTTTTAAGTACATTTTCTAAAAAAGCCGGATACTCACTTTTATCAAACGGGGTACCAATCGTTACCGGAACCTCAAAACTGCGCTTAGCTAAATCGAGCAACCCCACCATTAGAGAACCACTACCGATTAAAACGATTTTACTAATGGAGCGCCGGTGCTTTTGCTGATAGATGGACATAACCTTGTTTACTTCAGCAAAGATGTACTCCAAAATCGTGTTGATTACTCGCCCCACGTCTGGACCATCCGCTCGCTCTACCAATCCCACCTGACGCTTGATCTCCTCGGCTCGGGCAAAGTCGATCCCCAGCGACCGCGAAATTGAGATCGTGATGTCTTGGGATCCCTTACTGATAGTGTGCGATAGTCGCACCACGCCGTAATCAACAATCGAGAGCTTGCTGGTGGCGGCACCAAGATCAATGATCGCCGTCGGAGAAAGTTCTCCACCAAAAACGGAACGAATGGCGCTAAAGGTCTCAATTTCAAAAAACTTTGGTGTGAGCGAAGCGAGTTTAGCAACTTCCTGATACTGTGTAAGAACATCTTTATGAATTGCCGCCAACAACACTTCTACCCGACCCTTACCGCCTTCGTTGTCTGCCGTATCACCTTCTGCTACAGAGTGATCGGCCGCTGCCGAAGGAATCACCCACCAGTCCAGCTCTACCTCCGAGATCGGCACCGGTACATACTTACGCGCCTCAATTGGCACGATCTTCTCCAGCTTACTCTTGCCCACGTCAGGCAGGTCGAGGATTACCAAGAGGCTCGAGCGCAGTGGGATTGAAAATGAGACTTGCGCAGTGGTAACATTGGCTTCGGTAAATAAATCTTTGACCAACTGGGCCAATTTGGCCTGATCGAGATTAGCGACTTGCCCCACTGCCAAACCACCGTAGGGTCCGAGAGCGATCTCGCCATAAGTTTCAAGGATCACCTTGCCTTTTTCCTTCCGGAGTTGGACCGCTTTAACTGAAGAGTGGCCGAGATCGATGCCGACCACGCGCTCTTCACCCTTTTGGAAAATGTTACCACCGCCAGAGGAAAAAAATTTACCTAGACCAAATGCCATAATATGACAAATATCATACCATGACGTCCTATTATACCACAGCAATATCTTATTTACGCGAAGTACTTTATCCACGCCGCTGTAGCGGCTGTTTTGTCCGTGGCGAACATTTGTGCGAGCGGTGCCTAAACGGGATCAGAGCCAGCGCCCTAGCGCCCATTCTTATCAACAACCCATTCGATCGAAGTGTTTTTAATTATCAACATCCGGCAGTAAAGAGATTGGTCTGGAAATTGAAGTATAAAAAAGTAGAAGGAGTCTCAACGTTAATGGCCAAGCTCATTTATGAACGATTAGTAGAAGAATTAGCTGATTGGCTGGCACTAGAGGCCACAGGCGGCCAATTAATCTTGATCCCAACTCCTGCCACAAAGAAGCGCAAACATGAAAGACGCTTTAATCAAGCCGAGAGTATCGCCCACAAATTAGCGGCGCTGGATCCTAAACATTTAGTTGTGCGCGCCGATTTACTCACAAAAACGCGCGAGACGCTGCCGCAGGCTTCGCTCGGTCGGAAAGAGAGACTCAAAAACTTAGTCGGCGCGTTTGAAATAAAAGATGGAAAAGATTTGGCGGGCAGAACGGTCGCGGTAATAGACGATGTGATCACTACGGGCGCCACGATCACCGAGGCCCGCCGCGCGCTAAAAAAAGCCGGCGCCGCACGCGTCTACGCGCTATCGTTTGCACAAGGGTAAAAAACCTAACGGCTCATTAACTGCACACCGAAGGCTTCGATGCCATCCTCATCTTCTTCACCGGCAATATACACCAAATCGCCGAGCTGGAGATTACTAGTGGTGGCGTAAGGATTATTAAGAGGTAGAACGATAGTTAGAGTGGTGGTACCACTGCGCGCGTCCGCCACTTCTAAAATATTGCCGTTAATTGCGACGATGGTACACAAACAAATTCCGTTACCCAGCAATGGTGGTTGGCGCACGATCCGCCGAAAGGTATTTATGGGCTCTGGCCAAGAATGCGTCCGCGCTGCTAATTGATAGTTAAATTGTGTTTCACGATCGAGAGTAAAACCCAAAACAACAATAACGGAGAGCAAACCAACTAATGAATATATTACTGGTCGCTTATAAACAAAACGAAATCGACACAATAACTTGACCAAAATAACAACTAACACTAGATCAACTACCAAAAGTGTCCAAGGGAAAAAGTAGAGGAAAGATTGTAAACCGCGAGAACCAAAACCCAAAAGCATGTGATGACTATCTGTCCGGACACCAAAAATAATAAAATTGATAATTAAAATCGAAGCCAACAACATCCCAAAGGTCAAAACTCCAAGAACGGCAACCTTGAGGGTAAAGAATAATTTTGGCCGCATGGAAACATCGCCACAGCGAATTTCCTCGAGAATCCGATCTTTAATATTTGTCTTAGTTGATTGGGTTTCTGGTGTGGTCATAACTTATGTTTAGCTAAATTCGCCTTAAGTTGCTCTTTAGCTCGCTTCAATCTCACCCCAACGGTGCCGAGTGGAATCTGCAAAATGTCGGCGATATCCTTATAGCCTAACTCTTCGAGGTAATGAAGAACCAACACTTCGCGATACTTGGGTGGTAAGTTTGCTAACCCTTCGTCGATAAGCTTACGAATCTCAATTTGCTCGCGCTCCGACTCCGAAGGATCATTGTAAGCGAGACCAGAAATAATGGTATCAAAATTAGTCAAAACATAACTACGCTCATTTTTCCGAAGAGCATTAACGAAAGCATTATGAGCGATCCGATAGATCCATGGGCTAAAACGCTGGTTAGTATTAAAACCTTTAATATTCTGGTAGGTGCTCAAAAAAATATCTTGCACAATATCTTGAACATCTTCTTGCCGAGCTAAATATTTGCGCCCATAACGCTTAAGCTTTTGCTCATACCTCTCTACCAAAACGCCAAAAATCTCAATCTCACCCCCTTGTACCCGCTTGGCTACCTCCTCATCGCTTAGCTCTTTGGGCAACTGGTCCACCATTCTATTATACAACCTTCAAACCTTAATTATTTCAATTAAACAAACTCCCACACGCGGGAGCTTGTTTCCTAGTCACTTCAACAGACTTATTTGTTTAATGATTACGGTTTTTGACTACTGGTAACCATAATCGTCAATCCACTGCTGGCGATAACGACCTAGGCGTCGGCTATGTTTGCGGAGCCATATATTTGGCCGTCTTCGAGCAAGATCAAAGAAGCTAAGGGTGGGATTAAGGTAGTTTTCTTGTTTTTGTTCATACATATTCATTTTGTAGGTAATTGCTTGGTAATCACGACTTATAACTATTATTACAACTAGCAACAAAAAAATATTTCACTAATGGTGCTACAATTGATCTCCATGGGGAAAAGATTATTACGATTGGTTATTATCGCGGTGGGGGCATATATTGTGTTTGGCTTTCTCTTAACGCCAGTCTTTGTCTCGGGGCAGAGTATGGAGCCAACTTACGATGATCACTCCTTCACCTTCATCAATCGACTCTCTCCACTTGTAAGCTCACCGGACCGGGGCGAAATTGTGGCCGTCAAAATCGCCGGCAAGAAGTTGATGTTCTTAAAACGGATCATTGGTTTACCCGGAGAAACAATAGCAATAGAGGATGGGCAGGTTATCATTAATGATGAGCCTCTAAACGAACCTTACTTAATTGATCCAGAACCTTGGGAGTACGACCCGATCAGGCTCGAGAAAAATGAATACTTTATTATTGGCGACAACCGCCGCCAACCAATGGAGCAACACGTGTTTGGCCGAGTGAGTTTAGATCGGATTGTCGGCTCCCCTATTTGGTAAAAATGAAACTAAAAAATATTTTAATTCTAATCGTTCTTGTGGTGGTGATTGTTTTCGGAATTTGGTGGGTAACAACAGCGACACAAAGAAAAATTGCAAATCTTTTGGAAGAAACGGCCGCGCTGGCTAGTAATTCTGTCTTAGATTCGGATGAGCAAAAAATTGAGAAGTCTCAAGACTTAATTGCCAACTTTTCGGAAACTGGGGTGATCGACTGGCAAGAAAACGGGGCGATCCCTAACGGCGAACTATTTGGCCGGGAGGAAATTTACCAAAAAGTTTTAGCCGTAAAAAATTCTATTTCCTACCAAATAGATTTGAGTGACATTAGGGTAGAAATTCTGCCGGGCAAAAAATCCGCCATGGCCAGTTTTAATTTAGTCGTAACACAACGACAAAATGTTTTGGCGTGGCAAGCAAAAACGCAATTAGCGCGCAATGGAAAAGTGTGGCAAATATCAAATCTTACTTTGGAACCAGTCCTCAAGAAATAGCGATCTCGCGCGCAATCCGCTTGATGAGACCTGGGCCCTCAAAAATCATGCCGGTAATCAACTGGAGAAGCACCGCGCCCGATGAAAGCTTAATTAAGGCGTCGACGGGCGAAAGAATTCCGCCACAACCGATGATGGTGATTCGTTGACCATACTTTTGGTGCGCCAATTTGATAAGTTCATTTGATTGAGCTTGGGTTGGCAAACCCGAAAGTCCACCGCGATACTTTGCCGGAGCTTCCGCGCGATAAGTTAGAGTCTCATAATTTTTCTGAAGATTACCGATAATAATACCGGAAATATTGTACTCAATCCCCACCTCAATCAATTTATCGAGTTCCAACCAAGGAAGATTGATCGGTAATTTGAGATAGAGCGGTTTCTTCGATACCACTTGCCGGAGGGCAACAAGTAATTGACGCAAAAGATGAGGCGTGGCAAACGCTTCGCCCCCAAAAGCATTGGGGCAAGAAATGTTGATCGTGTAATAATCACCCACGCCCGATTCATTCAAACGCCGATAACTATAAACATAATCGGCAATCCCGTTCTCAACCGAAGCCGAGAGAGCGTCATTTGTTCGGGCAATTGATACGCCAATGATAAAACCGGGCACGCGCGGCGTTCGGACTAAACGATTGATAATCGCGTTGACACCGTCATTACGCAAACCCTTGTTAACCAAGATACTTTTAGAGCGAGGGAGACGAGTCAGGCGGGGTTCGGCGTTGCCCGCGCCTGGTCGAGCCGTAACCGAACCAACTTCTACTCCACCCAAACCGAGGGACGGGAGGATTCGGGTTAATCGCGCGTTGTAATCAAACCCCGCTGACAGAATTATTGGCGTGCGATAGGTTAACCCATCAATTGTTTGGGAAATGTCTTGACCGTGATATCCGTATGCCCAAGTGATGAGCCAACGAACAAACTTTT
>CAYIFC010000013.1:0-17945 GCA_964362645.1 uncultured Candidatus Saccharibacteria bacterium
ACATTCATGTTGTCAACACTCAAGCTAACCCCGATATTATCATTGATGAAGTGACTAATAATGATGGCCAGTTGCAATTAGTTGATGTGCCACCGGGCGATTTCGCTTACGAGATTAATGTTTCGAAACCAGGCTATTCCAGCGCTCAAACTTATACCATTGACCCCGATGTTAATCCCAATCCTCTGCCGACTCATCCGACCGTAGACATTGGTCAAGTGACGCCAATTAGTTTTGAGATTAATGAGGTGAGCCAGCTTGAAGTTAGAAGTTTAACCAATCTTTGCGCGGTGGCTCCTAACTTACCTTTCAATCTCAAGGGGGCAAAAACCATTGGTGTGTCGCCAACGGTGCTTAAATATGATGAAGATTTCACCACCACCAGCGCCGGCGAAAAATCTTTGGCGAATCTTGAAGAAGACGATTATCTTATTGCACCCACTTCCGCCAGTTACGATTTGGCCGGTACTATGCCACTTCTGCCGATTGTTTTACCGCCCGGGACGACCCAAAATGTGGCTTTGGTTTTGGCGCCGAAAATCCCAAGGGCGTTGTTGGTGGTGGTTAAGGATGGGGTGACCAAGTTGCCACTTTCTGGCGCGAGCGTCACTCTCACTCGCGCCAGTTCGGGCTTCAACGAAACGCTGATAACTGATCGTGGTTTTTGGCGTCAGACTGATTGGTCAGGTGGTGCCGACCAAGTTGAATTCACCGACGCGACAAGGTTCTTCGCGGTTGATCTGATGGCTAACGCTGATCCACTGGCGCAGGCGGGGGAAGTGAGGCTGCGAGATTTCAGCGGGTCTTTTGCCTCGTCTGGTTGGTTGGAATCATCCATTTTCGATACGGGGGGAAGTCAGTCGACTTATTATAATTTAAGTTGGTCGCCGACTGATCAGCCGGTGGAAACTGGCGCGGACAGTGTTAAATTCCAAATTGCCTCCGCCAATTCTACCACCTCGCCCTTCATCTATTTAGGTCCCGACGGCACGGCGAATACTTACTACACGACACTTGATACCAATCTTAATTCGATCCACAACAATCAACGCTTTGTGCGTTACAAATTATTTTTGACCACTATCGACCCCGCTTTCACGCCGAGCGTCTCGGAGATGGCGATCACTTTCGGTTCCGAGTGTCTGCCGTTCGGGCAAGTTTTTTGGAGTGGCCTGACGGCCGGCATTTACACGCTGAATGTTACGGCGGAGGGGTATCAGCCTTACGGCAACGATAATCTTTCGATTAGTGCCAACTGGCAAAGCGTGGAAGTAACCCTCAACCCCTAAAATTAAAATGAAAAAACAAGGTTTTAGTTTAATCGAAATTTTGGTCGCGTTAGGGATTTTTGGTTTGATTATTTTGGCCCTGGCCAATTTCCAATGGAGTCTTTTTTCGCAGAATACTTTGATTAATAGCAGTCTAAATGCCGATAGCGAAATGCGCTCGGCGCTTAAAAAAATAGTGGCCGAGTTGCGTGGAGCCGCTCAATCAGACACCGGCGTTTACCAAATAGCCGAGGCGACAAAAAATTCACTCACTTTTTTTAGCGATGTTGATGGTGATGGTCGGCGCGAGCAAGTGCGCTATTTTTTAACTGGTACGGCATTAATGCGCGGACTAATTAAGCCAGCCGGTAATCCTTTAGCTTATAATCCGGCGCTGGAAACTTTAACAACCATGGTTCACGCGATTGCTAATCCGAATCAAGCTATTTTTTCGTATCATGATCAAAATTATTCTGGCAGTGAAGTCGCTTTAACCGAACCAATAAACATTCCTCTCGTTCGTTTAGTCAAAATCACCTTGACTGTTGACGAAAATCCCAATAAGCCACCTTCGTCACTAACGCTTAGTAGTCAAGTTTCGATTCGCAGTCTAAAATATTGAACAGGGTTACTTTATGAAAAATTCAGTCATAAATAAACAAAAAGGTTTTTTAATTATTCAGGCTCTTGTTTTTGGCACGATTGGGATTATTTTAATTGGTGGTTTAGTTAGTTTTGCTCAAGTTAATATTAAGTCGGCGCGTCTCTTCGTTTTGCGGGAAAAAGCGTTTCAAATCGCCGAGGCGGGTTTGGAATATTATCGCTGGCATCTCGCTCACGCGGCGCAAGATTATAAGGATGGCACCGGCGCGCCTGGGCCTTACATTCATCCCTATAAAGACAAAGACGGTGAAGTAATTGGTTCTTTCACTTTAACGATTACCCCGCCACCTCTGGGTTCGACGGTGGTAACGATTGTGTCCGAAGGCAAAGTGGTGGAAGATGCCAATCTGTCGCGTCGAGTTGAAGCCAAGTTGGCGATTCCTTCGCTCGCCAAATACGCCTTTGTCGCCAACTCGGCGATGCGCTTCGGTGAGGGGACGGAAGTATTCGGCCCGATTCATTCGAACGGTGGAATTCGTTTCGATGGTCTGTCCCACAACATCGTGTCGAGCGCGATTGCCAACTACGACGACGCGGATCATAACGGTCCCAATGAGTTCGGTGTCCACACCCATCTCCGCGTCCCGCCCGGTGTGGGTGCCGTTAATTGCCCGAGCAATACACCCTCGCCTTATTCTTCTTGCTATCTCGCGAGTGAAGCTCCCCCAACTACCCCGGTGCCCAATCGTTCCGATGTCTTTTTGACTGGTCGGCAATTCCCAGTACCGGCCGTTAATTTTACCGGACTTACGGCTGATTTATCGGATCTTCGGGACGATACTTTGCCGGTCAGTGGTCTTTGCGAGACGGATGTACCAAACGGTAAATTGTGTTTTGCCAGTTCCGGCGCGTTAGGCTACAATCTGGTGCTCAAAACTAACGATACCTTTGATCTTTTTCGGGTTAATTCTCTTCGCTCGTCACCCAGTGGCAGTTGCACTAATTCCCAAAATCAGGCCTCGGCTCAAACTGGTTGGGCCACTTGGAGCATCGGAACTGGTAGCGGGGCTCAAACTTTGCTCGGCAATTACACTTTTCCGTCCAACGGGTTGGTTTTTCTGGAAGACAATATTTGGGTTGAGGGACAGATTCAGACGGCCCGTCTGACCATCGCTTCCGGTCGGTTTCCCGATAGTGCCAGCACCAACACCAGTATTACGGTCAACAAAGATTTGCGTTATACCACCCATGACGGGCAGGATGTTCTGGCTTTGATTGCCCAGAACAATTTCAATGTCGGTCTTTATAGTAATGATCTTTTAACAGTTGATGCCGCCCTGATAGCCAAGAATGGTCGGGTCGGGCGCTATTATTATAATTCTGCTTGCGGATCTAATTATGTTCGTTCTACCTTATCACTTTTCGGCATGATTGCCACCAATCTTCGTTACGGTTTTGCTTACAGTAACAATACCGGTTACATCACAAGAAATATCGTTTATGATGGTAATTTGCTGTATGGTCCGCCACCCTCTTTCCCTCTCACTTCTGATCAATACACCACCATTTCTTGGCGCGAACTTTAATCCTTAATACACCGGACGGATATCGTCGGCTTGATTGATGTCAAACTTTTTTATTGATTGGTAGGTAGGATTGGACGAAAGGGGATCCTCGCTGGCGTTTGGGTCGGGAACCGTAAACTGATCGGTTACTATTTGGTCGAATTGTTCACCGGCGGAGTTTTCGCCGGTGATGGTATAAGTTATTTCGTAAGTGCCCGGGACATCAACATCGTTGAAGATTCCGGTGTAGGTCCCCGGCGCATCGGGGTCTTCAACAAGTGGAATCGTTGTGTTTTGGCCGTTAGGGTCGGTAATCGTGGCAATAACTGTCGCCTCAATTACTGGCACTGTCACATTAAGCGCCACGGTTTCTTCCAGTGTGAGTGACAAATCAGCTTGCCCGTTAATCCCTATCTCGGTATTCCCGGTTGTTGAATCAGCTGAAATTGGTGGTCCTTCAGATATCGTCAAGTCGTAATTGGTTTGGCTGTTAGAGTTGGGGTTGCTAACAACTAGTTGCCAATCCTTAACTCCCGTTTTGGTTTTACTTTGAATTTGGAAAATAAAAGTTGTGTCGCCGTTTGGTTCTTTAACAATCGCTTGATTAACGGCCGGATCATTGGTTGTTGGTTGGAAGTTTTCGTCCTTTAGTTCCACCTTAACATTGGAATCGGAAGTGGTGATTTTTAAAATTGCTTGACCTTGTCCACCCAGGCTTACTGATTCAATCGTTTGTTTTTGAGGTTCAATTTTCCGTTGATAGGATCCGGGACTCATTTTACCCCAGACAATTTTATTCTGGGTTACTATTTCGGGAGGGTTGTTGGTCGGTTCAGTATTGACGGGAAGAGAAGAGACAGCGGTTTCGTTTTGTTTGCCGAGCAGAGAAACAACAATAATCACCACAAAAATAATAGGCAAAACAGTTAAGATTAAGGACTTTTTCACTCACTGATTATACTATATAATTTACGGGGGGAATACTCTCAAAAATATGAAAAAACTAATCGTGGCCAATTGGAAGATGAACCCGGAGACACCGCGCGAAGCGCGCGAGCTCTTTGGGGCGACCAAGAAAGCGGCGACAAAATCGAAGGCACGGGTGGTGGTGTGTCCGCCCGCCGTCTTTCTTCCGCTGTTAAAATCGGCTAGCAATGTGGCGCTCGGGGCACAGGATGCTTACCCAGCGGCCAGTGGGGCTTACACTGGTTTCGTCTCGGCCTCGATGGTTGCTTATAGCGGTGCCCAGTATGTAATCATTGGTCATTCGGAAAGAAGGGCCGCGGGTGAAGGCGATGACCTAATTAATCAAAAGATCAAATGGTCTTTAAAAAGTAATTTGAAAATAATTCTGTGTGTGGGAGAGAGAGAAAGGGATCATGACGGCAAATATTTAAATATTATTAAAGAACAGTTAGAAAAAGATTTGGTCGGCCTCTCGCGCGACAATTTTACTAATTTGATTATTGCTTATGAGCCGGTCTGGGCGATCGGGGCGGCGGCTAAGGCGAGCGATACACCGGAGGGATTTCGTGAACAGGCAATTTTTATCCGCAAAGTTTTAAGCATGCTGGTTGGAGCCAAGGTCGCGCTAGGTGTGCCAGTGCTCTACGGCGGCTCGGTCGATACCACGAATGCCAAAAGCTTTCTGACAGATGGTCATGCCGACGGGCTATTGGTCGGCCGAGCTTCTCTGCGGGCAGATATTTTTGTCGAGATCTTAAAACAAGCGTGAAAAATTTAAACGACTTGCCATTAGTAAAGAATTTAACCTCTAGCGATCTTCGGGGGAAACGAGTGTTTCTCCGACTCGACCTAAACTTGCCGATCGTTGACGGGAAGGTGGTTGACGACTTTCGTCTCAAACGGAGCCTACCAACGATCCGCTTTCTTCTTGAACGTGGAGCACGAGTTATAATCGCTTCTCATTTAGGTGGGGCGGGTGAAAGTTTGGCTCCCATAGCGTCCGCCCTGGGCAAGTTTATTCCAGTAGAGTTTGCTGATGCTTGGGATGGGGTGGAAGAAAAAGCGGCCGAGGTTAAAGCCGGCCATGCATTGTTGTTAGAAAATTTGCGCCAAGATCCGGGCGAGGAGGGGAACGACAAAGCCTTTGCTAAACGCTTAGCCGCACTCGCCGATCTATATATCAATGACGCATTTGCGGCGTCACACCGTGAGCATGCGTCTATTGTTGGTGTGGCGAAACTCTTACCAAATTATCTCGGTTTGATTTTTGAAGAAGAGGTGCGAGAGTTAAGCTTGGCCTTTACCCCCAATCATCCCTTCCTTCTAATTTTAGGCGGTGCTAAGTTTGGCACCAAATTGCCCTTGGTGCAGAAGTTTTTACCAATTGCCGACCGCATCTTTCTTGGTGGCGCGCTTGCTCACAGCTTTTTTCAATCCAAGGGTTATGAGCTCGGTCGTTCGTTGGTGGAGAAAGATGTTTCTATGGAGTCTTTAGTTAATGAGCCAAAAATAATTTTACCGAGCGATGTGCGCGTCCAGAATGGGGAGCGAGTGTTTATTAAGAGGCCAACAGAGCTAGTCCCAGAAGACAAGATTCTCGACATGGGTCTTGAGTCGGTGGAAAAGTTGTTGCTGGAAATTAGTCGCGCTAAGCTCATCCTTTGGAATGGTCCGTTAGGTTCTTACGAGCAGGGTTGGCGCGGCGGTACCGATGCTGTGGCTCGCTTCATCGCTGCCAGTAATGCTCACTCCATTGTTGGCGGTGGCGACACAATTGCTTCCATCCAGTCTCTAAACTTGCTCGATCAATTTAATTTCGTCTCGACCGGGGGCGGCGCGATGCTCGACTTCCTTGCTACCGGCACCCTCCCTGGCCTCGAAGCCATCACCCACCACTCTTGACGAGTTTTGGTCAAGTGGTAGGATGTAGATTAGCTAAATTGGGACTTTGACAATTGAATAAAAGCCTACATTTAGCCATTTGGCGGCTCGTTGCCGTCATGTTTCCCCTGGTCATCGCCGAATTTGGAAGGAGATTGTGATGAAAAAGTCTGTATTGGTTATTTTGTTTGTTTGTTTGGTTTTTATCCCTTTTATTTCTGCCAGTGATCGAGTCGGGGAAGGGAAGGGGTCGAAGCAGTCGCCAACCCTCACGGCAGTTCGGCAGTTTGCGGCATTGACACTGGTTGTGGCACGCGGCCAAGAGTCTACAATCGCGAAGAATATCGATTACGAAATTATCAGGGATGATCAAGGTGAGATCGTGGAGATCAACGCCGTTATCGATACTGATGGTGTCGGCCATTATTTCGTGGCGAAACCGAGCGAGCGCGGATTTGTGGTCGAACAACATCTCTCGACGGGTGAGGGTGGAGTGGCCGATGTCGTTAGTGCGAATGACGTTTGTTTCAGTTTTCAAGATGGCAAATCGGTTCGTCTGGTTTGTCTCTGCCGGACTTCGGCTCAAGAACCATGGCATGTTTGCTTCGACAGCAAGTGGTTGCCGGCTGTGCGCATATCGTAAGGTAGCCTAAGCTTCAAAGGTTTTCAGTAGTTTGTTTTTCACCCCGTATCTTTATAGTGCGGGGTGTTTTTTATCCTGAGCGAAGTCGAAGGATTATTTTAATGCTTGTTTAATTTTAGTAGCGTTTCCAGCAAGATCAGATTTATTGCCCACCGTATCTTGGTGTGGGAACAACCACACATGAGCGTGTTCAACTTCGTCGCCCATGATTCTCGACCAGATAGCAGGTTGGTTAAAAGTTTTTTGCATTGCCCTAGCTAATTTTTGGGCGATTTCGAAATACTGACCGGCTTCTGGCACGTCCCAAACCCAACGATAGTGCTCCCTAGGAATTATTTGTAGGTGGCCGGGGGAGCGAGGGTTAATATCTAGAAAAGCGATAAATTTATCGTCCTCATATACCACTTCGGCCGAGATTTGTTTGGCCACGACTTTACAAAAGATACATGTGGATTGTTTATTTTTATTCATACTCGATTAGTATTATAATGTTAATTATGAAAAATCGATACTTTTTAGTAGTTTTTTTACTTCTAACTCTATTTACTTTCCCGTTCTTAACTACCGCCCAAACGATCTCGGTGGCCAGGCTTGGTGAGCTTTTTGCCCAGTTGTCTCGAATCCAGGCCCAACTTAACACCTTACTGACCAAATTAGGTCAATCAGCGGCCATTGTTAACCACCAAACCTTGACCGGTGACCAACTAGTTATTAATAGCAGTAGTTTGATTGTACCAAACGATCTTGGCTCGCAAGACCAATTTGCCACTAGTCTGGCTTTAGATGGCAATACGGCTATTTTGGGCGCTCCGCGTTGGCCGACAGCGTTAGAGCGAGGCGCGGCTTATGTAATTACTAGTGCCACAGGTTGGGCAACAACTACTCAAAAATTAGTTGCTCCTGATGGGGCCAGTGGTCATCGTTTTGGTTCAGCTGTCGCTGTTGACGATTCTTGGACTGTTGTTGGTGCCGGGGGGGCAGGCGCGGCTTATGTTTACGAGCTTGTCGGCTCAACTTGGACTTATCGTCAAAAATTATTACCAGCGCCAAGCACTCTCGGTGATTTCTTTGGTTCAGCGGTGGCGATTGTTGGTACAAAAATGTTTGTGGGGGCTTATGGGGCTAATTTCTATGCTGGGCAAGTTTTTGTTTTCAATTATAACGGTTCGTCGTGGGTGCAAACACAGGTGATAAGTACACCTAACCCTGCCTTGTATGATTTCTTTGGTTTCTCCCTAACAGCTTCTGGTGAGACGCTTGCTATCGGCAGTTATGGCGAAGATGGAGTTGCTGGCACAAACTATGGTTCAGTTTACATCTATAATTTAAGCGGTGATCAGTGGGTTTTTCAGCAGAAGATTAAGGCTTCGGATGGAGGAAGTGGCGACAATTTTGGCGCCGCAGTCAGTCTCGACAATAATCTCTTGGTTGTTGGGGCTAATTTTAATGATGGGGTTGCTGCTGATGCTGGTGCCGCCTATGTTTTTTCCCGCAACGGAAACCAATGGAATTTCCAGACTAAATTGACCGGTTCGGACTCAGGCTCTGGGTCCAGTTTTGGCCGGTCCGTGGCCGTTAAGGGTAATTTAATAGTTGTCGGTAGTCCGTATTGGGACGATCCAAGTGGGGGGGGTATCGAGGACCGAGGGGCAGTGTATCCTTTTGTTTTTAGTGGTGGAACATGGGCGGCCCAGGTTAAATTATCGACACCAATGGTAAGTTTGGGTAGTGATCGTTTGGGCAATGCGGTTTCTATTATTGACAACATAATTCTCGCCGGGGCGAATATGGCGAGTGGGGTTCAAGGTAACAAGCATGGCGAGGCTTATATTTTTAATTACTCTATTCCCATGTCCACTACTACCTTCACTCTCACCGCCTCGGCTATAGCTGGTGGCATCATTTCACCCTCTGGCACCACCACCGTTAATCAGGGAGCGAATCAAACCTACACTTTTACTCCCAACACTGGTTATGGTTTGAGTCACATTATTATTGACGGTGTTCCGCTAGCCGCTACCACAACTTATATTTTCGATAATATTCAAACTAACCATGCTGTTGGTGCGGTGTTTGTCCTCAATGGCGGCTCCAGTGGTTCGGAACCGTGTTCCACGACTAATACAGGTGGTTTACTCAAGAGCGGGGGAGGACTCCAAGTTTCTGACTCAATTTCGCTTCAACCTTGTACTCAGTAGTTAGTTAATATCGGTGGGGTATAATACGCCCAATGTTGCAGGGTTTTAAAGATTGGATTT
This sequence comes from uncultured Candidatus Saccharibacteria bacterium, assembly GCA_964362645.1. Classification (GTDB taxonomy): domain Bacteria; phylum Patescibacteriota; class Minisyncoccia; order Phycocordibacterales; family JACOZG01; genus CAYIFC01. The sequence goes on from CAYIFC010000013.1 coordinate 9,185, forward strand.
TGCCTCCTTCATTACCTCTGGCCGAAATTTTAGCGGCCAGAGGTTTGGTGGTGCCTGATTACCAGCGCGATATATATGATCCGTTTTTAATGTCGGGGATGAAACGCGCGGTGGAGAGAGTAGAGAAGGCAATAGAAAATAAAGAGAAGATCGTGATTTTTGGCGACTACGACGCTGACGGCGTGCCGGGTTCGGCGATTCTCGCTTCGTTTTTTGAGAAGATTGGGTACACTAACTTTAGTGTTTACATTCCGGATCGCCACGAAGAAGCTTATGGTTTAAGTAAAAAGGTGATTGATGATTTTACTAAGAACGGTGTTAAGTTAATTATCACTGTTGACTGTGGGATTAGTAATCAGGCTGAAGTTGCCCATGCTCTCGAACAAGGGATTGAAACTATTGTCACTGATCATCATTTACCGCCAAGTAGTTTGCCAAAAGCGGTAGCGATCCTTAATCCTAAGCAGGTTGGTGATGAGTATCCGTACAAAGAACTCTGTGGCGCCGGTGTGGCCTGGAAGCTTGCTCGGGCGCTTGGACAAGCGAACGGGTTGGATGATTCTTGGAGTAAGTGGCTACTCGACTTGGTAGCAATTGCGACGGTGGCCGACATGGTGCCGCTGACAGGCGAGAACCGCGCGCTTGTTTACTTTGGCCTCAAGATTTTGCGCCGTACGCCGCGTTTGGGGTTACGCCACTTGGTGCAACGTTCAGGTTTACTGCTAAGCGAGTTAACCGAAGACGATATCGCTTTTACCATTGGGCCTCGTCTCAACTCGGCCAGCCGGATGTCGCACGCTAACGCCGCCCTTCGTCTCCTTCTCACCACCGACCCACGCGAGGCCGAGAGCATTGTGGATCACCTGGAAGAAAAGAATCAGGAGCGCCGTGGTGCGGTTGATTTAATTTTACAAAACTTCGAGCCCGCCCTGTCGCCAGTTTTAGTGGCTGGTGACGCTAGTTGGTCGCTCGGTGTCCTTGGTTTAGTCGCCAGTCGTTTGGTGGAGCGGCACAATCGCCCCGTTTTCCTCTGGGGTAAGAATGGGCAAGGCGAAATTAAGGGATCCTGCCGTTCGGACGGATCGGTTAATGTTGTTGAGTTGATGACCATGATCGATTCTGGAAAAGATTTTTTTGCTAATTACGGTGGACATGCAATGGCCGGTGGTTTTTCACTCGCCGCCGGCCGCGAACTCGAACTAGCCGAGCGTCTTATTTCTGTCTATCCGGCTCTGGCTAGTACTGTGGCCGCGACTGCTCTCGTTTGCGAAGCCGAAGTTTCTCTACCCAACCTTAGCGACGAAACTTACAACTTGATAGATCAATTAAGGCCATTTGGGATTGGGAATGAGAAGCCGATTATTTTCTTTCCCGCTGTAACGCTCGAGCGCTGGCAGTCGTTTGGTCAAACGAGTAATCATCTCTCACTCTTTTTGCGTCAAGCGGGCCCGTCCGGCGACCGACGGATTAAGGCCATAAAGTTTTTTAGCCGACCAGAGCACCTTGGTCTCGACCAACTTGAGTCCGGGGCCAAGATCGATGTGGCCGCTCAACTCGAAACTAGCTTTTTCCGTGGCGTGCGTGAGCGCCGCCTTCGGATTGTCGATGTGCGTCCATCACTGCTATAGTTTTCGTATGCAAAAGCTAATTCTCTACACCGACGGGGGAGCGCGAGGTAACCCAGGTTCGGCTGGTGTCGGTATTGTTATCGCCGATGAATCTGGAAAGGTTTTAAAAGAGGATTACCAAGCGATCGGCACCGCGACTAACAATGAGGCCGAATATCGCGCCGTAATTCTTGGTCTGGAGACGCTCAAGAAAAAATTTGGGAAAGAAAAGTTGACCAGTGCCGAAATTGAGGTTCGTTTGGACAGTGAGTTAGTCACCGAACAACTCTCGGGCCACTACCAGATTAACGAAAAGACGCTCCAGCTTTTATTCATGACAATCTGGAATCTTCGTGTCACCATCTTTCATAAAATTAGGTTTACCCACATCCCCCGCGCCCAAAACGCCCACGCCGACCGCCTCGCCAACAAAGCCATGGATGAGGTTTCTACTCCCCCCACCAAACCCTTATTTTAAGCCACCAATGGACACTCCGTGTCCAAACACCCACCGCTATTGACAACATAGTCTAATCGGTATATAATGGAGGGTAGAGTGTTCATTTACACGGCTAATTGGCAGGGTTGGTTCTCTGGGCGCGTGTCCTGGATTGCCACCTTTTTACCGAAAGGAGCTGACAATGTCTAACGACATTCTCGGTGCAACTGTTCGATTGTTGACGGCCTTGTGTCCAGACTTCTTGGGAGTGGTAAAGGATTTGTTGGAGAAGCTCTCCGGCGAGTCGCGACAGACCTGGTTTGTGGAGCTTAAGCGTTTCCTGCGCAAGGAGGCGTGTTGGCTCCCGAACATCCTTCGGATTGATCGGAGCGTCAAGTTCGACCCGGCCAAGTTCTTGGGCGAGGGTTGGAAGATCGACGAAGAGGATGAGCGTAGTCTTACTCTCGCCGAGGTCGACCTGGTCCAGATTCGACTCGAGCACATGCTCAAGGACGGCGAGGACCAGGTAAGGGGGGAGACGAAGCTCGAGCGCCTGAAGAAGGCTGGCCACGTTCGCCTGGATGCTCGGATCTTCCAAATTCTCTGGGAGAACCAGAACCTCATCCCGGAGAGCTGGAAGGAGAAGACGAACGGGAATACCACGTTCACCTACTTCGATGGCACCATTCTGCTTAGTCCGGACGGCTACCGCTACGTCCTGTACTTGTATTGGCGCGACGGGCAGTGGCACTGGAACGTGCTCTGGCTTGAGAACGGCTGGTATCGGCACCGCCCGTCCGCCGTTCTCGCCAAGCCCGCCCGACCAAACGACAGCAGTCGTTCGGGCGGGTAGCCCTTAGGTCTGGTTCACTTAGATCTCTTTAGATCCTGTGAACTTAGACCTTGAGCCCCGTATTTTTTCTGTTTAACTACAGAAAGGTGCGGGGCTATTTTGTTTGTGTTTGTTTGAGAAATTATTACGGCTGAAAAAGATTGTAGTCGCAGAAGACGGCGGCGGCGAAGACGGTGGTCCAGAGGCCGTCTTTGTTACCGATGGCGGTTTGGGTGGCATTGGTCGCCTTAACAATTTTACCACTTAGTTTATAAAGTTGCTCCCGTTCATCCCAAGCTTTACTCGAGTCAAATTCAATTCCTAAAATTGTGGCGAGCATGGACGCGGCCAAGTCCTCGGCGTAGTCACCAGCTTTCTGCTCGTTCTCGCCGTAAGAGTGGTGCTCGGAGAGGTAACCGTGCTGGGTTGGGTCAGCGGGAATGGCTACGCCTACAGAGGCGGCAATGAGCCGATTCGGTTCGCAAGTTTCGTTGCGATCGTAAGCGGCGAAAACTATCTGGCCGGGTTTCAACATTTTTACGCCATCCTTTTTACTAACCTCTTTGCAACCCGGGGGAAAGATGCTGGAAATTAAAACTAAATTGCAGTGTTCCACGCCCGCGTCTCGTAATGCTAGTTCAAACGAACCTAGGCGATCCTTGTGGACGCCAACGCCTTTGGTTAGAAACATTTTTGAGCCAACTAATTGCATACTGGTTTATTATAGGTAAGATCATCACAAATACAAGACTGTGAATAAGTTTTCCCGCTATTTTTTGTTTGTTTTGATTTTTACGCTCGGACTTGGCTTGGGCGCTCTTCGTTATGAAGCGAAAGATAAATCGGAGTTTGTGGCGGATGTGCCGGTAGGTGAGGTGGTGAGTTTTGTGGCTACAATTGTTGATGAGCCGGAAACAACCGACAATCAAGTTAAGCTAATACTCAAGCCGGACAATTCTTCCGTTAAGGTGTTAGCGCGTGTGTCGTTGGGTGGTGATTATCGTTATGGTGATCGGTTTACTGTCACCGGCACCCTTACGCGTCCAGGAATAATTGGCGAAGGCGCTGACGCTTTTGACTACGGCGCATTTTTGGCCAAAGACGAAATATATTTTCTCCTCAATCGGCCGACTCTTGAATCTCTGCCCGAAATTGGCGGCCCGCCTGAACGTAGTCGGGCAGGCTCAAAAATTCGGCGCGTACTCTTCGACTTCAAACATCTCTTACTTGAGCGTCTAGCGAGTGCGGTACCCGAACCCGAGTCCAGTTTACTCGGCGGTGTTATTCTCGGTGGCCGCGGTTCGCTCGGTGAGCAAGAAGAAGAGTCGCTTCGGCGCGCCGGCCTCACGCACATGATTGTCCTCTCTGGCTACAATCTGTCGGTGGTGGGTGATTGGATTGGCCGCGGCTTGGCTCCCTTGCCCGGCCGTCTCCCACTCTTCGGCGCGGCCGGTAGCTTGATCGCTTTTGCCCTGATGGCCGGTGGCGGCGCAGCCACACTCCGCGCGCTCCTGATGGCACTCATTGCGCTTGTGGCGCGCTTGGCGGGGGAGCAGTACCAAGCCTTGCGCGCACTTCTTCTCGCGGCACTCGTGATGATTTTAATTAATCCGAAAATCTTACAATTTGATCTCGGTTTTCACCTTTCCTTTTTAGCCACTCTCGGTTTAATTGTGGCGGCGCCGCACATTGAGCGGCGACTACTCTTCGTGCCGAAGCGTTTTGGTCTGCGCGAAGTGGCCACAACAACTATTAGCGCCCAACTTTTTGTTTTGCCGTGGTTGCTCTACTGGATTGGTGATTTCTCGCTTTGGACCTTGCCGGCCAATCTTTTAGTCTTGCCGATTATCCCGCTGGCGATGATCCTGACCTTTTTTACGGTTCTAGTTTCGCTTATCTTCCCGCCGCTTGGTGTTGTTGTCGGCTTCTTCGCTTATTTACCAGCGGCGTATATTTTGGCTATAGCCAAAATTGTTTCATTCCTTCCACTCTCCGACTTCCACTTCTCTAATTTCCCACTCTTTCTAACGCTAGTATTGTACGCAATCATGGGTTACTGGCTCTTGAAAGAAAAAAAGAAGTATTCTAAGTTTGTATCCAAATCATGAACCGTCGCTCTTATATTTTGCTCGTACTCCTGTTTTTTAATTTGCTTGTTTGGTTTGGTGTCGCTCAAGCAACGCCCAGCGCACAACTTAAGGTTGCTTTCTTGGATATCGGCCAAGGCGACAGCATATTAATCGAGAGTCCGACGGGCGGTCAGGTACTAATCGATGGTGGTTCGGGGCGCCAAGTTTTGCGGGCACTTGGCAAGCAAATGGCTTTCAGTGATCGCTTTATTGATGTCGTAATCGCTACTCATCCAGACGCCGATCATATTGGCGGCCTGCCGAGTGTGCTCGAGCGCTATCGCGTTGGCAGTTTTATTGAAACTGGGTTGCGTTCTAGTACCACGCCCGATCAACTTTTTCTGGAAACTATCGCGAAGCAAAAAATTCCAATACTTATCGCGTGGCGCGGGATGAAAATAAATCTTGGTGGGGGAGCAGTGCTCGAAATCCTTTTCCCTGACCGTGACCCGGTTGAAATGGAAACCAACACTTCTTCTGTTGTCGCTAAACTTACTTATGGCGCGACCGATTTTTTGCTCACGGGCGATTCACCAATTGCGATTGAGCGCTATCTCGTTGGACTTGATGGAGACAAGATCGATGTGGAAGTTTTAAAAGCCGGCCATCATGGTTCTAAGACCTCAACCTCGCAAGAGTTCGTGTCCCAAACCAGTCCCGACTATGCCGTTATTTCAGCCGGTTTTAATAATCGCTATGGCCACCCGCACCCGGAAGTGGTGGAGCGTTTGCGAGCCAGTGGCGCTCAAGTGCTCAACACAGCAAAGGTTGGTACCATCTTATTCACAACTGATGGCACTTCGCTTAAACTCGCCGATTAAAAATCTGTTAAGATGGTGAGTAGCAGAGGTGGTCTTTGCACAACAGAATAAGAAACATTTAACCAGAAGGAGGGAGTGATGATAAAACCCAAAGGGTTAGTGATATTCGACATGGATGGAGTAGTCATCGATAGTATCAACGAGTATTTCATAACTCTTCGAAGCACGCTGGAAGAATTTGGAGTTCCGATGGCTATGTTGCCCACGTTCCGTACTTTTTTGGAATCCTTTTCTAATCCGCCGCAGCCATTTTACTCTCAGTTTGGGGTGGCGTGGTTGGAAGCGGAAAAAGTTTTTCGTACTTTAGCAGAAATCCATTTCCGAACTGAGGTTCTCTACTCTGGGGTAGTTGAAGCAATCAAATCCCTTCGGTCTGTCGGATACAAGACAGCCATTGTTAGTTCAGGTTACTCTGATGTTGTTAAGAGGAGGTTGCAGTGTTTTAACCTGACTAAACTTTTCGACATCGTCGTGACCGACAAGTTTAATAAGGCCCAAGTCTTACGGTCGTGTGCCCAAATTCTCTTGTGTCCATCACACCTTACTTACTTTGTGGGTGGCCTTTGGTCAGATATGAGGGATGCTCGGTTGGCCGAAATTCGTGGTGTTGGTTTTAGTGCTGGTCATGGGTTTATGCGGCCGGTTTTAATCAACGCTGGAGCGGAGATGTGTGTCGATACCCACGAACAATTGGTTGAACGACTTGCCGCCTGAAGTTTCTTGTTTTCAAGCTTACCCTGTGTCCCTGTTGAATCACCGACGGTGCGTTACCGTCGCCTCAACAGGGATTTTTTTTAGCCTACGAGATGGCGGTTCTTTTTAAGACAAGAGGTGCAGATTTTAACGCGACCTTGTGTGCCAGGGAGACGGGCCCATTGGAGATTGGGTTGGCGGCGGACCTTGCCGGTGGGGTTGAACTTGGTGGCACGGACGCGGTTGGAGTAACCGCCGGCGATCAAACTACCCTTGTTGCAGATTGTGCACGCTTTCATAGTGGAATCATGCTATCATGCGATATTACTTAAGGCAACAAAGATGGACCTCGGTTTCCAAATTATCATCCTTATTATCTCCGTCGTCCTCCACGAGGTGGCGCACGGAGTGGCGGCCGACTACTTGGGCGACCCGACGGCACGCTTAGCTGGTCGCCTGACCCTTAACCCCTTATCGCATCTTGACCCGTTCGGCTCCTTCCTCCTCCCGCTCCTTACTTACAGTATGGGCGGCTTTATTATCGGTTGGGCCAAGCCAGTGCCTTACAATCCGTACAACCTCCGCAATGGCAAATGGGGTCCGGCCTATGTGGCCGCCGCCGGCCCGGCCGTTAATCTAATTCTCGCCCTAATCTTCTCTATTATTCTTCGTTTGGATTTTGGTTTTTGGACTTTGAGCTTAGTCTCTGCCATCAGTACCATAGTTCTCCTCAACATCTTGCTCGCGATCTTTAATCTCATCCCCATTCCACCACTCGACGGCTCCAAGATCCTTTTCGCCATCCTCCCTTACCGCCTCCGTGGCATCGAAACCTTCCTTCTCCGCTACCAATTTCTTTTGATTCTCCTCGTTATCTTCTATCTTTGGAAGTCTCTCTTCCCGCTGGTTTTCTTTATTTTCAAATTATTTACCGGCCTCAATTTCTAACTAGCCCCATCCCCCGACCCCTTCCCCGAAGGAGAAGGGGAGATCAAAGCCCTCTCCTTTGGGGAGGGTTTGGGTGGGGCGGTCTTGCATTTATATTGAGGGTCAAGTAAAGTATCCAAGCAAACAATGCCGACAATTAATCAGTTGGTGCGCCGACCTCGGCGTCGAATAATCAGAAAGTCCCGCTCCGTGGCGCTCGCCCGGGGTTTTAATATGCTTAAAAATCGTCCGATCTTTTACCCCGCCCCATTCAAGCGCGGCGTTTGTACCGTTGTTCGGACCACCACTCCTAAGAAGCCTAACTCGGCTGTTCGTAAGATCGCCCGCGTGCGCCTGACCAACGGTATGGAAGTTACCGCTTATATCCCCGGCGTGGGCCACAATCTCCAAGAGCACTCGGTGGTGATGATCCGCGGTGGTCGTGTTAAGGACTTGCCAGGTGTGCGTTACCATATTGTCCGTGGTAAGCTTGATGCCTCTGGTGTCGAGAAGCGCCGCCAAGGTCGCTCGAAGTATGGTGCCAAAGCGCCGAAGGCGGACAAGAAGAAATAAGCACTAAATCCTAAACTCTAAACTCTAAACAAAATGAGACGGAAATTAAATATAAAGAGGAAAGTAGAACTTGATCCGACCTTCCAATCGGCTAAGGTGGCAAAACTTACTAATTACATAATGAAGCGCGGCCAGAAGGCGACCGCTCGCGGTTTGGTGTACGGCGCTTTCGATATAATCAAAGAGAAGACGAAGCAAGAGCCAATGATGATCTACGAGGAAGCGCTTAAGAACGCTGGTCCGCAGATGGAACTCCGTTCGCGTCGTGTGGGTGGTGCTAACTATCAGATCCCGCATGAGGTTACCCCGGACCGCCGCTTGGCTTTGAGTCTCCGCTGGATCATTGCCGCCGCTCGCTCGCGCAAAGGTATGCCGATGGCCGCTCGTTTGGCCGAAGAATTAATCCTCGCCAGTAAGAATGAAGGTGAAGCGATTAAGAAGAAGGAAATGGTCCACAAAATGGCCGAGGCCAATCGCGCCTTTGCTCACTTTGCTCGCGTTGCCCACAAGCCCAAGTTGCCCTTGGCCGTTCCCGACCGGGCTAGGCCGACCCCTTCGGCTACCGCGTAAACTATACCGATGGCCCGCGATTATCCCTTAGAGCGCGTTCGTAACTTCGGTATTATTGCCCACATTGATGCGGGCAAAACTACCGTCAGTGAGCGCATCCTCTTCTATACCGGCGTCTCGCACAAGATTGGTGAGGTGCACGAAGGCGATACCGTTATGGACTGGATGGA